>NZ_JBSFXG010000019.1:0-183696 GCF_053595235.1 Streptomyces sp. NPDC002520 | reverse complement strand
CTCAGCCCACCCCTCGCTCCGACGAACAGAACGATCATGCCGACCCCAGCAAGCCGACGCCGCCCGTTTGCTCATTTTCCAACGGAGTCCTTCAGCCGGGAGAGCACTTCAAGAGCGGATCGGGCTGATCGAGGGCAGACGGCTGCCCAATGGCTACCGCGACTTCGCGCCCGAGACGGTGATCTGGCTCCACTACGTCCGCACCGCGCAGCGCCTCGGCTTCACGCTCGCGGAGATCGCCCGGATCGGCGCAGACCTGCGCGAGGCCCCCGACAGCGCCGAGGTCCTGTCCGCACTGTTCGCGGAGAAGATCCGGATCATCGACCAGCGCATGGCCGAACTGGCCGCCCTCCGCGCCGACCTCACCTCCCGCGTCGGCACCGGATGCCCGCTGAAGGCGGCCGACCTGGCCGGCTGACCTGCACGGCCACCGGCTCGGCGACGCGCACCCCCGCTTCTCTCCTCCCTTCTCTACCTCCCGCCGTTTCCCCTCTTCGAGAAGGGGATTGTCACGCGATCGGTTCCGATATATCGTTGAGGTATCGCGTAAGACACGCGAGTAGTACGTGACAGTTCAGCGATGGAATGGAGTGATCGGGATGCGTAACCACGGATTCGAACGTGGACATGGTCAGGACGGCCCGGGTGGGCGCGGCCGGGGTGGTTTCGGTGGTTTCGGTGCGTTCGAGGGGCGCCGGGCCGCCTTCGGTCCCTTCGGGCCGGGTGGGCCGGGTGGGCCCGGGTTCGGCGGGCCGGGCTTCGGACCGGGTCCCTGGGGTCCTCGAGGGCGCGGTGGACCGAGGGGAAGGGCGCGGCGCGGTGATGTGCGGGCCTCGATCCTCGCCCTGCTCAAGGACCGGCCGATGCACGGCTACGAGATGATCCAGGAGATCGCCGAGCGCAGTGGCGGTGCGTGGCGGCCGAGCCCCGGCTCGGTCTACCCGACCCTGCAGCTGCTGGAGGACGAGGGTCTGATCGTCAGCGAGACCGAGGGTGGCAAGAAGCTGTTCGCCCTCACCGAGAGCGGTCGCAGTGCCGCCGAGGAGGGGCCGGACGCCCCCTGGGAGGAGGCCTCGCGCGGGGTCGACTGGGAGGCCCTCGGCGAGATCCGCCAGGCCGGCTTCGGTCTGATGGAGGCCTTCGGGCAGGTCTGGAAGACCGGTACCAAGGAGCAGCGCGACAAGGCGCTGGCCGTCATCAACGACGCCCGCAAGAAGCTGTACCTCATCCTCGCCGACGAGGATTGACGAGGATCGAGGAGGATCGAGGTCGTACGGCGCGAGCGTCGAGGCCGTACGGCCGGGAAGGCGCCCCGTGGAGTTCGGCGGGGCGCCTTCCCGTGTCCCGGCTCAGGTGACCAGGCCGCCCAGTTTGCGCAGTGACTCGTTCAGGGCCGCCGTCGCCGAGTCCTTGAGCTTGCCCGCCATCAGCGACACCGCTGCGCCGGTGAACTCACCGTCGATGCGGACCGACGTGGCGTCGCCGTCGGGGGTGAGCGTGTAGCGGGTGGCGACGGTCACCGCCATCGGGCCCTTGCCCCGGATCGCGAACACCCGGGCCGGCTCCAGCTCCTCGATGGTCCAGTCGACCTCCGCCGGAAAGCCCATCAGCTTCATGTTCTCCTGGAACGTCCCGCCCACCGCCAGATTCTCGGGACCGCCCGCGGGGAAGCTGGTATGGGTCGCGTTCCACTCCCCGTACGACGGCCAGTCGGTGAGCTGGGTCCACACCTTCTCGGCCGGCGCCTCGATGCGTGCCTCCGCGCTGACTTCGGCCATGAGACCACCCCTTCGTATCGGGCTACGGTGTCGCGGAACGTAGCCGCAGGGCGTCGAACATTCAATACTGATGAACCGTCAGGAATGCTGTGCGGTCGGGTCGCCGGGCGGATGGGGTGGGTGTCACACCCCGACGCGACGTATCACCGCCACGTCGAACAGGTCCCACGCGCGCGGGAAGGCGCTCTCGTCGTGGCGGTGCCACGCCTCCCAGAACAGATCGGCGAGCAGTGGGTCCTCCGGGGCGTACACCCGGTACACGTACTGCTTGCCGTCGATCGCCGGCAGGGCCACCAGCCAGCACTCGCATCCGTCCGCCACACTGATGAGGGACGTGTGCGGACGCGCACGCGGTTGCGTTCGCGGCGCTTGGCAAGGCGGCGCGCGATCCTGGGGGAGATTCCGGCCTGATCTCCTCCTCAAGGATGAGATTCCGGTCGGGGATGTCCACTCTGTGTGGGACGCGCAAATGGTTCCCCTCGCGGATGTGAAGGCCCGTCGGGGTTGATGGGGTAGAGGATGTGCAACCCCGTATAGCCCACCAGCCCGCCCGTGACGAGGGCGGCCCGCGTGCGGACGACCGCGCGGACGACGCTGCCGGGCTCAGTGCCGAGCTGGCGGCGGTGGTCGCCGGTGCCCGCCGCCGTGCCGTGCGGGACGGGGACCGCCAGATCGACACCGCCCATCTGCTCCACTCGCTTCTGGAGTCCGATCCCCAGGTCCGTGCGGCCGTCGGCACCTCGGCCCAACTCGCCCGCCTGCTCGGCTACCTCGTGCAGCGCAGCATCGGCTACGGCCTGCGCTGGCAGAGCGGCGTCGAGGGCTCCGGAGCAGTCGCCGTCGTCCCCCGTCCCGCCCGCCACGGCGGCGAGTCCAAGGACACCGGGGGCTGGTCGCCCGTCGCGGCGGCCGCGATGGGGGACGCCCGCCACCGCGCCCGGCACCGCGGTGAGCACCAGGCCACCGGCACCGATCTGCTCGCCGCGCTCGTCGCGGACCCGCAGTCGCGCGCCGTCGAGGTCCTCGAACGGGCCGGCATCTCCACACCCGCCCTTCGCGCCGTGGCCCCGTCCGGCACGGGGGAGTTCGCTGACGACGGGGCGCCCTGCTGACGGCGGGGCGCCCTCTGAGGCAGGGCTGAGCCGGCTGTCCGCCGGGCCGTCCACGGCGTGGACGGGGCGACTTCGCAGTCGGGCACCGCCCGGACCGGGCACCGCTCGGACCGGGCACCCTATGGACCCCGCGCCGTCCAGGACCAGGCTGTGTACCGTCCGCAGCGCGCCCGCCTGACGCGCCCCCGTCCCCGGTGCGGCCCGCCGCCCTCCCGTCCATCCCCTGAGACAGGTGTCAAGGGAAGTGACGCTCATGTCATCGCCTGTCATCATGTGCCCGTGCATATGTCTGAGAGCAGTCAGGGCAGCCGCGGCAAGGGCGTCGGGCTCGGCCTGGCGCTGGTGTCGGCGCTGGCCTTCGGCGGGTCGGGAGTGGCGGCGAAGCCGCTGATAGAAGCGGGACTGGAGCCGCTCCACGTGGTGTGGTTGCGGGTGGCGGGCGCCGCCGTGGTCATGCTGCCCCTGGCCGTGAAGCACCGTTCCCTGGTGCGTCGCCGCCCGGCTCTGCTCGCCGGGTTCGGACTGCTCGCCGTCGCCGGTGTCCAGGCCTGCTACTTCGCCGCGATCTCCCGGATACCCGTCGGTGTGGCGCTGCTCCTGGAGTACTTCGCGCCCGCGCTGGTGCTCGGCTGGGTGCGGTTCGTGCAGCGCCGGCCGGTGACACGGGCCGCCGCGCTCGGCGTGGTCCTCGCGGCCGGCGGACTCGCCTGTGTCGTGGAGGTGTGGAAGGGGCTGAGCTTCGACGCGCTGGGCCTCCTGCTCGCGTTCTGTGCCGCCTGCTGCCAGGTCGGCTACTTCGTCCTGTCCGACCAGGGCAGCGACGCGGGTGACGAGGCGCCGGACCCGCTCGGCGTGATCGCCTACGGGCTGCTGGTCGGCGCCGTCGTGCTCACCGTCGTCTCCCGTCCCTGGAGCATGGA
The DNA here is from genome assembly GCF_053595235.1 of Streptomyces sp. NPDC002520. NCBI lineage: Bacteria > Bacillati > Actinomycetota > Actinomycetes > Kitasatosporales > Streptomycetaceae > Streptomyces > Streptomyces sp. NPDC002520. The sequence continues at coordinate 179,886 of NZ_JBSFXG010000019.1, read as the reverse complement.
CTGGTCGGTGCTGGCGGGCTCCGCGCACATGAACGGCACCGCGGTCCCGGCGCTCGCGCTGATCCTCTGGATCGTCCTCGTCGCCACGGTCGTCGCGTACGTCACCGGCGTGCTGTCGGTACGCAGGCTGTCCCCGCAGGTCGCGGGTGTCGTCGCCTGCCTGGAGGCGGTCATCGCGACCGTGCTGGCCTGGGTGCTGCTCGGCGAGCACCTCTCGGCGCCCCAGGTCGCGGGCGGCGCGGTCGTCCTCGTCGGCGCCTTCATCGCACAGTCCTCGGCGCCGGCCAAGGGTTCCCCGGAACCCGTCGCGGCCGGTGGAGCGGAGCGCGAGTTGTCCGCACGCGGCACGGCCGCCTAGGGTGCTGACCATGCCGTCGACGCTCGTTCTTCCGCCCCCGGCCGCCTGAGGCGGGCCTCCGGGAGTCCACGCCCAGCGCTGTCCGGCGCAGGGCGGGACGGTGCTGCCCGCAGATGAAGTCCACGCGCCCCGCCGAGCGGGTCGCCCTTCCACTTCCGCACTTCCTCAGTGCGCTTCTGCGGAGAAATCCTCGTGTCGAACGCTGTCTCCGGCCTGCCCGTCGGGCGTGGCCTGCTCTACCTGATCGTCACCGGTGCCACCTGGGGAACCGCGGGCGCCGCCGCCTCCCTGGTCTACCGGGCGGGCGACATGGGCCCCTTCACCCTCTCCTTCTGGCGCTGCGCCGTCGGCCTCGTCCTGCTGCTCGCCGGCCGTCTGCTGCGCCGCCCGGCCCGTCCGGCCACGGCCGAACCGCTGCGCCGCCGGGTCGCGAAGGCCGTCGCCACCGGTATCGGTCTCGCGGTGTTCCAGACGGCCTACTTCGCGGCCGTGGAGTCGACCGGGCTGGCCGTGGCCACCGTGGTCACGCTCGGCGCGGGCCCCGTCCTCATCGCGCTCGGCGCACGGCTGACCCTGGGGGAGCGGCTGGGCGCGGGCGGCGTCCTCGCGGTCGCCGGGGCGCTCGCCGGGCTGGTCGTGCTGACCTTCGGCGGCTCGGCCGCCACGGTCCGTCCGGCCGGCGTGCTCTTCGCGCTCGTGGCGGCGGCCGGCTACAGCGCGATGACCCTGCTGACCCGGTGGTGGGGCCGCGACGGCGGCGTGGACGCCTCCGACACCACGATCTGGGCCTTCGGCGTCACCGCCCTGTTCCTGCTCCCGCTCGCCCTGGGCGAGGGGCTGTTCCCGCACACCGACCACCCCGTGCGGCTGCTGGCGCTGCTTCTCTACATCGCGTCCGTGCCGACGGCCCTCGCCTACGCCCTGTACTTCGCGGGCGCCGCGGTCGTACGGTCCGCGACCGTCTCCGTGATCATGTTGCTGGAGCCGGTGACCGCGGCCGTGCTCGCGGTCGGTCTGCTCGGTGAGCGCCTCACGACGGCCACCGTGACCGGCACCCTGCTCATGCTCGGCGCCGTCGCCGGACTCGCGGTGAGCGAGGCCCGCGGGGCAGGGCGCCGGGAGCCGGTCTCCGTGTGACCGTGCCCCCTACGCCAGCGCCTTCACGTAGTCCGGGAGTTCGACGCCGGGCGTCAGATCGGCGTTGGCGACGGGGGTGTCATGGGCCGTGCGGAGCGGGACGACGCCGGCCCAGTGCGGCAGGGAGAGGTCCTCGGGCTCGTCGAGCGCGCCTCCGGTGCGGGTCTTCGCCGAGACCTCCTCGAGGTCGAGGCGGATCACCGCGGTGGCGGCCAGTTCCTTCTTGTTGGCGGGCCGGGAGTCGGCGGCCCGGCCCGGTACGACCTGGTCCACCAGGGCGTCCAGGGCCTGCCGCCGCTCCTCTGGGTCGGTGACGTCGTGGGCGATGCCGTGCACCACCACGGAGCGGTAGTTGACCGAGTGGTGGAAGGCGGAGCGGGCCAGCACCAGCCCGTCGACGTGCGTGACCGTCAGGCACACCTTCAGGCCCGGGTCGCCCTGGCCCGCCATCAGCAGCGGGCGCGAACCGGTGGACCCGTGGACGTAGAGCCGCTCGCCGACGCGGGCGTACAGCGTCGGCAGCACCACCGGTGCGCCGTCGCGGACGAACCCGAGGTGGCAGACGTAGCCCTCGTCGAGTATCGCGTGCACCAGTTCCTTGTCGTACGACGCCTTCTGTGCGGCCCGGGTCGGCACGGTGCGGTCGGTCGGTGTGTACGCGGCGGACTGCGCCGGCACCTTCTCGGTCCCCTGCATGACGGCCCCTCCATGGACGATCTCTATTGCACTAGTGCATAATTGTCTTTGTGCTAGGAGAATACCCGATTCATGGACGTGGCGCAGCGGAGATCGCGGCCAGCGTCGAGCGCGCGGTCGGCACCGGAGAGCTGGAGCCGGGCCAACCGCTGCCTCCCATGCGGGAGTTGGCGACCCGGCTCGGGGTGAACCCCAACACGGTCGCGGCCGCCTATCGCACCCTGCGCGAACGTGGGGTGATCGAGACCGCCGGGCGTCGCGGCAGCCGGGTCAGGCCCAAGCCGGCCACGACGGGGCGCGAGGAACTGCGCGTGGAGGTGCCCGCCGGGGTGCGGGACCTGTCGACCGGCAACCCCGACCCCGCCCTCCTGCCGAGCCTCGCCGAGGCCTTCGCCGCCTCGGCGGCACGGGCGGACCGGGCGCCGGTCCTGTACGGCGCCGACCCCATCGACCCGGACCTGGCCCGGATCGCCCGTGCCGAACTCGACGCCGACGGCGTCCCGGACGGTCCGCTGACCGTCACCTCGGGCTGCCTTGACGCCGTCGAGCGCGTTCTCGCGGCCCACCTCAGACCGGGCGACGCGGTCGCCGTCGAGGACCCGGGCTGGGGCAGCGTGCTGGATCTGGTCCCCGCGCTCGGACTGCGCCCGGTCCCCGTGGGGCTGGACGACGACGGCCCGCTCCCCGACGATCTGCGCCGCGCCCTTCAGGCCGGGGCGCGCGCCCTGATCGTCACCGACCGCGCGCAGAACCCGACCGGCGCCTCGGTGAGCGCGACGCGCGCGCGTGCCCTGCGCGCGGTCCTGCGTGAGCACCCCGGGACCGTGCTGATCGAGGACGACCACGGCCACGCCAACGTCGATATCCCGCTGCACCCCCTGGCGGGAGCCACCCGGCACTGGGCCCTGATCCGCTCCGCCTCCAAGGCCTACGGTCCCGACCTGCGTGTCGCCGTCCTCACCGGCGACTCCGTCACGGTCGACCGGGTGCGCGGCCGCCAGCGGCTCGGACCGGGCTGGGTGAGTCTCCTGCTCCAGCGCGCCGTGGCCCGGCTGTGGGCCGACGGCGCGGTGGACACGGTCGCGGTGGCGGCGGCGTACGGGACACGACGGCGGGCCCTGATCGACGCGCTCGCGGAGCGCGGAGTCACGGCCTACGGCCACAGCGGCATGAACGTCTGGGTCCCGGTCCCCGACGAGACGGCCGCGGTCGCCCGTCTGCTGCAGTCGGGGTGGGGCGTGGCTCCCGGGTCCCGCTTCCGCATCGACACCCCACCGGGCATCCGCATCACGATCTCGCCCGTCACGGACCAGGACATCGCGCCCCTGGCGGAGGCGGTGGCGGCGGCGGTACGCCCGTCCCCGGACCGTTCCTACCGCTGAGGGAGCGGAGCCGAAGCGAGACCGGACGCGCACGGGTGAGAGGCCGTGGCGCACCGGGCCGAGTGGGCGTGGCCGACCGAGGTGGCACGGCGCCGCGATCCGTGTGCGTCCGGTCCCGCCGCGTGGGCGTGATGAGCCGCGCGGCACCCGCCCGCGCGCCGTCCCCGCCGCGTGGGCTTGACGAGCCGCGCGGCACTCGCACGCGCCGTCCCCGTCGCAGCCCCCGCGGGTGCCCGCCGCCCGCCCCCGCAGGCGCCTTTCGTGTCCTTGGGCGTGCCCGTCTCGCCCCTCAGTCCTTCTTCCTGACCTGGGTGAGTGCGGCCCCCGCGAGCACGATCACCGCGCCCACCGGCGTGGTCCAGCGCAGCGACTCCCCGAGGATCGCCACGCCCGCCGCCGTGGCGATGACCGGGATGAAGTACGTGACCATCTGTGCGGTGGTGGGGCCGACTTCGGCGACCAGCCCGTACTGGACGAGCACCGCGAGCCCGGTCCCGAGGGCGCCCAGCGCGGCGATCGCGAGCAGCGGGACGAGCGGGAAGCGGGCGGGGAAGGAGGTGAACAGCGGAGTCACCACGGCGAGTTGGACCGTCGCGAGAAGCAACTGCGCGCCGGTCATGGACAGATGTGAGTTGCCGGACCCGGCCAGCGTGCGGCGCACGTAGATCCACCCGACCGGATAGCTGAGCGACGCCAGCAGCGCCATCGCCGTACCCGTGGCGTCCAGCCCGTGGAAGCCCTGCCACGCGCCGAGGACCGTGAGGACACCGAGGAAGCCCAGGCCGAGGCCGGCGACGCGCACCCGGGTCGGCCGGTCCTCGGAGAGGGCGACCAGGCTCAGGGCCATGCCCCACAGCGGCGAGGTGGCGTTGCAGATGCCGGCCAGCGTGGACGGGATGGTCAGCTCGGAGTAGGCGAAGAGGGAGAACGGCAGGGCGTTCAGGAAGAACGCGGCGACCGCCATGTGCCCCCACAGGCGTGCCCCGCGCGGCAGCCGCTCCCGCTTCACGGCCATCGCCGCGGCCAGTACCGCCGTACCGAACACCAGTCGCCCCAGGGTGACCTGGAAGGGCGCGTATCCCTCGGTGCCGACCTTGATCAGCAGGAAGCTGAAGCCCCAGATCAGGGACAGGATGCCGAAGCGGATCCGCCAGTCGGGACGGGCGCGGGGGCGGGCCGGGGCGGGGGCTTGGGTACGGGGTGCGGTGACCGTGCTCATGCGGTCAACGATGATGCATGCAACCTCGTAGCACAACCGAGAATTCTCGCCCAGTACCTCGTAGGATCGCTTACATGTTGAACCTCGAGCGCCTGCGCACCCTGGACGCCCTCGCCCGGCACGGCTCGGTCAGCGCCGCCGCCGACGCGCTGCACGTCACCACGTCCGCGGTCTCGCAGCAGCTGGGCAAACTGGAGCGGGAGGTGGGCCAGCAGCTCCTCGCCAAGAACGGCCGGGGTGTGCGGCTCACGGACGCCGGACGGCTGCTGTCCGAGCATGCGGCCCGCATCCTCTCCCAGGTGGAGCTGGCCCAGTCCGACCTGGAGGCGCAACGGGGCCAGGTCGTCGGCGAACTCCGCGTCGCGGCGTTCCCGACCGCCGCCCGCGGACTGTTCCCGGCCGCGCTCTCCGCCCTGCGCGTCCAGCACCCGGGCCTGCGCGTGCGCTCCAGCGAACTGGAACCCGAGCAGGGCATCGCCGGGGTCGTGCGCGGCGACCTCGATCTCGCGGTCGTCCTCGACTGGTACAACAAGCCGATGCCCGTGCCCGACGGCCTGGTCAAGGCCCCGCTGCTGGACGACCCGGCGGAGGTCGCCCTGCCGCTCGGGCACCGGTTCGCCGACCGCGACGAGGTGGACCTCACCGAGTTCGCGGAGGACGAGTGGATCACCTGGGGCGAGGGCGAGTTCTGTCACGAGTGGCTCATGTTCACGCTGCGCTCGAAGGGCATCGAACCGATCGTCGGCCATCGCGCCGGTGAGACCCACACCCAACTCGTGCTGGTGGCCTCCGGACTGGGGGTGTGCATCGCCCCGTTGCTGGGCCGCGCCCCGATGCCCCCGGGTGTGGTCCTCGTGCCGCTCAAGCAGCGGGTGCGCCGGCACGTCTACGTCGTCTGGCGCGCGGACGCCGACCGCCGTCCCTCGATCCGCGCCGCGGTCGAGGCGCTGCGGGTGTCGGCGCAGCGGCTCGGCTGAGTGCCGGGACGTGCCGCCGGTGCCGCCCGCGCGCCTCGGTCCGGGGCGCGCGGAGCGGACGAGCGATGAACGACACGGGGGACGTCCGCGTTCGCCGACGACGCCCCTCGGGTCATCCCGGGGGCGTCCCCGCAGTGCCCGACGGGCCTCGCCGGAGCGCTGCGGGGTGGCCGGAGTCAGCCGCCCAGCTTGCGGAAGTCCCAGGAGACGATCTTCTGCGGGGTCAGCCGGGCCCAGGCGTGCCGGCCGTCGTGCGGCATCTCGTCCATGTCGAAGTTCTTGCGGGCGAACAGCGCCTCGGGCGCGTCGAGTTCGGCGCACAGTTCGCCGGTGCGCGGTGCCTCGCCGACGAACTCCACCCGCCCGGACAGCTCGACCCCGCGCAACTGGCCGTACTCCTCGCCGGAGTCGACCACCACCGCCACCCGGGGATCACGGCGCAGTTGCGCCCAACGCGCGCTGCGCACCACCGAGTACAGCCACAGCGAGGTGCCGTCCCAGGTGAACCACAGCGCGCTGACGTGCGGCGCGCCGTCCGCCGAGACGGTCGCGACCCGGCAGGTGCGCTGCGCGGCGAGGAACGCGTCCAGCTCGCCGGGCGTCATCATGATCTTCCGGCCCCTGCGCTGCTGAGTGACGGTCATGCGGATCCCTCTTCTCCCACGTCGCGCCAGAGACGTCCGTACCGCGTCGATCCTCTGACATCACGTCAGAAAAGGGAATGGGGCGCGGTCCCCTCGCCTTCCCCTTCCACGCCGGTATGACTACGCTCGCCGCCCCGCACCCCGGTGAACGGAGGCGCCATGCCGTCGTACGAAGAACTCGGGGACCTCCTCGAGCCCGCCGGCACCGTCCTGCTCACCGTGGAGTGCCAGCAGGGGGTGGTCGGGCCGCAGAGCGCGCTGCCCGAACTCGCGCAACAGGCCCGCTCCTCCGGCGTCCTGGCCAACGTGGCACGGCTGGTCGCCGCCGCGCACGAGTGCGGGGTGCAGGTGATCCACGCCGTCGCCGAGCGCCGCCCGGACGGCCGGGGCGCCGGCCGCAACGCCCGTCTGTTCCGGGCCGCCGAACGGCTCCCCGTCCAGCAGTTGACCGGCACCACCGCGGTTCGCGTGGCGCGCCCCATCGAGGTCACCGAGGAGGATCTCGTCGTACGACGCCTGCACGGCCTGTCCCCGATCCAGGGCACCGAGGTCGACGCCCTGCTGCGCAACCTCGGCTGCCGCACCCTGATCGTCACCGGGGTCTCGGTCAACGTGGCCGTCCCCAACGCGGTGTTCGACGCCGTCAACCGGGGCTACACCGCCGTCGTCCCGGCGGACGCCGTCGCCGGGGTGCCCGCCGACTACGTCCCCGCGATGATCCGCAACACGCTCGCGCTGGTCGCGACGGTCACGACCACGGACGAGATCCTCGGATGCTTCGAGCGGCCACCCGGGCGAGCGTGAGGCGGATCAGGCGTCAGGCCAGCTTGATCTCGTCGCCGGAGACGGTGATCTTCTCGGCGGGCAGCGGCTGGGTCGCGGGCCCCTTCTTCACGCTGCCGTCCGCGACCGAGAACTCGCTGTGGTGACAGGGGCAGGTGATCACGCCGTTCGTGATGCCGCTCACCGCGCACCCCTGGTGGGTGCACTTCGACGAGAAGGCCTTGTAGGTGCCGGCCGTCGGCTGCGTGACCACCACGCCCTGGTCCGCGAGGATCTTGCCCCCGCCCTCCGGGATGTCGGAGGTCTTGGCGAGCGTCGTGCCGGACGCGGCGGCCCCGGAGCCCTTCGAGTCGTCGCCCGATCCGCAGGCGGTCAGCGCGACGGCGAGCCCGGCCGCCCCGGCGGCAGCTATGACCGTACGGCGAGCCGGTCCCGTGGAACGGCCTTCCCGCTCGGGCGTGGCCGGGAGCCCGGGGGAGGGCTGGGGCGATGCGCTGGTCATGTGGAATCCCTTCCGCAGAGTCGTATGCGATCCACCGAGAGGTGATTCACGCACAGGTGATCCACCAAGGGGTACGGTTCGCGGGCCCGGGCCGTTCAGACGGGACCTGGAAGCGGCGCGGACGAGACCGGATCAGTGGCGGCCCGGGTGCACGGAGACGTCGTGCCGGTACGGACAGCCACGTGCGACGGCGTAGCGGGGGCGGTGACGCTGCGGGCGCAGATGCCGGCAGAGGCGCAGCCCGCGGATCATGACCGCGCGGTGAGGCGCACCGGCAGCCGGGCGGGGCCGTTGGTCGACAGCGATCCCACCCGCTCGATGTCCCCCAGTGGTTCCGCGGGGGTGACGATGAACCGCTCGTACAGGGCGGGCAGCGCGACCCTCGCCTCCAGGCGGGCCAGGGGCGCGCCCAGGCAGTGGTGGGGGCCGTGGCCGAAGGCGCGATGCTGGTGGGCGCCTCGCCGGTCCGGGAGGAACGTGTCCGGGTCGGTGAAGACGTCGTCGTCGCGGCCGATCGCCGAGATGGAGAAGAGCACGGGGTCACCGGCCCGGAGGGTGACACCTTCGATGTCGACGTCCCGCTCGGCGTACAGGAACATGGTCGTGGCGGCGGGGGGATCGAAGCGGAGCGACTCCTCCACCACGCCGTGCCACGGATCCTGCCCGGAGGTGCCGTCGAGGACGCGCGCCAGTTGGTCGGGGTGTTCGGCCAGGCGCTGGACCGCGTTGCAGATCAGGTCCTGCGTGGTCTCGTGACCGGCCAGGAGCATGAGGAACAGCGTTCCGGCCAGCTCCTCCTCCGACATGTCGCCGGCGTCGAACTCCTTGATGAGGGCCGTGGTGAGGTCGGTACCGGGCTGCTTGCGCCTGGTGGCGATCAGCTGGGCCATGATGCCGAAGATGCTGGCCTCCGCGGCCAGCCGTTCAGCGGGCGGCGTCGCGCTGCTCAGCAACAGAAGGCTGTCCACGGCGAGTTGACGCCTGGCCTCCGGGTCGTCGAGGCCGTACAGCTCGCAGATCACGGTCACCGGCAGCTGGAAGGCGAAGGTGGCGCGCAGGTCCACGACCGATCCTGGACCGGCCGCCGCGAGCGCGTCGAGCTGCTGGTCGACGATCTCCTCGATACGCGGGCGCAGCGCCTCGACACGGCGCGTGGTGAACGCGGTCTGGATGGGCCTGCGCAGCCGGGTGTGGTCGGCGCCGTCCATGATGAGCATCGTCGGAGTGATGAGGAGCTGCAGCAGGGGCCAGGTGTCCGGTACGAGGCCGTCCTGGTAGGCGCGCCAGTGCCGGGGGTTCTTGCGCATGTCGGGGTGGGTCAGCAACTGGTCGGCGACCTTGCGCCGGGTGACCGCCCACGCCGTCACGCGGTCCGGGAGCTCCACGGGGACGAGCGGGCCCATCTCCTGGAGCGCCTTTCCCTCGGCAGGGAAGTCCCGGCCGAGGGGATCGAGGCGGTAGAGGGGGCGGCCGAGGTCCAGTTCGTGGGGCGCGGGGATGTCGTCGGTGAGCCGGGAATCGATGTCAGTCACGGGATGCCTCCGCTGTGATTGGGGGCTGGAGCACGGCGGGACGCGCGCTGCGTCGCAGTATCCCGCCGAGCCGGGCCGGGTCCCGCGCCGGAAGTCTCAACTGGGCATGTATGACTGGTTCTTGTTGCCCGATGAGGCAAGAGCCAATGATCTGGTTTCGAGAGGCGTGAGCAGGAGCGGCAGATCCGGTCGGGGATCTGGTCGGCGGTCTTGGTCCATGTGCACGCCGACCGATCGACTCCTGGTTCTGCGTGACCGCACACAAGGGCGACCACTTTGCCCGTAAGGGATGAGTTTGCAGGACCTTCTATGCCTAACAAGTAAGTAGACTGCTCGCGGAATCGGCACGGGCAGGTGGTGGGTGTGTCGGGCAATCTGCGGAGGGGGAATCGTGGTGGTCGCGTCCATGGGTGAGCCAAGGTCCCGCATGGGCTTCGACCGGGCGCCCGGGGGTCCTGCCGACGCCGCGGTGGTGTCTCTCGACAGGGATGAAGGATGGGTGGCGAGGCTGCGGCGTGCTTCTTGTCACGCACTGGTTCCGCTGACGTGGAGCCAGGCCGTCGACCGCGGGAGTGACGGCCGACGCAGCCGGCTGATCCTTCTCGACAGCGCGGCTCCGCGGTCGCCCGGCGAACTGGAGTCGTGCGTAAGGTCCCTGGCCCTCGTCGCTCACGTGGTCGTGTCGACCGCGCAGGAGGGGAACTCGGCTGGGCTCCTCGCCGCCGGGGCGGTCAACGTCCTGGACCGGGATGCGCTGCCGGGAGTCCTGGCGGCGCGGCTTGATGCGGATCTGCGCTGGCTGCGGCGGATCAGGCCCACGTCGACGGTGAAAGCCCGGCCCGCGCGGCACGAGGACAGGTGGGTGGCTCCGTCGTTCCGCACACAGTCCTTGCTGCTCGAGATACTCTGCGCGCTCCCTGGCCCCGTCTGTTGCCATGACATCCGCAGGCTCCTGGGTTCGCCGGGGCGGTTGATGACGCTGCGCGCCCTCCGGGGCCGAATCCAGAGGCTCGATCCGTACCTCGCGGAACTCGGCCTCGTTTGCGGAAGAACGGCGAGGTGGGGCGCCGAAACGATCACGGTCCACGCACTGGACGGAACGGCACAGCGCACGGCGCAAGCAGCTTGACCGCTCTTTCCCGGCAGGGCGGTGACGGAGGACGCTTGTGCGTACGAAGTGTCCCGGTCCCGTCCACCCGGCAGAGCGGTTCGGCGCTCTCCGCGACGCCCGCGGCCGCGCCGAGGTCACCTCGGGTGTGAAGCCAGAAGCGAGCATTCCCATTTGCTCATCCCGTCTGCCCGATCAGGCAGCCCTGTACGCAGGTTCAGCAGTGTCGTTGACTTCTCGCCTTCGCGCATACTTAGCATGAGTGCATAGGAGAGGCTCTCCGTTCGGGCGCTCTCGCATTCACTTCAGACAGGTCGACGCGAGATGCTCAGCACTCCCGCGGCCCATGCCGGCCGCTCTCTTTGCACGCGCTCCGCCGCGAACTCGGTGGCAGGACGCTCAAGCACCCACGTGTGACGTCCCGTTGCCCATCGGTCGCACTCATCCTTCCGTTCCCGCCGGGCATCAACGAGCACGTCCTCAGCCTGCGGGAACACGCCGAGACATGGTCGACGACGTCCGGGGTGCCGGGTCAGGCCCGCGCTCCCGGGAACGTACGAGATTGTGGCGCGTGTGGTCGAGGGTGACGCCGTGCGGAGGCCGGACGTCCGACGGTGAGCGCCGGCGCACATGAGCGCGTCGGCGTGCGCCCGTCCCTCGAACAGAAAGGCTGACCGCAGTGCCCTCCGATGTACTCCCGGACTCCCGACAGGTCTGGCTCCCGGTCGAGTTCAACCGTCTCACCGGCCTGCCCGCCGGGCTTCGCTACGCCCACTGGGACGGGCGTTCGCCGTTCCCGTCGGATCCGGCCGCCGTGGAGTTCTACGTACCTCCCCTCGTCCAGGACATCGGCGTCATCAGCAGGCCGCTGGGCCGTATGACGCGTCTCAAAGCCGTCCAGGCCCTCAGCTCGGGGACCGACGGACTGGGGATGCGGCTTCGCCGACTGCCGGGCCGTGTCACCCTGTGCAACGCCCAGGGGGTGCACGCCCGCAGCACGGCGGAGCTGGCGCTGACGCTCATCCTCGCGTCGCTGCGCCAGATACCGACGTTCACCCGCGCCCAGGGCCTCGGGGTGTGGCAGCCCGAGGTGTCCGCGTCGCTGTACGGGCGTTCGGTGCTCATCGTCGGATACGGAGCGGTCGGGTCCGCCCTGGACGATCTCCTCACCCCCTTCGGCTGCACGGTGATACGTGTCGCGCGCACGGACCGGGACTCCCCTCGCGGGCCCGTGCACCGTGTCGCCCGGCTGCGCCGGCTCATCGCGAACGCTGACGTCATTGTGCTGACGACCGCGCTGACCGCCGCGACCCACCACCTGGTCGACGCCGAGCTGCTGGCCCGCACGCGGGACGGCGCGCTGCTGGTGAACGTGGCCAGAGGAGCGGTCGTCGACACGGCGGCCCTGCTCGCGAGGGTGCGCGACGGCAGACTGCGGGCCGCACTCGATGTCACCGACCCGGAGCCGCTGCCGGCCGGCCACCCGCTCTGGGACACGCCAGGCGTCCTGATCACCCCGCACATCGGCGCGTTCACCAACGCCATGTGGCTTCGCCTCGAAGCCCTCATCCGCCGGCAGCTGGACCGTTTCGCCGCCGACGAGGAGTTGGACAACGTAGTCGCCTACTGACGCCGAAGCACACCGGGCCGCCACCCCCAGGCCCCTCAGCACCGGGCCACTGTCACCGAAAGGGCAGGGATGACCGTGGGCACCGCAAGCCCCGACACCGCGCACAGATCCGACGCTCCCGACGACCTCACCCCGGTCGCGGCGGCACGCTCACTCCTCCCGCTCCTCGCCGACGAGGCACCCCGCACGGAGGAGAGGCGCAGCCTCACCGATACGACGCTGACCGCCCTGCGCCGCGCAGGCCTCCTCCGACTCGGCACACCCAAGGTGTACGGCGGCCAGGGCGCGGACGTCCGTACGGCGGTCGACGTGTGCGCGGAACTGGCGCGGGGGTGCGCCGCCGGCTCCTGGATCGTGGGCATCGCCTACGGCGGCGGTCTCTTCGCCTCCCAGCTCGCCCACCCCGAGCGCACGGCTCTGTGGCAGGACGCCCCGGACGCCGTCGTCTGCGGCACCGCCAACCCGTCCGGAACGGCGCGGCGCTCGGACGGCGGCTGGACATTGAGCGGCAGTTGGCCCTGGATATCGGGCATCCACCACGCAGCCTGGACCCTGCTCGGCTTCACCTGGGCCGGCGCGGGGGGAGAGCCGCAGCGTGGCATGGCCCTGGTCCCCACCTCCGCCCTGGCCGTCGACGACGTATGGCACATGGCCGGCATGCGCGGCACCGGCAGCGACACGGCCATCGCGGACGAGGTGTTCGTGCCGGACTCCCGCACGATTTCCCTCACCGACATGGCGAACGGCGTCTACCGGCAACGCCATCCCGGCGAGCCGCGGATCACCTTCCACCTCTCCATCAACCTGCCCCTCGTGGCAACGGCCGTCGGGATCGCCACGGCGGCGCTGGAGAAGGTGCTGAGGGCCGCGGCCCAGGGCAAGCGCGCGGTCTCCCCCCTGCACCGCCTGGTCGCCGAGGCCCCCGCCCACCAGCTCAACGTCGCGGACGCCGCGACGCTGATCGACACCGCAGGCCTGCACCTGCGCCGCGCCGCCGACGAGGTGGACACGCACGCCCGCGCGGGCCGCCGTCCCGCGCTCACCGAGCGGGCCCGGCTGCGCATGGACGCCGCCCACGCCATGCGCTGTTCCCGGGACGCCGTGAGCCTGCTGCTGGACACCGCGGGCGCGGGCAGCTTCGCGGACGGCTCGGACCTGCAACGGGCCTGGCGCGACATCGAGACGGCCTCCCGGCACGCCGCCCTCAGCGTCCAGACCAGCAAGGAGATCTACGGCCGAGCGCTCCTCGGTGCCCCACTGCCGCCGAGTCCGGTCATCTGAGAGGAGCCGACGATGACGACAGCCGACTTCCGGGTGGCCCTGGTCACCGGCGCGGGACGTGGCATCGGCGCCGCTATCGCCAACCGCCTGCACGGGCTGGGACACCGGGTGGCCCTGCTGGACCGCGACGGCGACGCCGTGACCGAGCTGTCCGACGCGCTCGACCCCGGCGCGGGCACGGCGCTGCCGCTCCGGGTGGACGTGGACGACACGGACGCGGTAAGGGCCGCGCTGCGCGAGATCTCCGGCACATGGCACGCACCCGACGTCCTGGTCAACAATGCCGCCCGCACCTCCCCGGGCTCGGTGTGGGACGTCGAGCTGGACGAGTGGGATGCCGTGATGACGACCAACCTGCGCAGCGTCCTCGCCCTGACCCGGCTGTGCGCGCCCGCGATGTGCCGCGCCGGATGGGGCCGCGTGGTCAATCTCGCCTCGCTGGCGGGCCAGCAGGGCGGCACTCTCACCGGCCCCCACTACTCCGCGGCCAAAGCGGGAGTCCTCGTGCTGACCAAGTTGTTCGCCCGAGAGCTGGCGGCGCACGGCGTGACCGTCAACGCGGTCGCCCCGGCCGGCGTCCACACCCCCGCGGTGACACAACTCGGTGCGTCGGCGGTGTCCGAGGCGGTGCGGAGCATCCCCGTGGGGCGCATGGGCAGGCCGTCGGAGGTGGCCGGCCTCGTGGCCTATCTGGTGAGCGAGGAAGGCGGGTACGTCACCGGCGCCACGTTCGACATCAACGGCGGCACCCACATGCGCTGACCCCCGTCATCTTCTCGGTGGCCCCGCGATGGGGCGCCCGGCCTCCAGAGCCCCGCCCCTCCCGACGTCCACGGGAGGGGCGGGACGCTCGTCCCGAGCCCTCAGGCCGGCCGGGTCTCCTCGTGGTAGCCCAGCTCCGAGAGTCTCTGGTACAGGGACGCCCGGGACGTGATGCCGAGTTTGGGGAAGAGGTTGTACAGGTGGGTGCTCACGGTGCGCGGCGAGAGGAAGAGACGGCGGCCGATCTCCTTGTTCGACAGGCCTGATGCCGCCAGCCGGCCGATCTGCAGCTCCTGCCGGGTGAGGTCGGCCGGATTGTCGGCCGGACCCGTGGCCATCGGGAGCAGCGGCGCCACCTCCGAACGCTCGTGCTCCCGCTGCGGCCGGCGGATGACGGCCTGGACCGCGGCGGTGCGCACCTCGGCGTTCAGGACGCCTCTTCCGCCGCCGGCGCCGCGGTGCTTGCGGTCGAACGCCAGGCGCAGGCGGGCGAATTCGAAGGGGTGCCGCTCCCGCTCGGGGGAGCCTACCGAGGCCTCGAAAAGAGACTCCGCCTGCTGCGGCGGCGCGAGCAGCGCATGGGCGCCCGCGACCAGGACGAGGTGCCGCCCCGAGCGGTGGGGGAGTCCCGCGGCCTCGGCCGCCGCGAGGTGCATGCGCCCCTCGTGTGCCCTGCCGGTCAGTACGGCCGATTCCACCAGGGTCAGGAACACCCAGGGGTGCAGGGGGGACAGGGCGGCGCTGTCCGCCGCCGCCCCGGAGGCCCGCAGGGCATGGGTGTAGGCCTCGGCGTACGCACCCTCGGACAGGGCTGCCCAGGCGTCGGCCTGATGAACCATCAGGGAGGTGAGCCCCGAAAGACCGTTCACCGCGGTCAGCTCCCGGGTCAGCGCACGAGCCGTTCCCGCGTCCCCGTGGGCCGCCGCGATCAGGGCCGACAGTGCCTTGGCGCGCCGGGCCGTGAGGACGAGTCCCTGCTTCTCGGCGAGCCGCAGCATCCGCGAGGTCGCCTCCTCGGCGGCGTCCCGGTCGCCGCCGAAGAGGAGGTCGAGTGCGAGGACGCCGAGTCCTTCGGCGCAGTCGATGACGGCACCGCCCTTGTCGCTCGCCTCGACCACCTGCCACAGCCGGTCCCGGAGCGGGCCGAGGCCGTCCAGGGCGAGCGCGAGGTGGGCGAGCCGCAGCACCTCGGCGCTGCCGGCGTCCGGGGGGAGGTCCTTGACGGCCGTGTCCAGCCGCGCCGGGATTCGCGGGCCCCCGTCGGCGAGCGGCGAGGACAGCTCCTTGACGAGACGGGCCCAGGAGGGTCCTGTACTCATCCTGGAGGTGATCGCGTGCCATTGTTCCGCGTCTCCCGAGACCACGGCGAGGGAGAAGAGCCGGGTGAGCAACTCGTCGCGCCAGGCGCCCCGGGGGCCGGAGTCGGTGCCCGGCGCGTCCCCGCACGAGTCGAAGGCGCCCAGGAGCAGGTGGAAGGAGGCCCGGCTGTCGCCGTCCCGCTCGGCCAGCAGTTGTGCCTGAGCGAGGGCGAAGGCCGGGCCCTCCGGCCGGGCCGCCACCGCCGAGGCCTGACGCAGCAGCTCCGCGGCGAGCGCGAACCGCCCCGCGCGCCCGGCACTGTGGGCGCCGAGCGCCAGCAGTTCGGCGCGTTCGGGGGCGTTCCCGCACAGGTCGGCCGCCCGGTTGTGCGCCGTGAGGGCCAGGTGCTCGAAGCCGTTCCGGGCCGCGCGGGCCGCACTGGCCGTCAGCGCGCCCGCCACGGCGGGATCGAGCCCTACGGCCGATGCCACCAAGTGCCGTACCTGCTCGTCCGGTTCATGGTCGAGCACGGATGCCAGCGCCCGGTGCGCGGCCCGCAGGCCGTCGGGTGCCGCCGCCGCGACCACCGCGGCACGCAACAGGGGTTCGGTGAACGCGAGCCGCCCCCGCTCCCCGGTCACCCGCAGGACGCCGGCCTTCTCGGCGGTCACCAGCGCCTCGCCCGCGGCCTCCCAGCCGTGGCGGTAGGCGGCCCACACCGTGCGCGTACTGCCGTGCGCCTCCAGGGCCGCCAGCAGGAGCAACTCCTGTACCTCCGCGGGGAGGGCTTCCACCAGGGGGCCGTACACCCTGCGGAGGGGATCACTGAGGGGCAGGAGGGCGGGCAGCGGCTCGCGACCCGCCAACTGCGCCTCGGACAGGGCCCCGGGCAGTTCGGCCAGCGCCAGCGGGCTGCCGTCGGCGGCCTCGATGATCCTGCGCCGTGTCTCGTGGGCGAGCGCGGGGTGCCGCGCGTCGAGCAGCGTCGCCGCGTCGGTCGGGGACAGAGGGCCCACGGGGCACGCGTCGGTCCGCGCGTCGTCGAGGAAGGGGCTGGCGCTGTCCGCCGTGGCGGCGACCAGCGAGATCCGCGTGCCGGTCAGCCGGCGGGCGAGGAATCCGAACACCGCGCGGCTCTCGAGGTCGAACCAGTGGATGTCGTCGAGCACCAGCAGTACGGGCCGTTCCCCGGCCGAGTGCCGGAGCAGGGCGAGGACCGCCGTGGAGAGGCGGAAGACATCGGCGCAGGAGGTGTCGCCGGTGTCGAGGGCGGACCGGAGCGTGGTGCGCTGCGCGCAGGGAAGCTCGTCCAGCTTGTCCTGGACGGACCAGAGGGCTTGGTGCAGTGCCGCGTACGGCAAGGACGCCTCGGCGCGCACACCCGCTGCCCGGAGCACCAGTGCCCCGGCGGCCCGGGCCCCGGCCGCACAGCCGTCGAGAAGAGCGGTCTTGCCCATGCCCGGCCGGCCGTACAGAGTCAACACCTGGCCGGCGTCCTCGTGCCGCAGCCCGTGTACGAGGGTGTCCAGCCGGGCTGTCTCCTGCTCCCTGCCGACCAGTTGCCGGAAGGTCCTTGCCTCAGCGGGCTCCATCGTATTCGCCCCCTACCTCGTGTTCCTGTCGGTTCCGTCGCTCAGCACAGCACGCGAATCCGGGGAACCAAGCGGTGGCGGCCCGCGTCCCTCCCCTTTGTGCAGCACCTCTGTTCACCCGGGCAGGGAGATGGCTTGAATGTCTGATTTGGCTAGCCAACACGTATCTACTTGCCTGACCGGTTGGCTGGGATCACGCTTGGTTCAGGTAGTTCCCTATGCCTAACGTGCATCTATGCAACGCCGATTGCCCTGGCCCAGGTGCATGGCACAGTGCCGGCGGTCAGGGCCTGCGCGACCGTTCACACACCGTGGCGTACGCGCCGCGCCGCAGGCTCCCGTGACCGTACGTCAGCCCGGACAACGCGAGGGCCCCCGCCCGGCACTGCTGCCGGGCGGGGGCCTTCTTCCTGCCTTGGGTGAGCTTCGCGATCAGTACTGGGTGCCGCTGCCCCAGAGGAACCTGCCGTCGGCCGCCTGGATCGTGACGTTGCCGTCGTTCTGCAGGACCAGTTGCGCCCCCGGGTTCCCGTCCGTGCGGGACGACCAGACGGTCGTGCCGTCGGCCGCCAGCACGACCAGGTTGCCGTCGCCCTGGAACACCGCGCGGTCTCCGCGACCGGAGGTGCCCGCGGACCAGCGGGCCCGGCCGTTGGCGTCGAAGATGACCAGATTGCCGTTCTGCTGCATGGTCAGCGAGATGCGGTTGGTGGCGACCGAGTGGCCGCGCCCGATCACGTAGGTGCCGTGCAGGACCTTGGTCTGACCTTCCTTCGCCGTCGGCGCGGTGCGTACGGCGGTGGCCCGCTTCTTCGCGGGCGGGGCGGGGGCGGGTGCGGGTGCCGGAGCGGCGGCCCTCACCCGCGGAGCGGCAGCCGACCGGGTCGTGGTCCTCGAGCCGGAATCCGAGCCGGAAGAGCCAGGAGAACCAGAAGAACCAGAAGAACCGGAGGAACGCGAAGAAGTGGTGTGCCGGACCGCCGGGCGCGGCTTCGGGGCGGACGTCGTGTCCGAGGCCGCCAGGACCGACGTGTGCGTCCTCGGCGTCCTGCGCGATTCCGAGGCAGCCGGGGTGTCGGGGCCGTCGCCGCCGGCGGCGTCGGTGCTCCGGACGGGTGGGATCTCCCCGAGCGGGCCGGCCGGCTGTCCGCCGCCCGCCTTCCGGTCCTTTGCCTTTGCCTTTGTCTTGGCCTTATCGGTCGGCTTCTTGCCGGAGGACGTGATCAGCGGCGGCTTGTACCGGGAGGTGTCCACCGAATCCGGCAGGCCGGGCGTGGTCGTGGGCGGCAGTACCCCCGGAGGCTGCTGGAGCCGTTCGGAGGGCTTCAGGGACTGCTGGTCCGTGCCGCCCTGCGTGCTGGGCCAGGTGGCGCCGCCGCGCTCCCCGAGAGTGGCGACGGGGGCGGCGGCGGGGATGTCGCCGACCGCGCGTGTCGTCTGTTCGGCATCGGAGCGCTGGCTCACCACCACCAGCGGTACGGAGACCAGTACGGCTCCCGCGATGGCCGCCGCGGCCATCAGCGGACGCCCACCCTGGCCGCCACTCCCGCCCGCGGCCTGGCGCGGCGGCGAGGAGCCGTCCTCCGCGGGGCGCGCCGGCGCTGCCGTGGGAGCGGCCGCCGCCGTGCCCGTAGGGGCGGAACCGCCGTCGTCGTCGTCCCCCCGCTCGGCCGCAGCCGCGGAGGCCGGTGCGGCCGGCGTCACCGTGAGGGGCGCCGGGCGGGCCTGCGCGGTGGACCGGGAGCGCCGCTGGGCGCGCCGTGTCAGGCGGGTGGGAGCCGGCTCGGCCGCGGCCGGCCGCGGTGCGGGTTCGGCAGGGGCCGGCTGCGAAACGAACACCGGCCCGGAGGCGGTCCGTTCGGACGCGGTGGCGTCGTGCAGGGCCACCGCCTGCCGTATCCTCGGCCGCTCCGTGCCCTCGGACCGGGCGCCCGGAGGGCCCTGGCTCACGGTCCGTTCCTGTTGTGCCACTGGAATCTCCTCTGTCGATGGATGTCGGGCCTGCCCTTCAGGACAGGACTGGTGCGGGACCGGCTGCCGGGCCCCGGGCACCGGGCCGCTCCGTCAGCCGACCGACACAGCGGTCGGGCCAGGCGGCCGCCTCGTCCCACCGCGGTTCGGAGTCCGCGAGCCACGTGAGCAGTCGTTCCTGGAACAGCGCGTCCTGGGGGTCGAGTTCACCGGGTGCGGCCGGTGGAGCGGAGTCGGGCAGCTCCCGGAGCAGGACCAGCCGGCCACCGGCCCAGCCGTCCCGTACGCCGAGGACGCGCAGCCTGGTCCCCGCGCCGAACACGACCTCCTCGACGGCGTCTGCGCCCGCGCTCCCGCCGTCGAGCAGCGGCCGGATCCGGCGTGCGGTCGCGGACCAGATCAGGTACCGGTCGCCGCCGGCCTGGGGCAGCGGCCGGTCGGCGGCGAGCGCGCTGATCGGCGCGTCGGAACTCAGCTCCGTACCCGGTACGGGATCCTCCGCCCCGGCGCCCGGGCCTGTACTCCGCAGCGCGGGCCCCCTGTACGAGGGAAGCCGGCGCAGGCCCGCGTTGACCGCCGCCCGGCGCCTGCCTTCCGGCAGGACGGCCGCCTCACCCGTCAGATACAGGTGGAGGGCGACGAGGTCGGACCGCATCGCGTCGTCGGCGCGGCTGCGTACGGACGGCAAATGGGTCAGCGCGCGGACCACGGCCTGGTGGTGCCGCTCCCACGCCGGGCCGAGGAGGGTGTGCAGGTCGGTGGGGCCGGCGGTGGGTGCCGCCGGCGGGGGGCCCGGCGCGGGCGCAGGTACCACGGGTTCCGGCGCGGGCGCAGGCACTACGGGTTCCGGTGCGGGCGCAGGCACTACGGGTTCCGGTGCGGGCACAGGTACCACGGGTTCCGGTGCGGGGACAGGCACTACGGGTTCCGGTGTGGGGACCTCGGCGGCCGCCGGGGCCGGGGTGGGAGCCGATGCCGGCTCCGCCTGCGCTGCCGCTGACGCTGCTGTCGCCGCCTCCCCGGCAGGCTCCTCCGCCTCTCCGGCAGGCTCCGCCGCCCGGAGCGGGGTGCCCGAGGTCAGCCAGCCCGGCAGGGCGCCGGCCGAGGCGGCCGCGCCCGGCCCCTCGGCGATGTCGATCTGCGGCAGGGCCAGTACCTGCGTGGCCTCCGAATTCTCCGCCTCGGGTTCGGGCCGGGGCTCGGCCGGGGCCAGCGAAGGGGCCGTGGAGGACATCAGGGAGGCGGGCGCCGAGGCGACGGCGGCCGCGGGCTGCTGCTGAGCCGGCTCCGCGACGGCCGGGGCGTGGCCCGGCAGGTACGCGTTCGCGCCCACACCGGGCAGCCAGCCCCGGCGGGCCAGGCCGATGCCGTGCCGGACCGTGATCCGGCGCAGTTGCGTCAGCTGGTCGTCGGTGCAGTCCGCGTGGATCTGGAGCATGGCGCGTTCACGCTCCGACGTCTCCAGCCTGCCGAGCATGCCGTCCAGCACGGGCAGCAGCGAGTCGTCCGTGGCGACGCCGGGCAGTCCGACGTCGATGGCCAGGACCTCGGCCTCCACCGGGCGCTCCCACGCGCTCGTGACCCGGCCGGCGGGGCCCACCCACAGCCCCGCGCGGGTCACCGCCACCTGCCAGTCGTCGGAGAGCCGGTACGTCCCGTCCCGCTGCCCGGGGGCGAGGCCGGCCAGGGGCGGTCGCCAGCGCTTGAGGCGCCCGACCGGACCGTCGTCGGGCCCGTAGACGACCGATTCCACGTACGAGTGCCAGGTCGGGTCCCCTTCGGAGGAGATCAGCAGGGTCCGCGACTCGGGCGGCTCGCCGTCCGCCGCGTCGAGCAGCAGCGGCAGTCCCCCCGAGACCTCCACCTCCGTGTCGAGCAGGTGGGCGACCGCCTTGGCCAGCGGCAGCAGATCCCCGGACCAGGGGATCAGCCGGGTCGCCCGGCGGACCCGGTCCGGCAGGGCGGCCAGCACGCTGGCGACGGCCTCGGCGGAGGTGCCGCCGGCGCCGGGACCGCCGACCAGCAGGACCGCGCTGGTCGCCTCCATCGGCACCGTGTGCGCGAGCGCAGGCACCGGGGGAGCCGCGTACCGGTCGGGGCGCAGGATGATCCCGGCCGGGATGTGGTCGATGCGGTGTCCCTCGGCCGTGTCGGCGGCCAGCCGGGAGAACGCCGCCTGCCAGACGGGCGCCGGGAAGCGGCGGCCGACGACCTCGGGGGCGCGGCCGGCGGCGAAGCGCAGCCAGCCGTGGTGGGAGAAGAGGGTGCCGTCCGGTCCGACGACGGGCACGCCGTGGCAGGCCAGCACCTCGACCGGCCAGGCTTCGGTGATCCGCCCGGCGATGCCGGAGCCCGCGCCGTCTGCCATGACCAGTGCCACCCGGTCGAACCGGTGGCGTACCGCGGTGGCCAGGATGGGGGTGAACTGGTCGAGGAGCGTGGAGGTGTCCTCGACCCCGCTGTCCACCAGGAACACCAGATGGTCCCGGGCCACGGGACCCAGCCAGTGGGCGGCGTCGGTCAGGTACGGGGGCGCTTGCTTCGTGGGGTGGAAGAGGTGGACGCCGGGGGCGCCTTCGGGGCCGGTCGGGTTCTGGGTCCCGGCCGTCGGGGCGTTCTGGCCGCTGCCGGCCGCCCGTCGGCCCAGGAAGCTCTGCCACAGGCTCATGAGCGGGCACCTCCGTCGTGCTGGAGAACCTTCTGCCTGTCACCGCGCGCGGCGAGGGCGTCCGACGGCAGGTCTTCCGGCAGTAGTCGGCTCAGGGCTTCCAGGCTGGGGTCGGTGAGGCCCCTCAGCCGGCCGGCCTGCCGGGTCATCATGGTCTCCACGAGCTGGCGGGCCAGGCGCGCGTTGCCGAAGGACTTGCCGCGGGGAGTCGTCTCGAAGAGCAGGCGCAGCGCCTCCAGGGTCTCGGGGGCGCACTGGTATCCGAGTTCGAGCGTGTGCCGGTCGGCGATGGTCACCAGTTCGTCGGTGGTGTAGTCCTCGAAGGTGACGTGCCGTGAGAAACGGGAGGCGAGACCGGGGTTGGAGTCCAGGAACCGGCCCATCTCGTCCGTGTAGCCGGCGACGATGACCACCACCTCGTCGCGGTGGTCCTCCATCAGCTTGAGCAGGGTGTCCACCGCCTCCCGCCCGAAGTCGGACGGGGAGTCGAGCGGGGTGAGGGTGTAGGCCTCGTCGATGAAGAGCACCCCGCCGAGGGCGCGTTCGAAGGCCTCGCGGGTGAGCTGTGCGGTGTGGCCGATGTACCGGCCGACGAGGTCGGCGCGGGCCACCTCGACGAGCTGGCCGCGGGGCAGCACCCCGAAGGAGCACAGCAGGTCGGCGTAGAGACGGGCGATGGTGGTCTTGCCGGTGCCGGGAGGTCCGGCGAAGACGAGGTGGTGGCTGATCCTGGGCGCGGCCAGTCCGGCGGCCTGGCGCTGCCGGGTCGCCGCGAGGAGGTCGACCATGCCCGCGACCTCCTCCTTCACGGCGGAGAGACCGATCATGCCGTTGAGGCGGGCCAGTACCTCCGAGTCCGCGGGCCGGTCCTCGCCGCCCGAGCTGATCATGGCCGCCTCCTCCTCGCCCACGTCCTCCGCGACGAGCTGCGCCAGGTCGGCCTGGCTGATCTCGGAGCGGGTCGCGAGCCGGAAGGCCTGCCGGTCCACCATCTCCTCGAACACCTTGCGCGCGGCACGGCCGTTGCCGAAACTCGCGTCCCGGGGCATCCGGGTGAAGTGCAGGGCGAGGGCCTCGCGCGCGGCCGGGGCCAGCTGGTAGCCGTGGGAGACGCACATGTTCTCGACGATCGTGACGAGTTCGTCGACGGTGTAGTTGATGAACTCGATGCTCCGGGTGAACCGGGAGGCGAGTCCGGGGTTGGCGGACAGGAAGGCCTGCATCTCCTTGGAGTAGCCGGCGACGATGACGACGACCTCGTCGCGGTGGTCCTCCATGAGCTTGACCAGGGTGTCGATGGCCTCCTGGCCGAAGTCGGCCCCCGAACCCTTGCTGTCGGAGAGCAGGGTGTAGGCCTCGTCGATGAACAGGACGCCGCCCAGGGCCCGTTGGAAGGTCTCGGTGGTCTTGATGGCGGTACCGCCGATGATCTGGGCCACCAGGTCGGCCCGGGAGACCTCCACGATGTGGCCCGAGGGGAGCGAGCCCAGCTCGGCGAGGATGCTGCCGTACAGCCGGGCCACAGTGGTCTTGCCGGTGCCGGGCGGGCCCGCGAAGACGAGGTGGCGGCTCATGGGCGGTGCGGGCATTCCCAGGCTGGCGCGGTGCTGGGCCAGCCTGTTGAGGTTGATCAGCGTACTCACCTGGTGCTTGACGCCCTCCAGCCCGACCAGGGCCTCCAGTTCGCCGAGCGGTCCCTTCGGCGTCGTGTCCGGGGCCGCGCCGCCCGGGACGGCCTCCGCCGGGCCCCCGTTCGTGCCGCCCGCGGGGATCTCCTGCTTCGGGGCACCCTCCCAGATGTCCGCGGCGCCGTTGCCCGTGCTCACCAGTCCGTCCACCGAGAGCCGGGTGCCCGGACGCGAATGCCGAAGCCCGGCGCCCCGGTTGGTGCGCACCGCGCACCCCGTGATGGTGACCTGTTCGGCGCTGTCGACCCGGATGCCGTCGCCGGTGCTGTCGGCGAATCCGCAGGAGTTGAGGGCGGCCCGTGCGCCGGCCGCGACCAGGATGCCGTGGGCGCCGGCTTCCTTGACGTTCACCCGGGTCATGGACAGCTCGCCGCCGTCCTCCACCGACACGCCCTCGGTACCCGTCCCGCTGATCTCGCAGTCCCTGAGGGAACCCCGGCCGAGGGATCCCACCGACACCCCGGCCTGCTTGGAGCCGCGGACGGTGGTGTTGCCGACGTGCGGGTTGCCGTGCCCCTCGATGCGCAGGGCCGCCGAACCGGTGTTCTCGATCTCGCAGTGTTCGAGCCGGCCCCGGCCGTCCTCGGCGACCTCGATCCCGTAGCCCTTCGTGCCGTTGACGCGCACCCGCCGCAGCAGCGGGTTGGCGCCCGAACGTACCGAGATGCCGTGGCCGCCGGCGTCGAGGACGTCGAGCCGGTCGATCTCCGCGACCGACTCGTCCACGAGGAGTACGGCGACGCCTTCGGTGTCCCGTACGGTCGTGCCGGTCAGGACCGGACTGCTGGACTCGGCGACCCGTACGGCCGACTGGGCCGGGGTGCGGAAGACGCAGTCCTCGTACGTGCCACGGGACTTGCCGGTGACGAGCAGTCCGCTGCCCCGGGTGTCGGCGGTGCCGCAGCGGCGCAGCAGGGGGTCCGCGCCCGCGGCGACGACCATGCCGTGACCGGTGGTGTCGGTCACCTGGACGTTCTCCAGGACGGTGCGGGAGGTGCTGGTGACGTAGACCCCCACGGTCACCCCGGTGACGGTGACGTCCTGCACGGTGACGCTGCTGGAACCCTCCAGCGCCACGGCCGGTTTGTCCGTGGAGGAGATCTCGCAGCTCTCGATGGTGCCGCGGGACTCTCCGTTGGCCAGGATCCCGTTGCCCCGCGCGTCGCGCAGTCGGCAGCCGCGCACGCTGATCCGGCCCTGGTCCACGACCACGACCGCGGAGGTCCCCAAGTGCTCGATGACGGAGTCCTCCACCGCGCTCGGCTGCGCGGAGGTCACCACGATGCCCGCCCCGTCCGGGTTGGTGATCCGGCAGTCCCGCAGGGCGAGCGAGCCGGCGTCGGAGGCCGATACGGCCGCCCAGCCCTTGCCGACCACCTCGCAGTCCCGCATGGCCAGTTGGCCCCGGGCGGCATGGACCACGGGCACGTCGCTCTCCCCGCCGCGCAGCAGCAGGTCGGTGAGCATCACCGCTTCGGCGGCCAGGGTGATCGCGGTGTCGCGGCGCGGGATGATCTCCACGCTCCCCTTGGGGCCGTCGGCGACGATGGTGACCTGCGTGGTCACCAGCAGGTTCTCCACGTACCGACCGGGCTGCACGCTGATCACCGCGCCCGTGCGGGCGTGGGAAAGGGCCTCCTTGATGGTCCGGTACTCGCCGGAGCCGTTGTGATCGACGGTGAGTACCTGGCGTACCACGACGGTGCCTCCCAGATGGTGCTGCGATGCGACGGTGCGCGACGCGTATCGCACCGGCTCACAGGCTGCCGGGGGCCGGTGGGCCGCCGCCACCGAACAATGACTGGTTTGTGCGACGTAGGGCGCTCGGCCGATGACGTAGATTTCGGCGCGGCGGACCCCTTGCATGCCGAACTCCGCTCCAGCGGGCACTGGTTGACGAGTGACGCTCCTACGCTGCGTCCATGAGAGCGATGCGACGGGGTGCGGCCCCCCTGATGTCCGCGATGGCTCTGGTCGCCGCTGCGGCTGCCCCCGGCGCGGCCGCCGGGTCCGCGGGCGAGACCCTGCCGGTGGTCGTACAGACCCTGCAGGACAACGCGCCCTGCCGTCCGGCCTCCGGCAAACGGGCCGAGCAGCCGCCGTGGACCCAGGACATGCTCGGCCTGGACCGGGTGTGGCGCATGGCCCGCGGCCAGGGGGTCACCGTCGCCGTGGTCGGGACCGGGGTCGGCACCACGATCCCCGCGCTCTCCGGACGGGTGACTCCGGTCGGGGCCGACAGCGGCCAGGACTGTGTGGGCCATGGGAGTTTCGTCGCCGGACTGATCGCCGCCGCACCGCGCGAGGGCTCCGGCTTCACCGGGGTGGCCCCCGACGCGCGGATCCTGGCCGTCCGGGCCACCACCCCGAGGGGCGCGACCACCCCGGCCAAGGTGGCGCGGGGGATCGAGGCCGCCGTCGCCGGCGGGGCCAAGGTGATCGCCGTCCCCTACGCGTTCCCCGACCGCAGCGCCACGCTGACCGCCGCCGTGAAGCGGGCCCGGCGCGCCGACGCCCTGGTGGTGGCGCCCGCCGTGCCCGACCAGCCACCCCGCCAGGGCGGCGCGGACGCCGGGAAGCCCCGGGACTACTGGCCGGCAGCCGAGCCCGGTGTGCTCTCCGTCGTGGACTTCGGTGCCAACGGCTCCCGCCCGCAGAACTCCGTCGTTCCGCTCCACGCCGACCTCGGGGCCCCCGGCGACGGGGTGGTCAGCGTGGGGCCGGGCGGCGAGGGCGCCTTCACCGGATCCGGCTCCTCCCTCGCGGTGGGCTTCGCCGCAGGCGCCGCCGCCCTGGTCCGGTCCTACGAGCCCGGCATCGGCGCCGACCGCACCCGCACCCGGCTTCTGGGCGGCTCGTACACCGCCGCCGTGCCGCGCCTGGACCCCTACGCGGCCGTCTCGGGGGTGCTGCCGGCCGACTCCGCGGCGGCCATGAAGCAGGCCGGCCCGGTCACCCTGCCGGTCGCGACCTCGGACGGGGGCGCCCGGTCGCGCAGCATGCTGATCGCGATGGGTGGCGTGTCCCTGGTCCTGATCCTCGGGGCCCTCGGCTGGCTGCTGCCCAGGGCACGGGCGCGCGGCTGGCGGGCCGGCTGAGCGAAATCCGCTCGGCGGGCCCGCCGGCCGCTCGCCCGCTCAGTCCTCCAGGAGCGCGGTCTGGATCATCAGGCTGCGCCGCCTGGCGATCCGGACGGCCCGCCCCGGCGGCAGCAGCTTCGGCTTCACGTTCCCGATGAAGGTCCCCTCGCTCGGCGGACAGGACATCAGCAGCGCCGTACTGTTCGCGTCGAGCAGGGTCCGGATCACACTGTCCGAGGCGCCGCGCACGGCGCCCGACGAGGCCCTCGCCACGACCATGTGCAGGCCCACCTCGAAGCCGAGGGGGACGTGCGGGAGCAAGGACTCCAGCGGCGAGTTGAAGCCGCTGCCGACCATCTCGTAGTCGTCCACCAGGACGAACAGGCGCGGCCCGTCCCACCAGTCGCACAGCCGCATCCTGGCCGGCGGGATGTCCTCGCCCGGGGTCCGCTCGGACATGGCCTGGGCCACGCCCTGGGCGTACTCGCGCAGCGCGTCCCCGGACACGGCATGGCCCAGCCGGTACTCCTGCGGCACCGCGTCGACCAGTTCGCGCCGGAAGTCCGCGATCAGGATCTTCGCCTCCGACGGGGAGTACCGGGCGACGATCGAACGGGCCAGCGACCGCAGCAGGTTGGTCTTCCCGCACTCGGTGTCGCCGACCACCACCAGGTGCGGGCTCTCCTCGAAATCGTGGTGGACGGGCTGGAGTTCGTTCTCGTCGATGCCGATCGGCAGCCGGTGCCCCTGCGGGGCGGGCAGCTGCCCGTACCCGAGGCGGGCCGGGAGCATGCGGACCGCGGGCGCCCCGGGACGCCCCGCCCAGCCGTCCGCCACGGCGTTGACCAGGCCCGCGACTCCGTCGGCGAGGTCGTCCGCCGACTCGGAGCCGTCGATCCGCGGCAGCGCCGTGAGGTAGTGCAGCTTGGTCTGTGCGGTCAGCCCGCGGCCGGGCGTGTTCGCGGGGACCGTCGCCGCCTTGCGCATGTCGATGACGGAGTCCATCGGATCACCCATGCGCAGCTCCATCTTGGTGCCGATGGCCTCGCGCAGGACGGGGGTCAGCTCCATCCAGCGGGCGGTCGACAGCATCAGGTGGATCCCGTAGTTGAGCCCGCGCTGCGCGATCTTGTTGATGTCGTTGACGAGGTGGTCGAAGTCCTGACGCACGGTCGGCCAGCCGTCGATGACGAGGAAGACGTCACCGAAGGGTTCGTCGGCGAACTCCCCGGCCGCCCGCCGCCGCCGGTAGCTGGTGACCGTGTCGATGCCGTGGTCCAGGAAGAACTGCTCGCGCCGGCCCAGCAGCACGCTCACCTCGCTGACCGTACGCCCCACCCGGTCCTCGTCCAGTCGGCCCGTCACCCCGCCCACGTGCGGGAGCTTGGCCAGGCCCGAGAGCGTGCCGCCACCGAAGTCCAGGCAGTAGAACTGGACTTCGCGCGGGGTGTGGGTCAGCGACAGGGAGGCGATCAGGGTGCGCAGCATCGTGGACTTGCCGCTCTGCGGCCCGCCCGCGATCCCCACGTGCCCGCCCGCCGCCGACAGGTCGACGGTGAGCAGGTCGCGCAACTGCTCGAAGGGCTTGTCGACCACACCGACCGGGACCCGCAGCCGCGGCTCCCCGTCCACGGCGGTCAGCCCGCGCTCGTGGTGCGGCTCCAGCGGCGGCAGCAGCATGTCCAGCGGCGGGGAGGCGGCCAGCGGCGGCAGCCACACCCGGTGGGCGGCGGGCCCGGAACCGGCCAGCCTGTCCACGGCCACCGACAGCAGCGAGTCGGACTCCTCCTCGCTCGCGGCCCGTTCCTCCTCCGTCGGCTCCACCGGCTGCCGCGGCACCACCCAGGTGGTGGTCCACGGCACGATCTGGTTGGCCACCCGGGAGGTGGACACGGCTCCCGCCCGGCTCCGGTACGTCCCCGACACGTACGCGGCGCGGAAGCGGGTCAGCTCCTCCACGCCCGTCTTCAGGTAGCCGTTGCCCGGCTCGGGCGGCAGCAGATAGGCGTCCGGCACGCCCAGCACGCCCCGGCTCTCCATCGCCGAGAAGGTGCGCAGTCCGATCCGGTACGACAGGTGGCTCTCGAGCTGGTGCACCCGGCCCTCGTCCAGCCGCTGCGAGGCGAGCAGCAGGTGCACGCCCAGCGAGCGGCCCAGTCGGCCGATCATGACGAACAGGTCCATGAAGTCACGGTGCGCGGAAAGGAGTTCACTGAACTCGTCCACCACGATCACCAGGCTCGGCAGCGGGGCGAGCGGCGCGCCGCCGGCCCGCGCCTGTTCGTAGTCCAGGGCCGAGGCGTAGTTGCCGGCCTGCCGCAGCAGTTCCTGGCGGCGCATCAGTTCACCGTGCAGGGCGTCCTGCATACGGTCCACCAGGGCCGCCTCGTCGGACAGGTTGGTGATGACCGCGGAGACGTGGGGGAGGGTGTCGAGCCCCAGGAAGGTCGCGCCGCCCTTGAAGTCGACGAGGACGAAGTTGAGCCGCTCCGAGGAATGGGTCAGGGCCAGCCCGAGCACCAGGGTGCGCAGCAGCTCGCTCTTGCCGGAGCCGGTCGCCCCGATCAGCATGCCGTGCGGTCCCATCCCGCCCTGTGCAGACTCCTTCAGGTCCAGCTCCACCGGTACGCCGTTGCCGGCCAGCGCGATCGGCACCCGCAGGTGCTGGTGGGCGGAGCGCCGCTGCCACAAGGTGGCCGGCTCGTGGCGGTGCAGGTCGTTGATGCCGAGCAGCCCCGTCAGCTGGATGTCGGAGGCCAGCGGCTCGGCCGATTCCCCGCCCGTCGTCGCCCGGAACGGCGCCAGTTCCTTGGCCAGCGCCCGGGCCGCGTTCGGCCCCAGCGCGTCGGGGACGCCGAGCACCGTCGACTGCTCCCGCTGGTTGCTGTCCGTGCGGACCAGCTCGACCTGGCCCTCGGTCAGCCCCAGCCGCAGCGTGGTGCGGCCCGGACGCCAGCGCAGCTCCCCCGAGAGGTCGATCACCACGCAGTTGCGAAAGCCCGCGCCGTCGAACCGGTGCCCCGTGGACACACTGCCCCCGTCGATCACCACGACCACCAGGGGCTCCTCCCGGGTGGGCGAGGCCGTCGGATCGAAGGGCGGGCGTTCGGTGAACTCGGCGCCGATCAGATCGGTCAGCTCACCGACCGCCGAGGCGGCCATCCGGGTCGGCCCCGCGCCGTCCGTGGCCTGCGGGTGCAGCGCGTGCGGAAGCCACTTCGCCCAGTCCCAGTCCTCCTTCACCTCGTCCGAGACGCACAGCGCGATCCACAGGTCGTCGGGGCTGTGCAGGGTCGCCAGCTGCCCCACGACGGCCCGCGCGAAGGCCCGCGCCTCCTCCGGTTCCGCGCGCACCAGCACCCTCGACCATGCCCGCAGGTAGACGGCGATGGGCTGGTCGGGTATCTGCGCGTACGCCTCCACGAAACACCGCAGCGCGTGCGCCGTCAGCGGCTCCAGGTCCTCCACCGGGCGGGTGGTCACCGGCGCCAGCCGCAGCCCCAGCCGCTGCGAGCCGCGGGCGATCCGCACCTCGGCGAAGTCCTCGTCGCCCACCCGCCGTTCCCACAGCCGGCTGGAGCGCGCCAGCGACCACAGCGCCCCCGGCGCGGGGTGGCGCCAGGCCAGGGCCTCACCCTGCTCCACGATGGCCCTGCGTACCCGCCGCCGGACCTGGGACAGATAGCGCAGGTAGTCGCGCCGTTCCCCGTTCATCTTCGACTTGCGCTCGCCCCGGCGCTGCATGGTCTGTCCGACCAGCGTCGCCACCAGACCCGTGGCCATCATGCCGGCCGCCACGTACATGAAGACGCCGCCCGCGCCCGGTCGCATGAACATCAGCATCATCGACATCGACATCATGCCCATGGGCAGGAACGTCCAGACGCCACCTGCGTTCGGCTGGGCCTCGGCCAGGACCGGGGGTTCCTGGAGGTTCAGCTCTCCGTCCGGCATCTCCGGTCCGCGCCGGCGGGCCGGCCTGCGGAAGAGGACCACGCTCACGGACTGCTCCTTCGTCTGCGCGCGCCGGCGCGGCGCTACGGGTTTCCGCACCCTAGGCCGCGGCCCGGCGCGCCCGGACCGGTCGCGGGAGAACACCGTCATCCACGCCGCGAAATTGCGTCATTCGTCGGAAGGGGAGAGCACTCGTCCGCACGTAGTGTGCGCGCCATGAGTGAGAGTCCCCTCGCCGGGCTGAGCCGCTTGACCATTCAACTGCCGGGTCGGAGAGTCGAGTTGGCGGCGCCGACCGACATCCCCGTGTCCGACCTGCTGCCGGCGCTGCTCGGCTTCGCCGGCACCGCGGCCGAGGAGACCACCGTCGAAGGACAGGGCTGGGTGCTCCAGCGCCTGGGCGAGGCTCCGCTGGACGCGGAGGGCACGCTGTCCACCCTGGAGGTGCGTGACGGCGAGACCCTCTACCTGCGGTCGGCCGCCGACGCCATGCCCGAGGCCCACTTCGACGACATCGTCGACGGGGTCGCCACGGTGATGGGACGCCTCGGCGGGGACTGGACCGAGTCGAGCAGCCGCACCTTCGTCCGGATCGTCGCCGCCACCCTCCTCACCGCCGTGGCCCTGGTCCTGGCCATGCCCGGACTGCCGCCCGTCAACCGGGGCCTGACCGCCGCGCTGTGCGGCGTACTCCTCCTGGCGGGCGCGGGCACCGCGAGCCGGGCCGTCGGCGACGCGTTCACCGCGGTCATGCTGGGCTGTGCCGCCGTCCCCTTCCTGGGCCTGGCCGGCTGGCTGCTGCCCGGTGGACCGCCCGGAGCGGAACTGCTCGGCCCCCGGCTCTTCTCCGGCGGGGCCGCCGCCGCAGGCGGCGCCGTCCTCGCCCTGTCCGTGGTGGGTGCCTCCGCGGCCGTCTTCCTCTCCGTCGGAGTGGTCGCCGCCTTCGCCACCGCCGCCGGCGGGCTGAGCACCGCCACCGGATTCCCGGCCCCCCACGTCGCCGCGGTGACCGCCGTCGGGGCCGTGATCCTCGGCGGGTTCGTCCCCGCGCTCGCCTTCCGGATGTCCGGCATGCAGATGCGGCCCCTGCCCACCTCGCCCGAGGAACTCCAGCAGTCCATCGAACCGCACCCGAGCGAGGACGTGGCCCGGCGCGCGGCGACCGCGAACGCCTGGCTCACCGCCCTCTACGCCGCGACCGGCCTCGTCTGCGCCGTCTGCGTCACCGTCCTCGCCCGGCACTTCGGCCTCGCCGAGGCCGTCACCGCGGCCACCCTGACGGTGCTGCTGCTCCTGCACGGCCGCAAGCTCGGCAGTGTCTGGCAGCGGGTGTCGATCCTCGCCCCCGGCGTCTGGGGCGTCGCCGTCCTCGCCATGGCCTCGGCCCGGGCCCTCGGCGACGGCGGCAGGCTCGGCCTGGTGGCGGTCCTGGTGGCCCTCGCCATCGTCCTCACCATCGCCATCTGGACCGTACCGGGACGACGACTGGTGCCGTACTGGGGGCGCGCGGCGGAACTCCTGCACTCCCTGGTGGCGCTCGCCCTGCTGCCCCTCGCCCTGTGGGTCCTGGGCGTGTACGGCATGGCGCGCGAGATGACCGGCTGACACCCGCCCCGCCCGCCTCCCGGCCGGCACCGCCTCCCCGCCCCGGCAGACATCCCGAACACCGACGAGCAGGCCGGAGGGCCCCGTGCAGTCAAGGCGCGACCAGGTACAGGCCCATCTCTTCCAGATGGGCCGGCTCACCTCCGGAATGCTCCGTGCCAACCCGGACCACCTGGAAACCCCGGGCGGGCGTACCAACCGCGGCATGGCCTTCGGGCTGGTGATCGGCGTGGTCGCGGTCCTCGTCTCGGCCCTCTGGGGCCTCTTCTCCCCGGGCGGCTCGACCAGCTGGCGGGCGGAGGGCACCCTGGTGCTGGAGAAGGACACCGGGAACCGGTACGTGTACGCCCAGGGCCGGCTGCGGCCCGTCCTCAACTACGCCTCCGCGCGCCTCCTGCTCGGCGGCGACATGAAGTCCGCGACCGTCAGCAGCTCCTCCACGAAGGACGTCCCGCACGGCCCGCCCGTGGGCGTCCCCGGCGCCCCCGACTACCTCCCCGGCCGCGCCGCCCTGCTGTCCTCCCCCTGGCAGGTGTGCGCGGCCACCACCCGGCAGACCTCCGGGGAGGTGGTGGTGCGCACGCGGCTCGCCCTTGGTGCCGTCAAGGGCGAGCGGCTGCTGGGCCCCGGCGAGGGGCTTCTCGTCGAGGGGCCCGACGGGCGCCGCTCGGTGCTCCTGGGAGGGGAACGTCACCTGTTGGACGAGGCCACAGGCGCGGCCACCTCGCTCGGTTACGGATCGGCCGTGGCCCATCCGGTCTCCGCGGCCTTCCTCGTCGGGCTCCCCGCCGCCGCCGACCTCGCCGCGCCCGCCGTACCGGGCCGCGGGGAACCCGGACCCGCGCTCGACGGGCACCCGACCCGCATCGGCCAGGTCTTCAAGGTGGAAGTCCCGGGCGCCACCAGCCAGTTCCACCTGCTGCTGCGCGAGGGGCTGACCCCGCTGACCGAGACGGAGACCGCCCTCGTCCTCGGCGACCCGGAGACCCGTAAAGTCGCTTACCAGCGACAGACCCCGGTCGCACGTACGGTCGGGGCGGAGGCCGCCCGCGGCCACCTGGCGCCCGCGACGGACCGTCCGGCCGGCGCCGGCCTGCCGGCCTCGCCGCCCCGCCTGGTCCCGATCCCCGCCGGCACCGAGCCCTGCGCCGTGGTCCGGCCGAGCGACGGCAAGGGCATGGAGGTCAGCGTCGCCTTCGCCCCCGCCGCCGTCGCCGAGGACCATGTGGCGCAGCCGCCGGCCGACGGGGTGGCCCCGGCCTGCCTGCCCGTGGACCGGGTGGAGGTGCCGCCGGGCAAGGGCGCCCTGATCCAGGCCCTCAGCAGCGCGGGCACCCGGATGGGCGACACCGTCTTCCTCGTCACCGACTCGGGCGTACGCTACCCGGTCGCCGCGGGCGGGGCCTTGGAGTCGCTCGGGTACACGGCCGCCGACGTACGCGGTCTGCCCTCGGCCCTGCTGATGACCCTGCCGACGGGCGCGAGCCTGGACCCCGCGGCGGCCGCCGAGGCCCCCGCCGCGGACTCCGGCGCCCCGCGCAGAAGCTGCCCGGGAGCCGCCGACACCCCGGAGTCGACGCCGGGGAACCAGGCCACGCCGGCCGGCAACGTGACCGCCCAGTCGGGAAGTTGACGTAGATCTGGGTTTGCGGCGGCAGGTACGTCACGCGACGGATTCGCCCGGGGGGCGAGTGGAAGCAGACTCGAACCCCAGGACCAACACACCATGGAAAGGGTGATCCCGATGCCCGATGACATTCCCGGCGGAGCATACAAAACAGTAGTCGAGGCGAACCTCAGGGTCTCCGAGCTGATGCAGAACGCCCACGACGACATCACCCGGATCCGGGGCATCGTCCAGTCCTCGGCCAACGACCTCGTCGGCCCCAACGGATACGGCGGCGCCGACGGCAAGGCGTACCAGGACCTGCTGGCGTCGTGGGACGCGGACGTGATGAAGGTGGAGCGGGGTCTGGAGAGCGTCAAGGAGACCATGATCAGGAACTCCGGCCGCCAGGGCGACAGCCAGACCGAGGCAACCAGCCGGATCAACCGCTTCCAGAGCACCATCGAAGGCCTCAGGGGCTGATCCGTCCGGCCCTGCCCGGCGGTCTCGGAACCATCCTGACGGCCCGCCGCCGCTCCGCGCCCCATCCGGCAGAAAGACGAAGACGAAGGAGGACCTCGTGCCCGAGGCCAGTTATGACCACGGATCCATCAGCATCCACTACGCCACGACCGATGGCGTGACCGCCCAGCTCATCAACGCGAGCGAGGCGATCGACACGGTCCTGAACAACCTCCAGCAGGCCATCGCCCAGTGGGCCGACAGCTGCGTCGGTATGGACAAGGGCGCCTTCAACGAGAAGTTCGTCGAGTGGCACGGCTACGTCGACCACGCGGCGCAGGCCGTCGCCAGCAGCGGCAAGCTGCTCAGCGAGATCGCGGAGAGCTACGGCGTCCTCGACCGTGGCCTGGCCCAGGACTGGGGCAACCTCCAGGTCTACTGACCATCCTTCGGACCCAGGGAGCATCCCGATGCCCACCCAGGCGCAGCTCACCAAGCTCGACACCCCGGCGATCAACGCCTTCATCAACGGGCCGCTCACCGAGTTCCTCGCCGTGATCGAAGAACTCGGCAAGGACGCGGGCACCGCCCTCTCGCCCCGCAACATCGCCCGGGGCTACACCAACCCGGACACCTTCTCGCTCACGAAGCCGCTGGCGATCGGGCTGATGTCGGGCGGGGACACGGTGCACGGATCTACCCTCAACGCCACCACGCTCAAGTTCACACAGAGCATCGACACGATGCTCCAGAACATGACGAACCTGTCGACGGAGATCAAGGACACCCTCCTCAAGATGGTGGACGAGTTCCTCAAGAATCAGGGAGGGACTCTCGACGACATCAAGGCGCAGGAGTTCCTCAACACGATCAAGTCGGCTGGCAGCCCCACGAACGACCCGACCAAAACGCCGACCGACCCGACCAAGACCGGCACCTGAGCGACCGGACCAAGACCGGCGCCTTCAGCGACCGGACCGCACCAGAAGGAAGAGCGGAGGGTATCCATGCCTGCCGACCTGTGGGCCTCGGCGGTCCAGTTGCTGACGGGCTATCCGATGCCCGACCGCTCGAAACTTTTCGAGGATCTCAAGGGTAGCGACGACAAGACCCCGTTGATGAACGTGAAGGTCGAAACGCTCGGCAATAAGACCGTAACGGACGTACTGCCGACCGTCGGCCCCAACGTGGAGGGGCACTCGTACGTACTCGCCTACTACACGGGCCCAATAGGCCCAATCGGCTACGCCGAACTCAAGAAGATCACGATCGACTTCCTGTGGAACCCGTCCGAGCGCCCTGCCCAGCCGGGCACTCCGCTCGACCAATACATCTTCGGCCCGTTGAACATGCTCAACGGGCTCGTGAACAACCCCTTCTCCACGCAGGGCCGTTCCTACGGCGGTCTCGTGATCGAACCGCAGAACGCCGTAAACCTGCGGTCGTTCTCCGACGTCGCCGGCGCCTACGACCGCACCTACAAGTACTTCAATGACGAGGAGGCCGTCCTCAAGCAGTGGGCCGACTCCCTCGGGCACAAGGACGCGGACATGAAGGGAACGGCCGCCGACGCGTTCGCCGCCCTGATCAGGCGGATGGAGGAGAACTACAAGGGTTACAAGGAACAGCTCCTCCCGCCCGGTTTCTCGGCCAAGAACTACGCCCTGCTGCCGGTGAACGGGCGGGGCGCCTCCCTCACCAAGCAGGGCGATTCCCTCATCGGTGCGGCGAACGCGGTCCACCAGTCGGCTTACGACCTGGTCATGTCCTGGTACCAGTGGGCCAAGGAGCCGGTGTCCAACCCGATGCTGGCGTTGTCGAACCTGATCTACGAGGTCGCCATCTGGATCCAGGGGAACAACATCGGCCAAGTGTTGATTGACCAGACCGGCAATGACGGCTACGACATGAAGGTCGGCCCCTCCTTCCAGCAGAACCACCCCACTTGGGGGGATCTCACCCAGATCGACAACTGGGGCAACATCGGCAAGCTGGCGATCAAGCTCTGGAACGACGCCGTCGAGTCGATGCTGCTGCCGGCGGGCAACAGGGAACTCAGCGAAGTGAACAACGCCTTCGTCGACGCCACCGCCGTCCTGACCAATCCGCTGGTGACGAGGAACACCTCGCCGCTCGGCAGCGACGGCAAGGACGGCAAGGGCGGAGGAGACGGGAACCAGAGCTGGGACGACATCCTGAACAAGCTGGGCCTCGGCGGCAAGGACGGCAAGGGCGGAGGAGACGGGAACCAGAGCTGGGACGACATCCTGAACAAGCTGGGCCTCGGCGGGGACAACGGCAAGGACGGCAAGGACGGCAAGGGCGGCAACAACAACACGAAGATCCCGCCGCCCCCCAAACTCAACGACCTGAACGACAAGGGCGGCAACGGGGCCGACGGAACCGGGGGGAAGGACGGTACGGGCGGGAACGGCGGCGGGATTCCCGACCCCAAGGAGTTCCTCAAGAACGCGCCCCCTCCCAATCTCAACAACCCCGGCGGTAACGGCTCCGGCGGCGGGCTGAACAACGGCTCCGGCCTGAACGTGCCGGGCGGGGTTCCCGGCGGTGTACCGGGCCTCACCGGTTCAGGAGGTCCTGGCGGCAGCGGCAACCCGAACACCCTGGTGCCCGCCCCGAACGTCAACCTCGCGGGTCAGCCTGGATCGGGTCGCCCCGGCTCTGGCCTGCCTGGATCGGGTCTCCCCGGCAGCGAGCTCCCCGGCGGCACAAACCCCGACGGCAGCCCCATCGTTCCCGGTCTGCCGAACTCCACGCTCCTCGGATCCAAGCCGCCCACCCTCCGGAACCGGGATGGCTCCGGTACGCCGGTCGCCTTCCCCGACGGCAGTACCCGGACCGTCCTGCCCGACGGCAGTGTCCTCACCACCAGCCCGGACGGTACGAAGGTCACCCGCAGCCCCGACGGCACCATCCTGACGGAGAAGCCCGACGGTACGAAGGTCACCGCCAAGCCCGACGGGACCACCACGACCGTCAAACCCGACGGCACCAAGCGCGTGCTGCACCCGGGCGGGGTCACCACCCTGACCGATCCCAACGGCAACACCTCGTACCTGGGCCCGGACGGCAAACCGCTGGGGAAGCGCCCCGACCTCTCCCTGACCACCCCGCAGCTCCCCGGCCTCAACAGCCCCGGTTTCGACCTCCCCGGGGTGTCCGGAGCGGGCGGCGGAGTACCGGGAGGAAGTGGCGGTACGTACGGTGGCGGCGGCGGGAACTCGCTCCTCGCGAACCCGCCCAGCTACGAGGAAGCCGGCTACGACCTGTCCACCGACTTCCCCGCCTACGGCTCGGACGCCCTGGGCGGCGGCCCCAACGTGGCCCTCGGCGGCATGCCGGACGGCTCCCCCGCGACCGGAACCCCGCCCATGATGCCCCCCGGCATGGGAGCCGGTGGTATGGGCGGCGCGGGTGGCGCCCTGGGCGGTGGTGACCGGGTCCGCGAGTTCGTCGGCGACCCCGCGGGCTCTCCCAACCGTATGGCCCAGGGCCCCGGCGGCCAGGGCACCGGGGGCACGCCCCCGTATATGCCCCCATCCGGCGGCCAGCAGGGCGGCCAGCAGACCCAGAGCTCCGACCGCGAGCGGGCCAACTGGCTGGCCGAGGAAGAGGACGTCTGGGGCACCGAGGACGAGGGCAACCCGGCCGTCCTCGGCCGGGAGGAGCCCAGCACCACCGGCGCGAAGCGCAACGCATTCATGACAGGAGAGGGCTGATGGGCTCGCCGCACCACTCGATCGAAGAACGCCTCGCCATGGCGATCGCGGACCTGGAGGCCTCGGAGCGCGCGGCCGCCCAGGCCCAGGAGCAGGTCCGCGGCATGCGGCTCTCGGCCACCTCCAAGGACCGCAGCGTCGAGGTGACCGTCGCGGGCACCGGCGAGGTGACGGCCGTCCGTTTCCTGGAGAGCCGCTACAAGAGCATGGCCGCTCCGCAGCTGGCGGCCTCCGTCATGGAGGCCTTCAACAAGGCGCGCTCCCTCGCCTCCCGGGACGTGGCCGACGCGGTCAAACCGCTCACGGAGAGCGTGAACGCCCTCAACTCCATGCCGGGCATGCCCGATCTGCCCGGCATCCCGGGCACGACGGCCGACTGGGGCGCCCTGATCGGGCAGTTCCTCGGCCCGGCGGCGCCCCCCGAGCCCGAGCGGCCGGCCGACGGCGCGTCCGGTCGGCGACGGAGGCGGGGCCGTGCGCTCTACGACGAGGTGGAGAGCGACCCGCACGACTGAGGGGTTGTCATCCGCGATCAATTGAGCGGCCGTCATCCGTGATCAACATGTACGTCAACTGACGCAGGCGCCCGGGCATTTCCGGGCGCAGAATTCCCTCACCACCGCACCACTGCGCGACACCGGGAGTAGGCATGCCCTCAAGTTTCGAAGCGTCCGCCAACGACGTACTCGAGGCGACCAAGGTGTTGCGCAATCTCACGACGCACATCGACGAAGTGGTGCAGAGGTACAACGACGGCGTGAACCAGACCAGGACCTGGTACGGGACGGATGACGACGAATTCGCCAAGACGGCGGGCCCGCCCTACGAGAACACGGTCAAGAACGTCACCAAGGGCATGCTGGCCTTCACGGAGGCCCTCTCGGCGCTGGCGAACGGCACCGTGAAGAACGCCAACGAGTACGTCAACCAGCAGGACGACGTCCTCTCCTCGATCAAGAAGGGCAACGACGGCCGGTCGGGACCCCGCGGATGAGCCCCGCGATAGACCCCGGACTCGGGGGCTGGCCCGACTGGGCCAGAAAGCTCGTCATGGTCCTCACGGGCGACCTGCCCCCGAGTGCGCTGCCGCAGAAGGCCCTCGAAGCGGGCCAGGTCCACGAGCGGCTCGCCAAGGACCTCGACATGATTGTGGAGTTGTCCCGCAATGCCAGCCTGAAGATCGGCGACGGCATGCCGGAGGAGGCCCGCCGGGAGTTCCAGCAGACCGTCGACAGTCTGACCACCGGCCGGGGCAAGTCGCGCCTGGACGAGTTCAAGGCACAGCTGCAGGGTGTGCGGGCGGATCTGCAGGACAAGTCCCAGCAGATCTACGAGATGTACTGGCAGGTCATGGCCGCCCTGCTGCAGATGCTGGCGTTGCTGGCCTGGGTGGCGTTCCTGGCCGTGTTCGGCTTCGGCGGTCTGGGCGGTCTCTCGGAGGCCATCTTCAACCGTGCCCGCGTGGCCGTGCTGGCGAGCATCGCCACGCTCCTCCAGCGCGTCAAGGTGCTGCCGGGCGTCTTCGAGGCGCTCGAGGAGGCGCTGCTCTCCTTTGCAGTCCAGCTCGGCAACAAGCTCTTCGGCAACAAGCTCTTCAGGCGGAATGACCTGGACTGGGGGTCGATCGGCAAGGACGGCCTCTTCGGGTTCTTCGCGGGCGGCATCGGCGAGATCCTCGGCGGCGCCTTCCACAAGGGCAAGGACCTCCTGTCCAAGCTGGGCAAGGACGCGAACGACTTCGGCGGCGTGAAGAACCCGCCGGACTTCGGCCAACGCGTGCTCAGGGAAGCCGGCGACAACGCCAACGACTTCGTGTCCGAGGGCTTCGGCGAGAGCCTCGGCGCGGCGGCGATGGGCTTGTTCTTCGAAGGCTTCGGGTTCACCTGGGCGACGTTCCTGGGGGCCGGCAGCAGCGGCGTCGTGGAGCGCAACCTGGAGCATGGCGTGGCAGGCGCGGGGCACTGGCTCCGGAGCAAGATCGTGAACCCGCTGCCGACCCCGGACGGGGTGAACAACAGCTCCGGCCACTGGCCGCCCCGCAGCCTGACCCCGGACCCGGGCCCGGACTCGAACGCGGGCTCCAACTCGCCCTGGAACACCGACAGGAACGAAGGTACGAACGGTCGTTCCGGTCCCCGTACGGACATCAACACGAGCGGTGGAACACGCCGCCCGCCCCTCACGACGTCGGACCTCGACCAGAGCGGAACCGGCGGGGGAAACCCCAGCCGCGACGGAAACGGCAGTTGGAACGACAGCGGAAACCCGAACGGGAACGGGTCCGGCCGCCCGCCGGTCGTGGCCACCAGTACCCACGACCTCCCCGACCTCTCCACCTACCAGCCCGGCGGCGACACCCCTCCGTCCACACCCTCGACGCCCACCCCGGACGTCGTCCGGAGCGACGCGGGTCAGGACACCTGGCAGCTCCCCGGCCAGCCCCGGCAGTTCGTCGCGGACCCGACGGGCGGCCCTGGCACGTTCCCGTCCAACGGACAGGACGGCCGTTCCCTCCCGGTGACCGGTACCGGCCCGGGGAACAGGGGAGTCCTCCCCGGTACGGGACCCGTGGCCGGCGACGTCACCCCCGACGCGCGCCCCGACGGTCAGCGCCCGGGAGCACCGCAGCCCGTGCGGATGCCGGAGCCCACCGCTGGGGGGAACCCGGTCCGGACGCTCGGCACCGACCCCGCTCCCGGTACCACCCCGTCGGACCCGGCAACGGAGACCGGGCCGCGCTCCATGCCGGAGCCGAGCGTCTTCGAGACCGGCGACCTGACCTTCCCGTTGGAAGACCTGAACGACAGCGGCACCATCGACACCGGCAGCGGCACCATCGACACCGGCACCAGCGACACCGGCACCCTCTGGTCCGGACCGGCCTCTCCGGACCAGGAGGTGCGCGGCCAGAACGAACTGACGATGGATCAACAGGAAGCCCTGATCGTACAGGGAGTCATCCCGCGCGCTTCCGGCCTGGGCGAGGACAGTCTGGTCCTCGCGCTCGGCGCCACCGCCCCCGACCTCGTCACGGGAACGCCGGCGGAGATCCGCGCCCACCTGTCGCAGGCCCTCGTCGCAGAGCTGGAGGCGGACCCCGGCGCCGGCACGCGCCCGCTGTGGACCGCCGTCGACGCGCAGGCGCAGGCCTCCGTCGCCAGCGACCGCACGGCGGACCGGCTGCGCACCGGGGACCCGCTGCCGCGGTCGGAGATCTACGCCCAGGAGCTCCGGGCCGTCAACAGGACCTGGGGCGACGACGAACGGCGCTCGCTGGCGTACGCGATGAGCACGTATACGTCGGCGTCCGACGCCACGGACGACGTCCTGCCCCTGGTGGCCGGACAGGTCTACGGGCTCACCGTCAACGTCGTGCAGCCGAACGGCACCACGACGCTCGTCGGCTCGCCGGACGGACGCTCCGTGACCGTCGCCCGACTGCCGAGGCCCCGCCGCGCCCGAAAGTCCGGCAGGGACCGCGACCGGTGGCTGGCGGCGGCCAGGCCCGAGGAATCACCGGAGACGCACAGGCTGTCGGACGAGGCCTTCCAGCGCCACTGGGAGCAACTCCCCACGGACACCGTCGGATTCGTACGCGCGGCCACCGCGGCGCGGTCGCTGCTCGCCGATCACGGGCGCGCCGTCGGCCCGCTCACTTCCACGCCGTTCTCCGAACTTGACGCCGACGACCGCGCCGCCCGCCGCCTCGCGGTCATCCTCCACGGTGACCCCGACCTCTACCAGGACCCCGACCGCCGCGACGAGGCACTGGCCCGGGCCCAGCACCTGCTCGACGAGCCCGTTCCGGTCCGTCCGGTCACGGAGTCCTCCGCGGAACCCGAAGCGGTGCCTGACGCCGTGTCCACGACCGGGTCGGATCCCGACACCCTCGTGGACGAACGGGGCGACGCCGTGTCGACGACAGGGTCGGACCCCGACACCCTCGTGGACGAGCGGGACGACGCCGCCGGCCCCGAGGGTCGGCTGTCGGAGCGCTCCTTCCAGCGCCGCTGGGACAAACTCAAAAACACGCCCGCCGTGGTGGAGGCGGCCGCCACAGCACAGTCCCTGCTCGCCGAACACGGTCGGGTCACCGACCCGCTCACCCCCGCCCCGTTCTCCGAACTCGACCGCGCCGACCGTGCGGCCCGCCGCCTCACGGAGATACTCCACAACGACCCCGGACTCCGCACCGACCCCGCCCGTCAGGACGAGGCCCGCGCCTGGGCGCTGCAACTGCTCGAAGACCCGCTGTTCCCGATCCCCGCGAGGGCCTCCGCACCGACACGTCCGGTCATGGAGTCCGCTGACCTCTCGGACGACGAGTCCGATACCGACTCCATCTTCTCCTCCGTCTCCTCGGACGAGGGCTGGCAGCGGCTTCCGGATGACGATGACTCGGACCTCGGGTACTCGGACTCCGCCGACGTGGACTTCGCGGAGTCCCTTCCGCTCCTGCCACGGCCGGACCTCGACGAGCAGGACGAGATCGCCGGCACTCCCGACGTCTCCCTTCCCGCTGGTACGCCCGAGCCCGGTACGACCGAGTTCGGTACGCTGTCCCGGCCGGTGTCCGAGGAGAGCGCCGCATCGCCCGCGCAGCAGGAGCAGGAGGACCTGCCCTCCTACCCGGCGGACGAGGTGAACCCGGCCCGTTCGACCGCCCTGGTCTCGGCCGTCTCCAAGCACCTGCGGTCGGGCCGGGGGCGTACGGCCAGGCTCCTCGCCTACCAATGGTTCGACGTGAAGGCCGTGGACCGGTTGCGGCGAGAGCTTGGGTTGCGTAGGAGCAGCGACCTCCTCGACCTCGCGGAGAGCATCGGGCGGGTCCCGGAGGACCTGCCGCGGATCGCCGCCGAGCTGGGACTGACGCCGATCCGCCTCTACAAGATCGCCCGCGACCTCGGTGCGGATCCCCGTCACATCGCCATCGTCCTCGGGCCCACCCTGCAACAGGGCGGGGACAAGGCGGCGCGTGATCTGGCGCGTTCGACGGGCTGGAAGCTGGGGGCCCGCAGCGGGCACCCCGAGGCAGGGACCCACCCTCGGGGCAAGGGCTGGCTCCTGGCGGTCGCCGCCCACCACCGGGTGAGCTGGGAGGGGCTGACGTACCCCTACCACGGCCTGGCGCACCATCTGAGCAAGCAGACCTCGACCGTTCCTGTCCTGACCCCGCCCGACCACGCCGAACTCGCAGATCTGGTGGACGAGTGGGTCTTGAATCAGGAGTCCGGCCCGCGGGGAGTCCGCCCCGACTACCGCGACGCATGGGAGCGCGACACCAAGTCCACGCCCCCCGTGGGGGGATCGGCTCCGTCGGCGCGGGAGCAGGCGGCGCAGGTGGCCAGGGCCTCCCAGCAGGCCGGGGCCATGGTGACCGACCTTCTCACGGACCGGGGCGTCGCGGTCACCCCGGAGCAGCGCGCCACGCTCACCGACACCGCGGCGGCGCACCTCTTCCTCGACCCCGCCGACCCGGAGGAAGCCCGGACGGCCGCCGCACGGCTCCTCGACGAGGCGAACGACGCCGCCGTGACCGCGGCGCACCGCACCGACCTGCCGTTCGACCCCGTCGCGTTCGGCCGGCTCTGGGAGAGTGCCCGGCAGGAGGCCGTCGGGGAGAACCTGGAGTCGGCGCTGGCCGAGGCTCGCGGCCTGGTGGGCCCACTGCGCAGGCTCCCCGTGTCGTTCGACCGCGACACCGCCCCGTACCTCCGCCTCAGGCCCGAGGACCAGGTCGTCCGCCGCGTCGCGCACCACCTCTACACCTGGCCCGGTGACACCGAGGGTGCCCGAGCCCTTGCCCAGCGCCTGGTGGGCGACCTCCCACCGTCGCAGCCGGACCCGCTGCGGCGGGTCGGCGGCGCCAAGAAGAAGACGAAGAAGAAGGCTCAGCCGGCCCAGGACCAGCCCGCCGCCTCGACCTCCTCTTCGACCAGCCAGGCCACGCCGTCCACGAGTGCGCCCAGCCGTCCGGCCACTACCCGGATCACTCAGGCCGAGGCGCGGCGGCTCGCCGAGCGGGCCTCCAAGCGGTGGTTGGAGGAGCACCCGCCGCAGATTCCTTTGTCTGAGGTCGACGTCACGAGCGCGGTCACCGGCGTCGCGCGCTTCCTCGTCACTCACTCCGCCGCCATTCCCGCCGATCTGGACCTCGAAGTCGCCGACCTCCTGGTCGCCCTGCGGAACGCGGGCATGACGGACGTGCCGCTTCCGGCGCTGCGGGAACTGGTGCGCTACCGCGACGTGCTGGCGGCGGCCGCCAACTCCGCCCCGGCCGCTCGCATGATGGCGACCTTCCCCGCCCTGCCGGAGCAGTTGGCGACCCGCCCGAAGCTCCTCGCGCACCTCACCGACCCGGACATCACGGATCCCGCCGAGCATATGCTCAGCGATGAGGCCCTGACGGACCAGCTGATCTCCAGCCCGGCACTGCTCGATGCCATGGAATCGAATGACGGCTTCCGCAGCGACTTGGTCGGCCACATGTTCCTCGTCGCCGATTTCCCGGGCAGGCTCGACATCCTGCGGGAACTACTCGTGGACCACCGCTCAGTGCCCCTGAGGGTCGTTGCCAGGACTCCCGTGTTCGGCGAATTCCTGAAGTCCCAGGACGGCAACGAGCGGCACCTCGCCCTCGCGAAGCTCGATGACAACATCGACCTGTCCATGGCGATCATCGACCACGGCCAGGCTCTGCCCAACACGGCCGCAT
This sequence comes from Streptomyces sp. NPDC002520, assembly GCF_053595235.1. NCBI lineage: Bacteria > Bacillati > Actinomycetota > Actinomycetes > Kitasatosporales > Streptomycetaceae > Streptomyces > Streptomyces sp. NPDC002520. Next base: position 135,495 of record NZ_JBSFXG010000019.1, on the reverse strand, counting down.
TCCGGGCATTGTTTGCGAACGAGAACCTGTTGTCGGCGTTGCGGAGGAGTCCGCGTCAGTCCAGGACGGTGTTGGCGATCCCGGGGATGTTGGCCGTGGCGGCCGCGGATCCGGAGATTCTGCGTACGCTGGACAGTGATCCGGATCTGTCCGATGTGCTGATCGAGAGTCCGGCTCTGGCGTTGAAGCTGGCCGGGTCGAGGGAGTTGCTGGAGGCTGCCTACGGGAACGGGAACCTGGCGGCGGTGCTGTCGGCGGATCCGGCTGTCTTCGACGGGATGCTGGACGCCCCGCGTGCGCTGAGGGCCGCGCTGGAGGCGCAGGGTCCGTACGCGTGGCCGGCGGATGGTCAGGCCCCGGCTACTGCGGCGCCGCTGGTGCGGCTGCGGGCGAATCCTCTTGTCCGTGCCGCCTATCCCGAGCAGCGCGACCTCATTGGCCGGCTGATGCGGGAGGGGGACTTCACCAAGGTCCTCGCGGAGCACATCGACGCCCTGAAGTACCCGCACGAACTGCGAAGGCTGCTGGTTGACGACCTCAAGCCACTGCGCGACGCGATGGCCAACGACGCGGACTTCCCGGTCCGCGAGGTCCTGCGCGGTGCCACCCGGCACGGCCAGCTGCGAGCGAGTCTCGTGTACGACATGAGCAGCCGGCGGACGGCAGAACATTTCTCCACCCAAAACCCGGAAGCTGCCGAGTTCCTCACCGAAAGCCCAGGTATCGCCTACTTCTTCGCATTCAGCGATGTCGTTGAATCGGTTCTCCTACTGGCCGACGTTCCGGTCGTATGGGATCACGTGAAGAACGACGCACTTGTGCTCGCCGCAGTCCACAAGGACATGGATGCGGGGTTGCTCGTCCAGACGCCGGATGTCCTGACACCCCTGCTGGCGGACGACGGCGCCCTGCTCCGGCTGGTGCGGGCCTTCCGGCACGTCGGCATCGCGATCGGGGACAACCGGGAGATCCTGGCCACCGCCCAGGGGTTCGGCAACACGTTCCACGCAATGGCGGACTCCGCTGCCGTCGCGAATCCGGATGCGTCGGCCGTCAGCGTCGACATCTGGGGCCGCTTCCTGTCGGACGGGGACCTGCTGGAGGCCTTCGGCCGTGAGGAGAACGCCGCTCTGCACCGGGCGTTCGGCGCGGCCCCCGATCTGCTGGTCTCGGCCATGCGGCGGCCGGCTTTCCGTGATGCCTTCATCAGCGACCCCGCGCGTTTCACGCGACACGGGGAGGATCTCGCCGCGTTGCGCGCGGAGATCGAGAGTGTGGGGGAGTTCGGGTTCACCGAAGAGGGCTGGCGGATCGTTCCGGAGGACCACGAGCTCCTGAACCTGGTGCTCGGCCCGGTCGAGGAAGGGCGGGCTGCAATCCAGGGGATGTGGTCCGGCGACGACGCGGCCCCGCAGCGGCGCGCCGAGTACACCGACCGCCTTGAGGCCGCGCACCTCGCCCTTCAGGAGGTTCCAGGCCTGCGAGAGGCCGCGACCGACAGCGTGTCGATCCGCTACCTCCTCATGTCCGGTCCGGTGCTCACGTCCGCGCTGCGGATACGTCCCGACCTCCTGCCTCTGCTCCTGGCCGACAGCGACGTACGCAGGACGCTGGAGGCCGACCGGCGCTTCACGGCGGCCCTCGGGACCAACCCCAAGCTGTACAACGCGTTCATGAGCGACGCGCAGGTCCGTGAAATGGCGCACAGGGACGTTAGTTTCAGGCGATCCATGGCCACGAACCGTCATATGTGGCGCCTGGCGAGCTCCGCGGCAGTAGCCGACATCTTCGCGCTCGTGCCCGGCTCCCACTTCGTGGTGGGCGCCAGCGAGCCGCTCGCCGAGGCCGCGTTCGACCTCCCCGGGGCCGCCGACGTCCTCAACCGGTCGCCCGAACTCTTCGAGCGGCTCGGCGGGATTCTGGGGCGTCGTACCCGTGAGCAGATCGAGCACCTGAACAGGGTGGTCAGGGCTGTTCTGACCAAGGGGCTGGATTCACTGACCGTGGTCGCCGAACAACCGGACCTCGCCACCGTGCTGGCGAGCGCTCCGGCGGTGGCCCGGGCGTTGGGCGAGCAGCCCGGGATCCTGCCGACGGGTGAGTCCTTCAGGGAACTCGTTGGCAACTTGGAGCTCGTGGCTACTCTGCAGGTGGACGAGGCGGTCGCCCGGCAGGTCTTGGGCCGGAGGGACCTGGCGCTGACCGCGATCCGCCACCCGCAGTTGGTCATGGCCATGGCCGCGATGCCGGCCCTCGCGAGCCTGCTCGATCACAGCCCGGATGTCGGCGCTCTGCTCGCCAGGCACCCCGTGCTGATCGATGCCATCGTCGCGCATCCTGATGCGGCGCCCACGTTGCGTGGCCGTGCGGATTTGGTTACTGCTCTGCGGGACGTCCCGGGGCTTGTGGCCGAGTTGTCGGGGCAGCCGAGGTTGTGGGATCTGCTGCGTGCGCAGCGTGTGCTGGTGCAGGATGCCGCTGCGCGTGAGGTCGTGTGGCGGGTGCTGGTGGCGCAGCCGGGGCTGGTGGAGGCGGTGCTCGACCAGCCGCGGCTTGTCCGGCGGCTGGCCAGCCGCCCCGCACTCCAGCAGGCCTTGCTGTCCTCGTCGGCCGTTCTCACCAAGGAGCAGGCCGGCAGCCTCTTCGGCTCCGAGAGCCTCCCGGCGGCTCTCGACGCACAGCCCAAGGTGGCGGGTCTGGTCTTCGGTGACCCTTCCCTCCTGTCCTATGCCTTGGACACTGCGGATTTCGCCCGCGAACTCAAGGAACTCGCCGACTCCCGCAAGTCGTTCGCCCGCCTGGTGGCGCGTGGTGCCGACGCGATCCGGGAGGCGGTCGCCTCGCGGATCGCCCAGAAGGCCGCCGCCAGTCGCGCGGCCGCGGAGGCGCGCACCGCACCCGTGGCGCCGGGCCCGGCCGCACCGGCTGAGGTCACGAGCGCCGGGGAGTCCTCCGACACGGTCTCCCCGCCCATGGAGAGCGGTAGCGATGCGCCGGCCGAAGTCGATGCCGAGGCTGATGCGGGTCTCCCGGCCTGGCAGGATCCGGAGATCGCGGAGTGGATCGCGAACACGGCCGGTGTTTCCGAGACGTTGGACGTGCACCCGGAGCTGAAGAGCCTGCTCTTCTACTCACCCGGTCTGTTCGACGCGGTCGAGCGGAATCCCGGGACCTTGCGGGATTACGCGTTCACGACGTTCGCGGCGTCGCACAGAATGTCGTGGGATTTCGAGTCGGATTTCCAGGAGTATCACGCTTCGCTGGATGTGATGCCGCCGGGTTCGGAGGGGTATCAGGCGGTCAAGGACGCGGCGCGTGAGGTCTGGCGTGGTTTGGAGTCGGCTCAGTGGGCGGCGGAGGAGCTGCGGCTGGGGGAGATCCGGGAGCGGTTGCTGCGGTTCTCTCCGGTGCGGAATTCGACGTGGGACCACAGTGGGCGGGTGGTGTACGGGGACATCAGGCAGGGTGCCGCGTGGTTCGGGGAGTTCGCGGACGAGGTGGACCACGTGGCGTGGGGGACCGCGGTGCAGGAGGGCCGTGTCGCGGTGAATACGGCGCTGCACGCTCACGCGGCGAGCGGTTCCGGCGGTATTTCCTTCACCTATGTGCTGAATCCTTTGGATGGCAAGGTCGATGCGCTGGTGTATGGGCGCAGTACGCGGCGTCAGGGGAACGATTACCGGTGGGACGGGCACGGGAGCAAGGCCGTCAAGGGTCCGTTGTCGGTCACGGTGGTGGAGGACCTGCCGGAGTACGAGGCTTCGGTGCGGTTGGTCGAGAGGGTGCGGACGCCGGAGGGCGTGGCGGCCGTGGTGGAGGGTCTGCGGCGGGGGCCGGCCACCGGCGGCGAACCGGTCGACGAGGCGACGCGGCCGGTGACGGTCGGCGGCCCTGCCGACACGTTCGACGCGGCCACGTTCGAGGAGGGATGGCGCCGGCTGGTGGCGACTCCTCGGGGCCGCAGGGAGACGGGGGAGGTGGTGGCGCGGGCGCGGGTGCTGTTCGCTTCGGGGCGTCACCTGCCGCCGTCGTCCGTGGACAACACGGACCCGTTCGCGGAACTGTCGGCCGAGGAGCAGGTGGTGCGGCGGCTGGCGTACTTCATGGCGACCGAGGGCGGCGACGACGTGGTGGCCGCCAGGGCCGTCCTGCGTGAACTCGTAGCGACGCTGCCCCCGGCCACGCCGGATCCGCTGCGGCGGGTCGGCGGGACCAAGAAGAAGACGAAGCCGAAGAAGAGGACTCAGGCGGCCCCGGAGCAGCCCACGGCCTCCACCTCGGCCTCCACTTCCGGGGCGGTCCCGGCCACCCCCTCCGCCGGTTCGTCCAGCACCCCGGCCCCCCGCATCACCCGCGACGAGGCACGACGCCTGGCCGAACGGGCAGGCCAGCGCTGGGTGGAGGAGCGCGGGCTACGGAACTCCGCCTCCGAGGCGCGAGTCCTGGGCACGATCACCCCAGTGGCGCGCTTCCTCGCGATTCACGCCGGTACCGTTCCCGCAGGCCTGGGCATCGAAGTAGCCGACTACCTGATCGCGCTGCGGAGCACGGGCTCGTTCGACCCGCCCCTGCCGGCGCTGCGGGAGCTGGTGCGCCATCCCGCCGTTCTGGTGGCGGTCTCCAACTCCGGCCCGGCCGCGCAGCTTGCGGCCACTCACCCCGCCCTGCCCGAGCAGCTGTCGACGCGCCCGAACCTCCGCCGGATCCTCACCGACCCGGACAACACCTTCATCACCGCACAGATGATCCGGCACAGGGCTTCGATGGACCTGCTGCTGGCCAACCCGCAGCTGCTCGACGCCATGGAGTCCGACGACGTCTTCAGAAGTCACCTGGCAAACCACTTCGTCCTCGTCGCGGAATTGCACGGCAGAGCCGACATCCTGCAAGAGTTGCTCGTGGGTCGGCACGGAACCGCCCGATTCGTCGCGATTGACAATCCGGTTTTCGCGGAATTCCTGGAGAGTCGGGACAGAGACCAGCGGCTCGCTGTCATTTCGCAGCTAGACGACAATCTCGACCTCAGTGTCGCGGTGATGGACCACCCCGAGGTCCTCGCCGATGTCTCCGCGTACCGGACGCTCTTCGAGAGCGAGGGTCTGCTGTCGGCGCTGCGCAGGCATCCGCGGCAGGCGAGGACCGTGTTGGCGATCCCGGGCATGCTGGCCGCGGCCGCCGCCGACCCGGACATCGTCCGCACGCTGGACGGCGACGAGGATCTCTCCGACGTATTGATCGAGAGCCCCGCTCTCGCCCGCAAGATGGCCGGGGCCAGGGAGCTTCTGGACGCCGCCTACCGAAACGGGCACCTGGCGGAGGTGCTGTCGGCGCGGCCCGATGCCTTCGACCGCCTGCTCGACGACCCGCCCGCTCTACTGGAGGCGCTGGCGTCGCAGGGCCCGTACACATGGCCCCCGAGCGACGCCGCGAAGGCGGCGTCCTCGGTCCCCCTGGCGCGGATCAGCGCGCACCCCGTGGCCCGCGCCGCCTTCCCTGAGGAGCGCCGGCTCGTCGCCAAACTGGTGGGGCAGAACAAGTTCGCCGCAGTCCTCGCGGCGCACATCGATTCCCTCGAATACCCGCATGAACTGCGAAAGCTGCTGAGTGACGAGTACGGGCCGCTGCGCGAGGCGATGGCCGAGGACGACGAGTTCCCGGTCGGGGAAGTGCTGCGTGCCTTCCTGCGGCACCGCACCCTGCGCGACACGACACTGACGGACAAGCAGGCCCTACGGGCCATGGGGCAGTTCGCCAGGCTGCACCCGGACGCGGCCGACTCCCTCATCGAGAGTCCCGGCCTTGGCTACTTCTTCATGCTTGCCCATCTCCCGGACCACATGCTCAGGCTCGCCGATGTGCCGGGCATATGGGAGTTCGCGAAGAGGGACGCCCTGCTGCTCGGCGCCATCCACAAGGACGCCGCTGCGGCGTTCGTCATCGCGAACAACCGGGATCTCCTGCCGGCCCTGATGGCGTCGGACGGGGCACTACTCCGGATGGTCCGGGAATTCCGGCACATCACTGACGCGCTGGGGAACCGGCCGGATCTCCTCACCACTACCTGGGGTCTGGGCACGATGTTCCGCGCGATGGCGGACTCCGCTGCCGCGACGCATCCGGACGAGACGGCGGTGAGTCGCGACGACTGGATCCGCTTCCTGTCGGACGAGGACCTCCTCGCGGTCCTGCCCGCCGAAGGCCACGCCGCCCTGCACCGGGCATTCGGCGCCGCACCCGATCTGCTGACCTCGGCCATGAGGCGGCCCGCTTTTCCCGACGCCTTCATTGTCGCCCCCGAGCGGTACACCGCTCTCGGGGAAGACGTCGACGCACTGAGCGCGGAGATCGAGAACGCGGGACCTCTCGGATACACGGAGGAAGGCTGGCTGATCGAACCGGGGCAGCAGCGCGTCCTGGACCTCACGCTCGGGTCCCTCGAGGACGGCCAGGCCCTGCTCCAGGGGCTGCAGCCGGCGGACGACGAGGAGGAGCAGCAGCGCGCGGAGTACGTGGCCAACCTGGAGGAGACCCACCGGGCCTACGAGGAGGTACCAGGCCTGCGGGAGGCCGCGGCCGACAGCCTCTCGTTCCGCTTCCTCCTCATGGTGAACTCCGCGTTCGCGTCCACGCTACGGAAGCGTCCCGACCTGCTGCCGGTGCTCGTGGAGTCCCGTAACGCACGCAAGGCCGTGGGGAGCGACGAGCCGTTCACGAAGGCCCTCGCGACCAACGGCAGCCTGTACAGCGCCTTCGCGACCAACGCGTTCGTGCGCGAGTCGATGGCGGACGACCATGACAGCAGAATGGCCGTATCGTCGAACCGTCACATGTGGCGTGCGTATACCTCCGCCCAGGCGGCCCGCCTTTTCGCCCTCGTGCCCGACTCCCTGGCCGTGCTGGAGGACAGTGAGCCGCTCGCCCAGGCCGCGTTCGAGGTTCCCGGAGTCGTGCCTCTCCTGGAAGGCTCGCGCGAGCTCTTCTGGCACTTCGCCAACATTCTGGAGGGTCGTGACCCGGAGCAGGTCGAGCAGCTGAACGTGGTGGTCAGGGCCGTGCTGACCAAGGGTCTTGACTCGCTGACGGCGGTGGCCGGCGACGCGGGCGTCGTGGACATCCTGGCGAGTTCCCCGGTGGTGGCGCGGGCCCTGGGCGACCAGCCAGGTGTCCTGCCGAACGGTGAGTCCCTCCTGGAACTGCTGGACAACGCCGGTCTCATGGCCGATCTGGAGGCGAACGAGGAGGCCGCCCGGCAGATCCTGGGACGGACCGACCTGACGGCCATCGCGATGCGGAACCCGGGGTTCGTCAGCGCTGTCGCCGAGGTACCGGGGCTGGCTGCCCTGCTCGACGACAACCCGAACACGGCCTTGCTGCTCTCCACGCACCCCGCCCTGATCGAGACTTTGGTCGCGCACCCGGCGGCGGTGCCCACCCTGCGCGGCCGCGCCCCGTTGGTGATGGGTCTGCTGACGAACCCGTCCCTGGTCGGCGAGTTGTCCGGGCAGCCGAGGCTGTGGGATCTGCTGCGTGCCCAGCGTGTGCTGGTCGAGGATGCCGCGGAGGGCTCGGACGTCTGGCGGGTGCTGGTGGCCCAGCCGGGGCTGGTCGCAGCCGTTCTCGAGGAGTCGCCCCTCCTGCGGCGGCTCATGAGGCGGCCCGCCCTCCAGCAGGTCCTGCTGTCCTCGCAGACCGCCTTCCCCAAGGCGCGGATCGGAAGGCTGTTCGGCTCCGAAAGCCTCACCGCGGTTCTCGAAGGACAGCCCGAAGTGGCGGCGCTCGTCTTCGGGGACCCCGCCTTCATGGTCTACGCCCTGGGCACACCGGAGTTCGCCGCCGAACTCAGGGAACTCGCCCGTTCCCGAGGGTTCGCGGACCTGGTCGCGGATGGGCCCGACGCGATCCGCCAGGCGGTAGCCGCCGGTATCGCCGCAAAGGCGGCCGTCCGCACGGCCGCTGCGGCGCGCACCACCCAGGCCGTCCCGGCGCCGGCGGAGCCGACGAGCACCGAGCGGTCCGGCGGTACGGATTCCCCGTCCCCGCAGAGCGGCGACGACGTACCGGCCGAGGCCGGCAACGACGCCGATGCGGGTGCCCATGACTGGCAGGATGAGGAGATCGCGGCCTGGGTCGCGGACACTCCTGGGGTCTCCGGGACGCTGGCCGCGCACCCGGAACTGGAGGGCCTGCTCTTCTACTCGCCGGGTCTCTTCAGTGAGGTCGAGCGGCATCCTCAGACGTTGTCAGGGTATTCCTTCTCGACGTTCGCCGCGTCGCACGGGTTGTCCTGGGATTTCGAGCGGGATTTCCAGGCGTATGACGATGCGATGGACTTCATGCCGCCGGGTTCGGAGGGGTATCAGGCGGTCAAGGACGCCGCGCGCGGTGTCTGGCGGGACCTGGAGTCCGCTCAGCGGGAGGCTGAGGAGGCGCGGCTGTCGGTGATCCGTGAGCGGCTGGGTCGGTTCGAGGCGAGGGACCCGTCGACGTGGGAGCACAGCGGGAAGGTGGTGTATGGGAACAGGCAGGGTGAGGCCTGGTTCGCGGAGTTCGCGACCGAGGTGGGGCGGGTGGCCGCGAGGACCAGTGCGCGGGATGACCGTGTCCGGCCGAACATGGCGTTGCACGCCCACGCGGCCAGTGGTTCGGGTGGCATCTCCTTCGCGTATGTGCTGAATCCGGAGGACGGCCGGGTCGATGCGCTGGTGTACGGGCGTAGTACGCGGCGGAATGACGCGAACGGTTACCGGTGGGACGGGCACGGGGGTGCGGCGGTCTCGGGCGCGTTGTCGATCACGGTGGTGGAGGAGCTGCCGGAGTTCCAGGCTTCTGTGCGGTTGGTCGAGAGGCTGCGGACGCCGGAGGGCGTGGCGGCCGTGGTGGAGGACATGCGGCGGGGGCCGGCCACCAGGGACGAACCGGATGACGGTTTCGACGAGGCTGCTTTCGAGGAGGGGTGGCGCCGGCTGGTGGCGACTCCTCGGGGCCGCAGGGAGACGGGGGAGGTGGTGGCGCGGGCGCGGGTGCTGTTCGCTTCGGGGCGTCACCTGCCGCCGTCGTCCGTGGACAACACGGACCCGTTCGCGGAACTGTCGGCCGAGGAGCAGGTGGTGCGGCGGCTGGCGTACTTCATGGCGACCGAGGGCGGCGACGACGTGGTGGCCGCTGCCGCCGTGCTGCGTGACCTGGTGGCGACGCTGCCTCCGGCCACGCCGGCCCCGCTGCGGCGGGTCGGCGGCGCCAAGTCCAAGAAGAAGCCGAAGAAGAAGACTGCTCCGGCCAACTCGGGCAGTCAGGAACCCGGATCCTCCACCGGGCCCGGCACGGCCGCCGACACCACCACGGTCACCGCGACCACGGCCACCGAGGCCCCCACGCCCTCTGCGGCTCCCACGCCAGGGGCGCAGCCCCATGGCGCTCCCCTGACCGCCGAGAACGCCGCAGAAATGGTCGGCGACGCCTACGACCAATGGCTCGCATGGAATCTCGGCCGGGGATACCCGGACTCCGAGCAGCGAGAGCGCGGGCTTTCCGAGACGGCGCAGAGCTTCCTCATTTACGCCAAGTTCCTGTCCGAAACACACCCGGAACTGGTTTTCGACAGTGAAGTCGTCGCGTTCCTGCTCGCCCACCAGTTGCACCCCGACAACCCCTCCCTGGCCACGGAAACGCTGCTCGCGCTCGCCCAGGACCGGGACGTCCTGAACGCCGCCAGTCGCTCCACCGACCTGGCCAAGGCCGTGGACGAACATCCCTGGATCATCGCGATACTGGCCGCTCACCCGGATCTACTGGAAACGCTCGGGGACCCGGATCTGCAGGGCGAGGTCGGGCCGTTGCTGCGCGACGACGACGCCGTGGATCAGATCCTGGGCAACATGGACCTGCTGGGCGAGCTGGAGACGGACCGCAACCTGCGCCACATCGTCCTGCGCAACCACCGGGTGGTCATGGCGCTCGGCGGCGACGCCGACCTGGTCAGGCTCATCATGGGGCACGACCAGCTGTCCCTGACGAGCTACCTGGTGGGCGATGTACCGGCGTTCGCGTCTCTGCTGAGCGGCCTCGCCAAACAAGGCCCGGACAAGGCAGTGGAGTTGGCCCAGATCCTTGGTGCCGTCAGGGACAGCCTGGAGCTCCAGTACGAGATCTACGACCACGCGGAGGTCTTCACGGAACCGGAGCAATTCCACCGGCTCCTCACCGACCGGCCCCTGCTGTCCGCGATGCGAAGCCATCCGGGGCAGATCAAGACCGTGCTGGGCGTCCCCGGCATGCTGGACGCGTCGCACCGCGACCCCGGGACCCTGTCCGTGCTCGACAGCGACCCCTTCCTCTCGGACGTTCTCCTCGACCTTCCCGAACTGGGCGAACGGCTGGCCGGCGCACCCGAGCTGCTGCGCGCCGCCTACGCCAACCCCCACTTGGCCGCGACGCTCTCGGAGGACCCGCATGCCCTCCGCGACGCACTGACCTCGAACGACCAGGACACCCTGAGGCAGGTGATCGCCTCGGCCACCCCGGCGCCCCCCACGGAGGAGCCCGCACCAGCGCCGGACGGCGGGGCCGAGAGCCGGTTCCACCAGGTCCTGCGCACTGCCCTCACCGGGCACGAGGAGCTCATCGGGACCCTGCTCGACGACCCGGAGTCCGGGATCATCGTGACGGGGAATCCAGGCCTGCTCACCGCACCGCACGAATACCGCCGCCTGCTCCACCCGCAGCACGGCGAGACCGCCCGCGACCTGCTCCTGCAGTACGGGGACGACATGCTCGTCCCAGGCATGCTCCGGGTGATGCTCCGACACTCGTGGGTCCGGGGGATAAGCCCCTCGCTGGAGGACGAGGTCCACGCACTCGCGGAGACGCTGCGGCGCCACCCCGAACTGGTGGAGACGTACCACCGGAGCGGGGCGTACACGCTCCGGGCCATGGTGAACGCCAACTCCTACGCCGTCGCGACCGGCACGGAGGGATTCACGGAGGCCGTCACCCGTGACGGCCTGCTGCTCTCGGTGTTCAACGACAACCACGACCTCATGCGTCTGCTGCACGCGGTGCCGGACGTCCTGCCCGCGCTGATGGCGGGTGACACGGCGCTCCTGGAACTGGCGGCGCGTTTCCCGCTCGTCCTGAACGCGCTGCTGCGTACCCCGGACGCCACCGCGGCGGGCGGCCGGCACACCCGCGTACTGAAGGCGCTCGCGGCCGCCGCCGCGGAGGCGCCCGAGACGGCGCGGACCCCGGGCTCCGCCACCACGCGCACGGCGGGCCACTGGTCGCGGTTCCTGCTCGGCGACACACTGCTCGATGCCCTCGCCACGGAGCAGGCCGCGCCGCTGCTGCCGCTCCTCGCCACCGACGCGGAGGTCTTCAACGCGGTGGTGGAACGGCCGGCCGTCGCCCAGGTCATCCAGCAGAACCCGCAGCGCCTCACCACGCTCCTCGCGGACCGCCCCGCCCTGCTGAGCGAGATCAAGGGCGGCGGCGCACGGACCCTGACCGAGACCGGCCTCGACATCTCGGCGCAGGACGCCGCCCGGCTGCGCACCCTGGCCCTGCCACACGAGGCCGCCAGGAACGTGCTGCGCGGAGCGAAGGACGAGACAGGCCTGCGTGTGCTCGACTCCCTGCACGAGGCCTACGGGAAGATCCCCGGACTCCAGGAAGCCGTAGCGGCCGACGACGGACTCCTCCACCTGCTGTACGCGAACGCGGAACTGCTCCCCACTCTCCGCCACCGGCCGGACCTCCTCCCCGTCCTCACCGCCCCCTCGAAGAACGGCCAGCGAGCCCTCCACCTCAACACGCGGCTGACCGCGGCGCTGCGCACCAACGGACCGCTCTACCACGCCTTCGTCCAGGACTCCTTCCTGGTCGAGGAGCTGGCACGGGACTGGACCGGCGGAGACCAGATCGCCCGGAACCGTAGCCTCTTCCGGTTCGTGCGGGTCCCGCACCTACGCGGGGCCTTCGGCTACCAGTCCCCGGCCCAGCGCCTGATCGAGGCCGACGAGGCCATGACCGACGCGCTGCTGCGCGACGGCCTGCGGCTGCTCCCCTCCTTGCAGGACAACGACCCCTTCTTCGAGGAACTGCTCGAACTGCGCGGGGACGGCTCCCCCGAGCGGGTCCACCGCCTCGACGCGGTCATACGCGCCGTGACGGCCGACGCCGGCGGTCCACTCCTGGAAGCCGTCGCCGGCACCCCTGGCCTCGCCCGGATCCTCTTCGACGCGCCGACCCTGACGGCGGCCCTCACGGCGCACCCCAAGGCCTTCCTGCACGTGGACGAGGTCCGCGGCCTGCTGTCCGATGCCGGTCTGGTGGCGAGCCTGGAGCAGACGCACACCGTGACCGAGCAGATCCTGGCCTCCCGCGACCTGCTGGCCGCGACGGCCGACGAACCGCGGCTGCCCGAGGCCATGCGCGACGTGCCCGGGTTCGCCGACCTGCTCGCCCACCACCCCGAGCTGCACCCCCTCGGCGCCATGGGCCTGGCGACCGACGTCCTCGCCGACCCCAGCCTGGTGAGCGCCTTGCGCGGCCTCCAGGGCCTGGCCGAGGCGGTGATCGCCGAGCCGGCTCTCTCCGGCCAGCTGCGCAAGCCCGGGGTGCTCGCCCTGGTGCGTGCCCACCGGGTCCTCGTACGCGAGGCCCATCGGCAGTCCCGGCTCTGGCGTGCCCTGGACCGTCTGCCCGCGCTCGTCACGGCGGTGACCGAGGACCCCGCGCTCATGGCGAAGGCGGCGGGCCGGGCGAACCTGCTCGACACCATGACCGAAGCCTCCCAGGAGCTGACCGGCGAGGACCTGCGCGATCTGTTCGCCGACGAGGCGTTCACCACCCTGCTGAACAACCAGCCCTCGCTCGCCAAGGCCGTCCTCGGCGACCCCGACCTGCTGCGGTACGGCCTGGCACAGCCGCACTTCGAGGCCGCCGTCCGCGCCCTCGGCACCGGCAAGAAGGGCAAACTCGGCAAGGTCGCGAAGGCTGGTCCCGACGCGCTCCGGCGCGCCGTGGACGAGTACGGCGCGGCACACCCCGCCCCCGTGGACCCGGCCACCCCGGCACCGGTGACGGAGCCGGACCCCGCACCGGCACCCGCTCCCGTACCGACGGCCGCCTCCGTGCCGACGCCCGCGCAGACGCGGTCCGGACCGGCCGGGACGCCGGGCCAGGCCGCCAGGCTGGCGGCACTCGCCGAGTCCGCCCCGTCCGTTGTTGAAATCCTGGCCCAGGACCAGGAGCTGACCGGCTGGCTCGTGGACCGTCCCGCGATCCTGACGCGGCTGCCCGACCACCCGGAAGTGGCAGCCCTGCTGCTCGTCCGGCACGACCTGGTCGAACTCCTGGACGCGGACCCCGACGCCCTGCCCATCCTCACCTACACGCACTACACCGGGAAGGAGCCCCTCACCGGCAACCTGGACCGGGACCTGGACGGGTACCTCGGCTCCATCGACGTGGCCCTGGCACCGAAGATCCGGAAGCTCGTACGCGACGCCCTCCAACCCGCCTGGCGGCGGCACGAAGACAAACGCCGCGCGGCGGTGGAACAGCGGATCGAGCAGGTGCGCGCCCGGTTCACCGCGCTGGACTCGGCCGACCCGCAGACCTGGGAGTTCTCCCGCCAGGTGCGGTACGCCAACCGCATGCACGAGGGCCTGCTCAGCGGACACGAGGGACTCCTGTCCCGGCTGGCCTCGGGTGAGAAGCAGCCCCAAGAGGGCTCCGCCTACCTCAACGGACCCCTGCACACCCACCTCGGCTCGGGCTGGGGCGGCCTCACCTACGCGTACGTCGCGAACCCCGAGGACGGCACCGTGGACCTGCTCGTCTACGGGTGGTCCAAGCGCCGGGCCCGTTCGGGCAACGACTACGTGTGGGAGAACAGCGGCACCCGGTCCATGAGCGGTCCGCTCCCGATCGAATACGCCGAGGACGCCCCCGAACTGATCCGCTCGCTCGACCTGGTCGAGCGGCTGCGGACCCGGGGCGGTGTCGACACGCTGGTCGACGCCTACCGCGCCAGGCAGGGCGTGACGGGACGACGGGCCGCGCAGGCCCCGCCCTCGGACCGGATCAGCAGGGGCCCCTGGGTGCCCGGCCCGGTCCCGTCCGCCGTGCGCCCCGACGCCGCCTGGGCCGCGCGCCGGGACGACGCCCCGGTGGTGTACCTCGACACGGAGCGGTTCGACCCCGCGCCGAGCTCCCTGGCCGAGGGGCGCACCGTCCTGGTCCGGTCGCAGATCCGGCGGATCCAGGTGACCCCGGACCTGTGGGTCCGCGACGTGACCCTGGACCTCCCGGTCGTCGGCCTGCGCACCGACGACCGGGAGGTGTTCGAGCAGCGTCTCCAGGGCATCCTGGACCGGGCGCTGAACGACCACGGGCGCAGGTTCAAGAACTCCGGCGACCGTCTGCACGTACGCGTCGAGCTGAAGCGGGGCGACACGCACGACGACCCGATCGTCGTCTCCTCGACCCCGGCCGGGGAGCGCCTGCCGCGGCCGGACCAACTGCACCTCGACCGCGGGGACACCGACGCTTTCCTGCTCCACGAACTGCTGCACTACCTCGGTGAGTCCGACCGCTACGTCTCGGCCGAGGCGGTGTTCCGTTCCTCGGCCGACTCGACGGCCGTGCGGGACGGCGGGGTCATGGCGGACCCCGAGGGCGGGCTCGTCGTGTCGGAGGCCTCACTCGCCGCCATCGAGGCCGTGCACGCCTCGGGGCCCGTGATCCTGGACCATCCGCTGCCGCACCCCGCGCAGTCGGCGCCGGCCACCGGCCGGGACGAGACCCACAGCGTCATGTTCGCCGAGGGCGTCCGGGTCAGCGACACCCAGACCGACGCGCTGCGCCCGCTGGCCCGGCGGCTCGCGGCCTACGCGCACGAGTGGCACGGAGTGCCGGAGGCCGTGCCGCACATCCGGATCGTCGGCTACGGCAACGGCCAGCTGCTGGCCGTCTCGCCGGCCGCCGCCCGGCGGAAGGGACAGCAGCGCGCCGAGGCCGCCGGCACGGTGCTGCTCCGCCTGGTGTCGGAGGAACTGGACTCGCTGGGCGCGGAGCCGAGCGCGGCGGACCGGTTCAGGTTCACCACGACCGGCGCGGCCACCTCGCGCGGTGCGGGCGTCCTGCTCAACCCGGGGCTGCGGACGAGCGGCCGCAGCGCGGTGATCACGGTCGACTACCCGGCGACGCCGGACCGCGTGACCTTCGGGCCGGTGTCCGTCACGCCCGAGCCCGGCCCTGTCATGCCCGAGCCCGACCCCGTCACGCCCGAGCCCAACCCCCTCACGCCCGACCCCGAGTCCCGTACGGCCCGGGAACCCGGAGACCTGGCCGGCGCCCCGGACCGCCAGGAGGACCCGGCGCGTCCCGTGGACGAGGGCGGCGCGGAGCAGCCGCTCCCGCTTCCCGAGGCGACCGACCCGAGCCCGCGGGGCCTGTTCCGCGCTTTGGCGTCCCTCGACCTCCTGGAGCCCGGGCTGCGCGACTCCGACGGCCGGCCAGATCTGGCGGCGCTGGGCCGCTGGGTCGCCGACGCGATGACCGAAGCCGACCTGCCGCCCGGACCCGTCGACCTCACCGGCCCGGCCATCCCCCTGAGCGAGCTCAACGGCGCCGGGATCACCCTGACCCCGAAGCAGCGCGCCCAGGCGGTCCTCACCGGCAAGCTCGGCCCGGCCTCGCTGGAGGGGATCCAGCGGACCCGCTACGCCGTGGCCACGTCACCCGAGTGGCCGGAGCCTGTGTCCCGGGCCGCGTTCAACACGGTCTCCCGCATCCAGGGCATCCCCCTGACGGACCTCAACAGCCACTCGGCCCTGCCGGAGCCCGCTCCCGCGCCCCTGCCCGACCCCGTGTCCGAGCCCGGGGCGCGACCCGCCGGGCCCGCCCGCGTCCCCGTCGACGCCGACCCGCTCGGGGCGGTGGGGCCGTTGTCCCACGAGGGGGATGCCCCGCACGAGGAGTTCGGGGAGGCGGTGACGGAGCACGCCCCCGTCGACCGGGTCGCCGAACAGGACGCCGCCGACACCCTGTTGCTCTTCGCGCCGCCCAGCCACCTCACCGACCCGGACTTCCGGCTCGGCAGCGGCAGCGAGGGATACGAGATCGTCGACGACACGCTGCTCGCCTCCGTGCGTGACGCCGTAATCGGCCTGCTGCCGCGATCCCTGCGCGCCCAGGCCGGCCCCGCCCTCGACCAGCGCCTGAGCGGCCTGAACGCCGGAAACGACCTGCGCGCCGCGATCAGTGACGCGCTCACCCTCCCCATCGGCAGCGGCGACACCGCGTTCACCCTGATCCTCCGGGCCCGTCCGGCCGGCTGGACGCAGTTGACCAACCCGCGCGGCGAAGTCCTCGTAGGAAACGAGGTGTTCGACACGGCCACGCGCGAACTGCGCGAGGATGACGGCGAGCGGCAGGCCCGGGTCCACGGGATGACCGACCGTCGCGCCACCCAGTTCGCCGGCCGCACCCGGACCGGAGCGACCGAACAGGACGCCTCCCTTTCCGGCGCCCTCGGCCTGACCGGGGGGCTGCGCGGCTTCGGTGCCCTGCTGCGCGGCCCGTGGTCGGCGGCGAACAGGGCGGAGACCACCTACGTCGGCTCCACCGTCCTCGACCACCAAGGCGTCAAGCACTCCTCCTACCGGGCCGTGACCTTCCTGTCCGGCCTCGGCCTCGATGCCGTGGTCCTGCTCCCGGGCGGCGGCCGGGGCCAGTGGCACGCCTTCAAGGAGAACGCCCTCTTCATCAACGTCGCCCGCGAGGCCACCCGTTCCCTGCCCCGGGACGAGGACGGCCCCGACTACGCCACCTCGGAGTACTGGAACCAGCGGACCGCCACCCGCGAGGCCGACGCCGACCTGCTGCGCGCCGCACTCGACACCGCCTCCCGGCTGCGAAGCGAGAACACGGCCGCCGGGCAGCTCGCCTGGCAGTCCTGGGAACCGGCCGACACCCCGGTCCCGGCCACCCCGGTGCCCGGTACGCCCGTCCCCGGTACGCCCGTCCCCGGTACGCCGACCCCGGGGGGCGACGTGCGCCTGGGCAGCCGCGCCCACTTCGAGGTGATCCAGGGCGCCGCAGCCTTCCGGTCCGCCGTGTTCCGGCTCGCCGGGCCCGAGTTCGCCGAGGTGGGTCACCCCAGCCACGCCGTCCTCATGGACTTCGCCTCCTTCGACACCCTGATCGCCGGCATGCACGACGCCACCGACGGGTTCTTCCGCTCACCGGAGTACTTCTCCGCCGACGGGACCCGGCACGGGGTGATCAGCGTCAAGGCCCGCCATGTCAACCCGACAGTGGTGCGCGACGACGACTTCAGCCGTACCGAGTTCGAACGGGCCCACGTCACGACCGCCGGACGGCAGCTCACCAAGACCGACCGTCTGCAACTCGGCGGCTCCGTCAACTTCACGGCGGGCACCTCCCAGGTGCGGCTGACCGCCAACGCCGGGCTGACCGGCACCCGGACCGTCCGCACGAGCACGCCCGGGGAATCCGTCACCGGGATCGACACGTCCAAGCTGATGCTCCACGAACGCTCCACGGTGGTCCGGTTCGACACCGAACTGACCCTTACCGACGATCAGGGCGGCACCCAGACCGTCCCGCTCACGTCGTACGTACGGATGCTCGCCGCGGAGGTACCGGACGGCTGGCGCACGGAACCCGCAGAGGAGATGGACTCGCACGGCGCGGAGCAGCGCGCCCGTACCGCCCCCGAGCGCCGGCTGACGATTCCGGACAGGTTCCGCGCATACCTGCCTGGAGCGGTATGGATCGGCGACCTCGACCCGGAGGGCCCCCAGCAGATCCTGCTGCGGACCCTGGCGCTGGTCCGGTCCGAGTTCCCCGGCTTCCTGCCGCCCGAAGGGACCGGCGGCCCGGGCCCGCGCGCGGACGCGGACACCCTGCGGCTCCACGGCAACCTCGCCAAGCTGACAGCTGCCCTGGGCGGCCAGCAACTGCGCGGCAGGCTCCCCGCCATGCTGAACGTCGGCGAGTCGGTCGTCCTGACCGGGCTGGACGACGACCACCAGATCCAGGTCACCGCGCGCGCCACGTACGACCAGGAGAGCGCGGCCAAGGTACGCACCCTCTCCGGCGACATGGAGATCCTGAGCGCCTACGGACACGACCTGACGACGACCTCCACCCGCGGGAGCGCGCTCAGCGCCGCCGCCGACCTGTCCCTGAACATCGCCGCAGCCCAGATCGGGCCGCTCGACGGAGTGGTGCCCCGGGGCAACGCTTCCCGGGGCCTGACCCGCACGCAGATCACCCAGAGCGGTGTCATGGCGCGCGCCGGCACGGGAGTGCTCGCGGAATGGATGACCGAGTTCGTCACCCGGTTCACCGTCCAGGTCAGCGTGGAGCAGCGGCTGCCGCTGCACACGCCGGCGCCCGCCGTCATCGAGGGAGACACGCCGGCCCCCGCCACCATCGGGGGAGACACGCTGGCCCGGGAGGCCGAGGAGATCGAACTCCAGGACCGCTCCGCCCCGTCCCGGCAGGGATCGAGCGAGCGCATGCCCGGTGCCTTCCCGGACGACCCGGACGTCAAGGGCCCGCTCCCCGGCGGCGGGGATGTGGACGGGGACGGGGACGGTTTCGAACCGAGTGAAGTCGGTGAGCCGGCGGGCCCCCACGACGCGGAGGCGGGACTCCCGCGCCCCGTCACCGCCGGCGCCGGCGCCCCGCCCCGCGAACTGCGGACGGTGCCGGTCACCTTCACCGGTACCTTCGTCCTGCCCGACGAACTCCTCGACGAGACGCCGACCGACGGCCACGAACCCGTGTCCGCGACGTCCTTGCGCTCCGAGGAGGGCCCCGACGGCCTGCCCGCCCGCGTCCCCACCGGACACGCCGACAGCGGCCTGGTGGGGACCCCCGACCCCACCGGGTACCTGCCCCTGGACACCCTGACGTACCTGCACACGGGGCCGGCGCTCACCGCGATCGAGTCCGGTCTCGCGAGCGTCGGCGTCAGCGGGCTCCACGCGATCGACCACGCGGCCCTGCGAGGGATCCTGCACACCCTCGGCCAGCGGCTGCCGGACTTCACCCAGGGATCCCAGACGCTGTTCCAGCGCGAGGTCGGCACCCATTGGTCGGGCGCCCGGCAGATGGCGGCCGTCACCCTGCATGCCGAGGTGGTGGGGCTGAGCTCCATCGGCCCCACCACGTCCCTCGGCTATTCCCTGTACGGGCACAGCGCGCGCAGCGTCGTCACCCGGAACAGGAGCAACGCCCTCTCCGGCATGGGCGGGGGCGTGGAACTGCCGCTGGGTGTCGCCTCCGACCAGACCCTGCGCGTCCGCGGCGGCTACCAGTACACCGACGACGCCCCCGAGACCTCCATCGAGGGCCTGATCGGCCGTACGGATCTCATCGACGCCTCCCTCGGCGCCCAGGTGTGGAGCGACGCCCGGGTGAGACTGCGGCTCGGCTTCTCCGCATGGAACGAGAGCGGCCTGCCCGAGCTGGTGGGCGGCGCGCTCGGCCTCAGCCGCTTCGGTGAGCGGGCCTCGACCGGCGAAGTGACCGTCGACGGCCTGATGCTGTTCAGCGCCGCGGAGGCCGTGGCACTGGAGCTCCTTCCGGAAGACCACCCCATGGCGGCCCTGCCCGAGGCCCCCGGCGACTCCGACGGTTCCGGCGGCACCATCGGCTCGGCCGAACCATTGGTGGCGCCCGTCGAAGAGGACGGCGCGCTCGGGATCTCGCTGGTCCGGGACATCCCCGACCTGCGGGCGTTCCTCGCGGACCAGGTGATGCCCTGGATGAGGGCCAACCTCGGGCGCGAGCACGCCGCGGCCGTGGAGCGGGAGTTCTTCAAGCTGGCCTCCCGCACCGGCGTCCGCTCGTCCGTCGAGGCCCTGCTGGACGGGCTCACCCTGCACGTCCCCGACCGCGACCTGGGCACCACCTCCGTCGCCGAGATCGTGTTCAAGGCGAACCTCCACCGTGCCGAGCCGCTGGGCAGCACGAGCGAGCTGCGCCTGTGGGACCGGGCCGGGAACGCGACCCGGCTGCTCCAGACCGCGACCGATGTCGTCTCCTCCCACAGCGCGCAGGGCACGCTCTCCCTGGCCAGCGCCTCCTTCGCGCCATGGGACGTCAACCAGGACGCGACGATCACCCTCCAGGGAAGCGGCACCCGTACCAGCGGCTTCCGGCAGTCGGTGTCGACCGAGCACACCGTGCTGAACGCGCTGCGCGGCGTGGGCGTGCTCGGGCTGAGCGGGCACACGGTCAGCATGTCGGTCGACATCCGGGTCCACCGCGCCCTGACGGCGGGGGTGCCGGTCCTGGGCTCGCTGCCCGGCATGGTCCTTCCGGCGCTCGCCCCCTCCGTCGGCCGGGTCCTGACCCATCGCGTCGGCCCGACCGACCTCTCCGGGCAGCTGAAGCTCGCGTTCCCGAAGGAGATCGGCGTACCGTCCGGCACCGGTGCGCGCCGACCCCGTCCCGCGCCCCGGATCACCCAGGTCACCCAAGCCCCGGCGCGTACCGGGCTGCCGCTCACCCCGGTGCTGCTCAGGGACACCATGGTCTCCTCGGTCTCCGGGCTCGGGACGCTGCGGGAGGCGGCCCACGGGCTGCTGCGTGACCTCTCCCCGGCGGCCCACTCCTGGCATGGCATGCCCATCTCCGCCACCGAGACCCTGGAAGCGGTCTTCGGCCCGGCGTCCATGGTGGGGCGTTTCCTGTCGATGACGCAGCGGGGCCTGGAGGTCGGGCTGACGATCCCGGGCGTCGTCGGCGACACGTCCGGGGTGCTCACCGTCTCCGCGGACGTCCAGAGCGTCCATGCCGTGAAGCCCGGCGACATCACCATCTCGGGTGCGACGAGCCGGACGTTCACCCGGTCGGGAAAGAAGGCGTGGAGCAACCAGTACCACGGGCTCTCGGTCCGGGGAGACCTCGCTTTCCGCCTGAACCAGCGGGTGACCGACCAGGACACGACCGGCCCGACGGGGAACGTGCACGAGGGGGTCACCGGCACCGGCACCCTCCAGACGACCTGGCTCGCGGAGACCGGCGGCGACCGCAACACCGCGGACACCGGCGAGAAGCGCAGCAGGCGCTCCTACCGGCTGCTGCGGACCGGCGACGTGGTGTGGACCCTCACCTGGCGGCCCGAAAACGGGGCGCCAGGCACCGTGCAGGTCGTGGTCCCCGACGGGGCGGTCCTCTACAGCCCCACCGCCGCGGCCCGCGCCCTGACCGTACTCCGGCCGATCACCCCGGCCCCGCAGCCGTACGACCTGACCCCGGCCCCGCAGCCGTCCGAACTGACCCCGGCCCCGCCGGCCACCACCTCCGCCGGACCCGCCCTGGCGACCATCCCCGAGGAGGGACAGGTCGCGGAGGAGCTGATCGCGGACGGCCCGGTGGGGAAGGAACCGCCGACCGGGGAGGAGCCGCCCGCCCCGGAGCAGCCGGAGCCCTCCTGGTCCTCGGAGCAGCCGGAGCAGCCGGAGCAGCCGGAGCTTTCCGGGCCCCCGGAGCAGACCCCCCAGGTCGTGGCACCTGCCTTCGTCCGGGGCGGTGCCGTCGGCTCCATGACCGTGGAGACGGTACCGGTCTGGACCGAGCAGCGCGCCCGGTTGTGGGCCGCGGCGACCGCCCTCCACCTGGACGCGTCGATCCGGCCGGAGGTGGAGCAGGCACTGGTCCGACTCCTCCTCACCAACACTCCGGAGGCGTGGTCGGCCCTGTTCCGCGACGGCACCCGGCTGGCCGTCGGGGACAAGCTCGTCTGGCTGCTCCCCACCCCCGCCGACCTCGTGGCCCCGGTCCCCGGCTCCGGGCCGGCCCCGGGCGCCCCGACCCGCTACCGCATCGCCTTCGGTTCCACCAGCGACAGCGGGGAGCGGTCGACGGAGACCACCACCGGCCTGGAGTCGATGCTCCAGTTCGGCTTCCAGCTGGCCTCCGCCTTCGCCTCGGCCGCCACCGCGGGCGTGCCGCACCTCGGCCTGTCCTTCGCACGCGGCCGGTCCCGCGGCTGGGAGCAGGAGGTCATCTCCGGCATGAAGCCCCTCATCAGGGGGACGGCCACCTTCGTCAGCCAGCTGCGGATCCACGTCTACCTGGACGGCGTCCACCACCCGCACTCGGTCGTGGTGCCCCGCGGCATCGGGGTCGAATTCCCCAAGATCTTCTCGGCGCCGCCGGTGCCCCTGCGCCTCGACGAGGTCAGCTCGCCCGCGGACATCCCGGCCGGCCGGGAGAACGCGGCCGACCACACCCAGGGCACGCTGCACGCCCTCGACCTCGTCCCTGTCGTCGCCGGGATCCAGGCCAGGCTGCGCGCGGCGGGACTGCGGCCCGACGCCGTGGCCACGGTGTCCGCCGAGATCCAGAAGGTGGTCAGCGAGGCCGCGGCCCTGGACCGCAGCCGCTTCTGGTTCACCAGCGGGGACCGCAGCGCGCCCGTCCGGCACAAGCTCAGCAGGCTCGCGGAGTTCCGGGGCCACGTCGGGATCCGCGCCGAGGTCACCGGCGCCACGCTGCGCGAGGTGACCGAGGCCCTGCGCACCCGGGCCGACCTCGGCCTGGGTGCCACCCGTGGACAGTCCCGCACCGGTTCGAGCGGAGCCTCGATCTCCTTCGGGAACTCGGTACTCGGACTCACCAGTGCCCCGGTCAAGGACCAGCCGCGCGGTGTCCTGCCGCTGGCCATGGTCACCCTCGGAGCCACCCGGAGCGACGGCTTCGCCACCTCCACCAAGGCCCAGAGCCACACCGTGCTCAACACGGCCGCGCAGGAGTACGCGCGCTACGACGCGAAGGTCCGCCTCACGGTCACCATCGACTCCGACACCCACCGGGGCATCGAGCCGGTGGTCCTGGAGACGTACGGCGAGATCGGCGTGCCATGGCGGTACGGGCAGGGCGCGGCCGACTGGGAGACGCGCACCCTCGGCGCGATCCTCACGCCGGGACTCGAAAGCCACGCCAACCCCGAGCCCCAGGCCGTCCAGGACACGGAACCTGCCCCGGATCCGCAGCCCGAGTTGGTCTTCTCGCCGGGGGTGCTCGCCCTCATGCAGGCCGCGGGCCTCCCGAGCGGCGGCGGGCCGCGCCGGCATACCCCGGCCCCGCCGCACCCCTCGGAGCCGCTGTCCCTCGCGGCCCGGCGGCAGGAGGCGCAGGGGCTCGGCTTCAGCACGCTCCTCGCGCTGCCGGGATCGGAGTCCGTGCTGGGGGAGTTCGCCGCCGCCCTTCGGACCATGGCGGGCCCGAGCCAGGTGACCGCTCCCGTCCTGCGCCGGCTCTCCGTCTTCTTCGGCACGCCCGCTCTGGAGGCCTCCCTGGCCGACCTGCTGGTCGGGCGCACGCACGTACTGCACCTCAACGGCAAGCAGTACCGGCTGGGCCTCCGGGCGACGCTCGGACGGCGGCTGGGCGGCGCCGACTACTCGATGTCGGTCAACACCAGGGCCACGGCGGCCTGGGGGCTCACCGGCAGCATGTCGACCGGGTGGACCGCCTCCGGGAGCCTGGGCGCCGCCCTCCGGGTCCCCGTGGGCTCACGGCTGCGCCTGCAACTGGGCGCGCTCCGGGGTCGCTTGCAGTACGGCAGGGAACTGGGCAACGAACTCGTCGGCACGGTCAAGGAGACCAACCGGCACGAGACGAACGGCCTGGTCCACCAGGGGAACTACCAGCTCCGCTGGGAGCTGGCGGTCCACCGGATGTCCTCGACGGGCACGGTCCGCCAGAGCAAGGTCTGGGCGCTGGAGAAGCCGGGAGGAACCTCCGCGCAGGTCCTGCTGCCGAAGGTGTTCGCACCCCCCACCGCCTTCGCGCCCTCCGAGCTGGGGACCATCGGCACGGTCACCCACCACAACGAGCAGCCGGCGGACGTGGCGGGGGAGGTCCGCGCTGATTTCACCACCAGCGGCTCCTCCGGCGTACGCCCCTCGTTCCTCGCGGTGCGGGCCCTCGGGCGGCACATCGCGGAGGTCTACCAGGGGTTGAACGGGATGAAGGGGGAGTGGCTCGCCGACTCCACCCTGTGGCCCGAGGAGTTCCTGGAGGCGACCGGCCCCGACACCCTGGCCGCGTACTTCGGCGCGCTGACCTCCCACGAGGGCTTCGAGGTCGCCCTCCCGGACCGCGACGGCTGGAAGCAGCGCCTGACGTTGCGCATGGCCGCCTACAACACCCGTCATCAGGGCTCGACTTCGGAACCGGTGGAGATCGAGCAGTACAGCCAGCTCACCTCGCGCCGTGCCGACGAGAACGGCAGCGCCGTCACCGGGACCCTGGCGTTCCAGCTCGGTCCGCAGGGGAGCTGGGGCGGGGACGCGACCACGCCGGTGGACGAGGAAGAGGGCCACGACTCCCCGGACCAGCAGGACGGCGGCGGAGCCTCGAAGAGCCGCGCGGCCGGGGCCCTCCAGGTGTCGGCCGACGTGGCGCGCGGTACCTCGCGGAAGACGGCCGAGGGCATGATGAGCATCAGCCGCGCCACCTACGGGGGCACGAAGGACCGGCTCACCGCCGACCCCGTGTTCCACGTGCGGCTCGAACGCCGCAAGGGGTCCCGTACCGAGACCGGGGAGCGGTGGCTGCGGGTCAACGGCGGGCTGGAGATGCTGATGCCGCCGTGGCGCGCGGCGGAGATCCTCCGGCCGGCCCCCACACCCTCTTCGGAGCCGGAGTCGCCGGCGGGGCCCTCCGACGGCACCGGCTCCGCGGAATCGCGGCCGGTGACCCCGGATCCGGCCACCCCGACGCACACCTACGCCGGGCAGTTGCTGCGCGTCGGCGTCGCCCACCCCGAGGTGTTCCGCGCGGACGGCGTGCTCGGTGTGATCCAGCGGCTGCTGGCCGCCCGCGGGGTCACCTCCCCCGGCGTGCTCGACGCCGTCCGCTCGGCGTTCTCCCCGCGCGCCCTGGCCGCGCAGGTACCGGCGCTGCTCGGCTCGGGCGTCCTGCGGGTGATCCCGAAGCCCTCGCCGTTCGGCACGACCGAATACCTGGCCGTCAACGTACGCATGGAGTCGGTGGCGGCCGCCACCGAGCAGGCCGACCACCCCGACGTCGAGCTCACGGGCCGCGCCCAGGGTTCTTCGGAAGTGGCGCACACCACGACGACCGGATACTCCCTGGGAGGCGAGGCCGGGATCAGGCTCCGGATCGCCGACCAGGATTCCGGCGGGAGTCACAGGAACGGCGGTCTCGAAGCGAGCATCGGATACTCACGCAGCCGCGGCGCCGGCACCACGAACTCGGCCTCCGAGCTGGACATCCACCGGATGACGGTGGGCGGGGCCACGGCCTTCACCCACGCCTTCACCCTGCGCGTCGACATCAGCATGTCGAAGCAGCCCATGGAGCTCGTCTCGGCGCCCGTCCGCCTGATCACCGGCGCGTTCGGCGCGGCGATGAACACGCCCGTACTGGCCAAGGGCCTTGGTGTGCCCTTCAGTCCGACCCTGGGGACCGGCCTCGGCAGGTACGCGGAATGGCACCGGTCCGGGACCACCGAAGGCTCGATGCGCATCCTGGTCCCCACGCGGTTCACCGAGCCGAATCCGCATACGGCCGCGGCGCCGCCGCCGCTGATCCACCGGCCCAAGGGCGACAACCCGCGCTGGGTCGGTCCGGCACCGGCGGGCGCCGGCCAGACCCCGGCCCGGACGGCCGTCGACATCGCCGACCTGCTCGCGGAGCACGTCATTCCGCTCGACATGCCCGCGGCCCACGCCGTGCGCCAGTGGGCGAGGTACGCCCCCGCACCCGTGGGCCGGCGCCCCGACCTCGCCAGGATCGCGGCGGACGAGGAGTCCGGGCCGACCCCGTCCGAGCTGACGACGATGGCCGGTCTGCGGTACGCGCACGCCACCAGTGCCGAGGTGATGCGGCCTCGGCTGGAGGACCTGCTGCGCGGCAGCTACGAGGTCCCCGTGGGGAACACCACCCGGACGGTCCGCTTCGAACTCTCCCGCGTCCGGCCCTTCGGGCCGTCGGAGGGTACCGACCTCACGGCCCGGCGCTACCAGCAGGCCGACAGCGCCGCCGAGGCCTCCACCCACTCCTCTTCCGGCGTGGAGACCACCCTGGGGCCCGACGGCGGCGGCGACTCGGACGGCGTACGCCTCTTCGAGCGGCTCGTGGGCTCCTACGGCCGGACGGTCGGCGAGGACACCTCCGGCGGGCAGAGCCGTACGGAGGAGACCAACGCGGTCTCCCAGGCCGTCTACGGCGGACTGGAGGCGGACCTCACCGTCACCGTCGGGGGAGCGTTGCGCTTCGACGTCCCCGCCGGTCTGCACATGCTGATCCGGCTCGACAGCGAGGGCCGGATGGTCGACGAGACCGTCGACGACCTGCTGTCGGCCCTGACCGACGGGGCCGGGCAGGACGGCCTGTCCCGGCCGCCCTCCGAGAAGTCCCTCGGCAAGCGCCGGTCCACAGACGAGTCCGGCACCGAAGAGTCCGGCGCTGACGTAGAGCGGGATGCGGCCGACGAGGAGGCGGAGTTCGAGGGAGCGGACGAGCTGAGCCCGCAGGCCGTGGCAGCTCTCGCCCGGCTGCGCCGTGAGCTTCCCGACTCCTGGCAGGAGCAGTTGGGCGACGCTTCCAGACTCCTCGCGCTGCCCTGGGCGGAGACGGAGGAAGAACAGGTCGCGCAGCGTGAGGCGGCGGTGCTGACCGCCGCGGCCCTGTACGAGACTCCGCGTGAGACGCTGGCCCTCCTCGACCACCACGGCTCCCGGAACCCTGACAAGGGCGAGCCGCCCGCCCGGGGAACCGCCCTCCTCACGGCCCTGCACGAGGCGCTCCACGACCTGCCCGTGGGCCAGAGCCCCCGCAAGGGCGGCTCGCTGCAGGGCACCGGCTCGGCGTACGAGGGCATGTCCACCCCGGGGGCTTCGGGCTCCGGCCTCCGCTCCCAGGAGCAGCCGGATCCCGGGAACGCGTCTCTCCCGGCTTCGCTCTCCGACCCGCTTGCTGTTGTCGGTCCGGTTCCGGTTCGTGATATGTCCCCGACGGACTGGATACGTGACCGGGACGCCCGGGACGAGAATCTCCTCTTCGCGCCGCCTGAGGCGTTCACCTCCGCGAGTCTGAGGCAGTACGGGGGGGCGGGTACGTTCGATCTGCCTGATGGGCGTCTTTACGGGGAGATTCGTGGGGCGATTGTGCGGGCGGTCCCCGTGGGTGTGCGTGAGGGTGTGCGGCGGGCGCTGGATGAGCGGTTCTCGGTGGAGAGTTTCATCAGTGAGTTGCCGCAGGCGATCGGTGACCGTCTCGTTCTGGGTCTGCATGTGGACGGCAGGTATTTTGAGGCGGCTGTCCGGGTGCGGGTGGGTGACTGGCGTCAGGTCACTGATCCGCATGGTCGTCGTCTTCCCGGAACCGAACAGTTCCTGGCGCCGACGGTGTCCTGGAAGCGGGAGCCGCGTACTCGTCAGCTTCTTGAGTCGGGTGAGTCGGTGGGGAGCAGCCGGACCCGGGCTCATGGCATTGGGTTGCCTGCTGCGATGCTGCTCAATCACACGCTCGATGCGATTCCGCATCTCAGTTCGGCGGCTGCGGTGTTCAGTTCGGTGCTGGCCGGTTACAGCGCGTCGTCGACGAGTACGGTCTCCTCGGGTGCGACCACGGCCCGCTATACGAAGGGCACTTATCGGGCTGTCGATTTCCTGTATGACGTGCTGTATGACGTGACCGTTCAGGGTGTGGGCGGGTCGGTGGCGCCGAGGCAGCACCAGGATGTTGTGGAGCGGGCGTTGGTGGGCCGGCACGACCGGCGGTTGCTGCAGAGCCGGCCCAAGCCGTCGGAAGACGTCACACACGCGACCTCCGAGTGGTGGCAGGAACCCGTGCCGCCGTCCCGCAGGGGCACCGCCCTGCTCCGCAAAGCTGTGGGGACTTTGGGGCAGCACCGGGCGCTCGCCGCCCGGGACACCACGGCCTATCAGGAGTGGCGGCCGGTTGAGCAGGAGGAAGGGGACGGCACGGATCCGGCCGTCACGGAGGTGGCCCCGAACCAGCGGGACATCCCGCTGCGTGTTCCTCGTACTTCGGTGGTTGAGTCTTTCGATCACACTGAGGCGTTGCGCCGGGCTGTGTTCTCTGTGCTGCCCGATTCGATGTCGCGGGTGGGGACGCCGGAGAAGAGTGCGGTCGATGCGTTCACGGCTGTTCATTCGATCGCGGGTGCCCTGCATCGGGCCATGGCGGGCGGCTATCTGTCCGTTCCGTTCAACACCGGTGGCGGGGTGGTCGAGTCCGTCGAGCTGAGCACCGACTTCCACGACGTGAAGCTGGTGACCGAGGAGGATGGCACGCCTCGGGTCGACTGGATGATCCATATCGATACTGAGGATGTGAACGTCGACAACGTCGCTCACCGTCACAGTGGCAGTGATGCTGTGTCGTTGTCCGCGGCGGCGTTGTTGGGTACGGGTGCGGGGCAGTTCGGGTCGACTGTCTCTGTTCCGGCGTTGGGGGGCAGTCGTTCGGTGGGGGTGTCGGATCCGGGGCAGCAGGCGGGTTCGGTGACCTTGCACAAGGTCAAGCTGGAAGAGCCGACCGTGGTGCTCGAGGGACGCACCCTCACCACGGTCCGGGGCCGTGGCCCGGCGGTGCCCGTGGAGGGCACGGCCCGGGTGCGGATCCTTCTGCAGGACGCGATACGGCTGGGGCTGGTGGACGGTCGATTCGCTCCCCGGGCCACTGTGGACGGGCCGCATGCGGGGAATGTCGAACTGCATGCCCGTACTTCTCCGGGTCGGCGGTTGCGTTTCGCTCCGGTGCTGGACGGCTGGCTGCCGCAGTTGAGCCGGGTCGACTCTGTGGATCACGGTGATGCGGGGCGTCTGATGGAGCGGGTGGTGCGTGCGGTGCGTGCGGTGGCGCCGGACATGCTGCCGCCGGACTTGGACGGGGGGAACCCGCAGGCTGCCCCGGTGCGTGGGGTGAAGGCGCATGAGCACACCAACCTCATGACGATCACCAACCTGGTGCGTCCCGAGCCGCTGGCGGCGCGGTTGCACGACATCGTCAATGGCGGGATTTCCGTTGTGCTGAGCAGGCCCGGGCTGACGGGTCCGCAGGAGGTGGTTCTGACTCTGTCCGGCACCCTGGATCCGGACGACTTCACGCATCGGGGGATGTGGGACGGCAACAGTGAGACGTATTACGGCGGTTTCTACGAGCTTCAGGGCGACCGGTCCACCGCGTCCTCTCTGGAGGGCGGTTTCGATGTTCCGTTGAACTACAGCTCGACTCCTGACCAGTTCACGTTCCGTGGTGCGGGTGGCCGTATCGCGCCGCGGGTGGGGACCGGTTGGGTTTCGACCACGGGCGGCGGGTTCTCCGTGGGGGGCGCGTCGGGTGGCGGGTCGCGGTTCATGGCGGGTTTCGAGGGTGCGGTCGACGTCCATGTCACGGTGTCCCGGTCCGGCCGGCCCGCGCCCGTGGCGACTCAGCCGCCCGTGGCTGTCATGGACGGCGGCAACGTCATCGAGCTGACGACGATCCCGTCCACGACCGGCGAGCCGACGCAGGGGGCGGACCTGGACGCGGCGGAGGAGGGCCGGGTCGGTGAGGACGTCCTCGCGCCGGTCATGCTGAAGGTGCGTCTGATGGTTGCCGACGACCTTTTGGAGGAGTTGGGGCCGGACGGGCGGTGGCACGACTCGGTCGGTATGCGCTCGCACCTGGACCCGGACACGCGGATGGCCAGCCGGGAACTCGACCCGAGCTGGCAGGAGCTCGTCTACGAGCCGGGTGAGAACGAACGTCCGCCGTTGCACACCCTGTTCATGGCGGACACCAGCCGGATGCACACCGAGGTGGACGGACTCCTTGCCGAGCTGGATGTGGATCTGGAGCCTTCGGAACGGGTCGGTCTGCATACGGCGCTGAACGCGATGGGCTCGCGTGTCGAGGACTTCATCGGCGCCAGCCGCCCCTTCTGGACCCGCACGGTCGGCCGGGACACTTTCGGTATGCCGGTCCGGCTCGAACTCCAACTCCGGGCGACCGTGAAGAAGATGACGACCAGGGGTGTGAGCCAGACCTCCTACCAGTACGACCACACTCTGACGACGGCCTCGGTGAGAGACAGCGCCACCCGTGACCTGATCAGCTGGAGTGGGTCTGTCGGTGCGAACGCCTCGTTCACCTCCGACCCGCGCCCGGAGGATTATGGTGGTACGGCCGAGGAGCGGAACGCGGCCACGGACAACTCGCATACTCCGACGGCCGGTTACCGCTACGGAATGGGAGCGCCGCGCACTCTGACGGTGAGTGCCGAGGGTCAGAGTGACCGGGTCGACATCGTCCTCGGTGACCAGGAGCACATCTACGCCCAGATGGAGTACCGGCTCGTCGCCACGCTGTCCTCCCGCAGCCCCGTACCGCTGGGGGCCGATCCGGCCACCGCGCGTACCTACGGGGAGCGCACGGCCAACCGCACGATCAACAACGCCCACGCCCTGCTCGTGATGCCGGCCGGGCGCGCGCAGCGGATGCGTGCACGGGGCCACGAGCGCGCGGCCGAGAGGGCTCAGGCGGCCGTGCCGGGGCCCTCGCGGCTCCCCGAGGTGCCCTCCATCACGACCGATGGCCTGTTCCCCACGACTCACCCAGCCGATGGTCTGGGCCATGCGGTGCTCTATGACATTCCTGACTTCACGCCGGTGGTTGAGCGGACCCGGAGAACGCTTTTCCGGCAGCTGGATGCCGATCACGCTGAGCTTGTGCTGACGCGTCTGCGTGCTGCTTTGGCCACCCGGCAGGGCACCAAGGCCGCGATGGAGCCGATGGCTTCGGGTGTGTTCCGGATCGTGGTGCCCTACCGGGGTGCTGTGTCCACGGCGCTGGCCGTGGTCACGGCCCGGGTCGACCTGTCCAACCCCGTCCACACGGGTGACGCGGACACTCTTCACGTCATCGAGGGCAAGAACGTGCGCCGGGAGGACGTGTCGTACTCGGCGTCCTCTTCCTGGTCGCATTCCGGCAACGTCGGCTGGAACTACGGGCACGCGTTGCACGACCCGACCCAGCCCGTGGTGGACGGGGGTGGTGGTGTCGGTTTCGGTGCCGCCTACGGGCAGGGACGCTCCCTGGGTTCCTCTCTCGGTCAGACGCGCAGCTCCGGTCTGCTGCACGTGGACACCCCCGCCCTGGTGGCCTATGACATCCGAGTCAGGATCTCCCTCGACCACTACTGGGGGGCGACCGCGTCGACCGGTGTGATCGGTCCGGTGCTCTCCCTGGTCGGCAAGCACACCCGGCACCAACTCGTCGATGCGAATTTGCGCAGGGGGCTGACGCTGGCGCATTCGCAGCAGTTGATGCAGCCCGAACCTCCCACGGGCCCCGGCCGGCGCAGGCCGCAGGCGATCCCCGCGCACGAGGCCCCGGCGCGCACCGGTCTGCGGCCTGTCCCTGAGGACTTGACCGAGTCGTTCATCGGCACCATCGGCGGACTGCGCGCACTTTTGGCCCAGGCGGAGAACCTGCTGGAGGAGAACGCGTCTCCGGCGCTGGGCGGCAACAGCTGGCACGGTGCCCGCGCCCACGTGGAGAGCCGTCTGGCCGCCGTGTTCAGCATGGCCTTCATGCATCAGCGGGCCGTTCACCTGCTGGGCGGCGGCACGCTCCGCGTCCCGCTGACCGTCCCTGGCATGTTCATCAACGAGGGGCTCACTCTTGTCCTGTCCCTGGACCACGACGACTTGAGTGTTACGTCGACGCATGGCGAGGGTGCGGGGACCATCACCGGCAGCATCGTGAAGGACTTCCGGCGTTCGCACCGCTCGGTCGGTGGCGCGGTCGATGCCGCTTTGCGTCTGACGGGTTCGGCATCGCTGCGTTCCGGTATGGCCACGGAGGGTCCGGATGTCCTGCGGCCCGGTGTCGGTGTGGACGTCGGGCGGGGCCGGGGGACCGGTCAGAGTGGCGGGGGTCTCTCCAGCATGCTGGAGAGCGGCGACAAGTCGATGGGCACCCTGGGCGAGGAACTGGCCGACTCGTCCCAGCGCAGGTACACCCACCTGTCCGTGGGGCGGGGCCGTTGGCACATCGGTCTGGAGCGGTCGGACGGAACCGGGGCCGGTGTCCAGGTCACGGTGGAGCAGGACGCCCTCACCTTCTTCGCGCCCGAGGAACGGGCCGAGCAGCTCCTCGCGCTCGAACCGGTGGTCATTACCGAGCCCCTCGTGGGGGCGCAGCCCCCGTCACGCGGCCTGCGCGGCCTGATGCCGGGTGCCTGGCAGTCGGGCCCGGACAGCGACAGCGACACGGAGTCGGACACGGGGCAGGCGCAGCGGACGTCCGACGCGCCGACCTCGGAACCGGTCGCCGCGCCGACCGAGCCGAACCTGCCCACCGACGAGGAGCGCGACAACCGCGACCGGTGGCCGGCCGTGGCATCCGATCCCGCCTGGATGCCGGACGAGGTGCTCCGCGATCTGCCCGTGGGCCAGAAACCCGGCGGGGGCGGCTCGCGTCCGGACACCGACCCGGCGTACGAGGGCATGTCCACCCCGGGCGCCTCAGGCTCCGGCCTCCGCTCCCAGGAGCAGCCGGATCCCGAGAACGTGGCGCTCCCGCCGAGCCCCGCGATCGGCGCGCTCATGAGCGGCGAACCCGATGACCTGGCGGCCGAGCTGGGCCCGGTGCCCCGGCCGGAGCAGACCCCGGTGCACCAGGATCCGGCCTCTGCGTCTCCTCCCGAGTCCGTCCCCGCCTCGCTCTCCGAGTCTCTTGCTGTTGCCGGTCCGGTTCCGGTTCCTGAGATGTCCCCGACGGACTGGATACGTGACCGGGACGCCCGGGACGAGAATCTCCTCTTCGCGCCGCCTGAGGCGTTCACCTCCGCGCAGGCCCCCGCGCCGCTCCCCGAACTTGCCACCAGGCCGGCCGAGTTGAACCTGCCCGCCGCCGAAGCCCTGACCGACCTGCGCCCGGACGACCACGAGCTAGTGGGAACCCAGGTGGAAACCCGGTACCTGCACCCGGCAGCGGACGGAGTGTCCGAGTCCGCTCCGGCGCCCTGGGCGGCCGACCGGGTGCGCTTCCTCCTCGTCGAGGCCGACGGCGGCGCCTTGCTGCTCCGCGGCCCGGAGGGGATCGCGGAGCCGTACGCCCCCGACCAGGCGGCGGACCTCATCGCGGAAATCCTCCGACTCGACCGCGAAGCCGGAGTGGTCCCGGAGGCATTCGTCCTGGTCGGAGCGGGGGGCGAGGACGGCTGGCAGGACCTCGCCGACCACCTGTCCCATCGGATGCGCACACCGGTATGGGTCGCCGCCACGCCGTCACGCCTGGAGGCAGGCGCCGACGGGATCGCCCGCGTCCGCACCGAAGCGGACGCCGAGTGGATCCGCGTCGCCCCCCCACAGCCCGGGTCCCTCGGGGAGCAGGCCTTCATGGAGCGGGCCGAGCGGCTTGGCGCGGCCTTCGGTACGTTGAACGGCACCGTGACGGAGCTCGTCCCCACCGACTCCGCCGTGCGCCGGATCCACCTGCAGGAGGCGATCGCCGAGCAGGTCGAGGCGCTGGAGTGGGCGAGCACGCAGGCGGATCTGGATGCCGTTGAGTCGCGGCTGGGGCAGCTGTATTCCACGGTGGAGGCGTGGCGGGATGAGGGCGACCCTGCGGTTGATTACGCCCTCGTAGAGGAGGATGACGAGGATCTCGGCGTACCCGCGCGGCTGAAGGACCGGCTGAGCTCCGCCCCTCCCGTCACCGCTGAGCAGGTGCCGACGCAGGCGCAGATGGCGGCTCGCGGCATCGAGCCGAACCCTGCCCAACGGCCACGTCTCCTGTCTCCGAGCGAGACCGGGTCCGACGACGGCATCACCCACCCCGAACGCGACCACTTCCTGCAGACCGCTCACAGACAAGCGGAGATCGCGGAGGAAGTGCGGCGGAAGGTGGGGCCGCGCGTACGCCGCGTGCTGGACCGGCAGGACCTGGAGCGGGCGGTCGCGGATGTTCTGGCCGCTCACCAGGGACAGAGCGGCGCGGGAACGCGCGACCGGGACGATTCCGGGCCGGCGGCACGGCTGTCCGCGGACGACATGTCGGCGCAGGAATGTCTGGTCCTGCTGCACTCGCTGCGGAACAGGCTGTTCCCGGAGGGCGTCGCCCCCGCCGGTCGTGGCGTGGACGACAGCGTGCTGGATGTGCGTCCGCAGGAAGGCCCCTTGGCTCTCGGCGAAGGCTGGAAACGAGTCGGCTCCTGGGGAACGGTGGAGACCGCGGTCGTGAAGACCGGTCCTGGCAGCGTCGCGTTCGTTCTCGCCCGGCGCCTCGACCGCATGGGACACGCGTTCGCCGCGTACGCGCTTCCCGTCGGCGACACCGGCGAGAACCCCGCCGGTGACGACGGCAAGGCGAAGACGAGGGTCGTCTGGGTCGACGTTCAAGCCTCCCGGGTCAGTGACGTCCCGCCGCCCATCGCGCCGTCCGAGGCGCGCGCGGTCATCGTCGACGCCACCGCCAGGGTCGCGGCCCACGCCCTCCCCGACCACATCGAATCCGCCTCACCGGAACACGCGCTCGTCGACCCTGCCCTCAGTCACCAATTGGGCAAGATCGGCTGGGAAGCCGAGCTCGAATACATACTCGTCGCGGAAGGACTTCTTCCCAAGAAGGTTGTGGCCAGGCACCCTGGCACCGGGTTCGAGATCGTCACCGACGAACGCGAGTTCTTCCGCGGCCAGGACGACAAGCTGTACCTGACGCGGGACCAGGCAGCCGAAGCGGGGGGAGAACCGCGGTCGGAAGTGCGTCTGATCGCCGAGCTGGTCACCTCGCCCCTGGCGGTGCTGGAGGAGGACGCCGGGTGGGTGGACGGGGAGGACGGGTTCGAGCAGCACATGCGCACACGCCGGCTCCTGGAGAGAACGGACCGGGAAGGTCACTCGTTCCTTCTGTCGGAGCTCCTGACCGAGGAGGACGGCTGGGAGATCGAGTACGAGGCGCCCGTCGAGGTTCTTCCGTCTGTCTCGGGAGCGGGCCATGCCGCCTACACCCAGTTCACCGTCGGCGTTCCCGCCGCCGGACTCGACCCCCTGCTCGAGCTGGCGCGTTCCCACCTGAACAACCCGTGGTTGGGTGTGCTGATCGATGCGGGACGTGACTTCGCGGACCGTCTGGCAGCGGAGTACGCGCAGCGGCTGCTCGAACGGGAGGTGACGCCGAACGAGGCGCTGTTCCTGACCGATCTCGTCGGCCTGGACGCACTGCACGGCTACGCATGGCTGGTCTTCAACCATGTCGCCGCGCTTCCCATGTGGAAGAGGAACGGGTTCAAGGTGCTGGCGAAGAACGTGGTCCCGGCCGCGTCCCGGACACCCCTCGATGTCCTGCGCGGTTCACTGGAGGAAGAGGTCAAGGACTTCCTGGTGGATCGCGAGGGCGACATCACGGCCTTGTTCGAGAACCGAGTGCGCGCTCTCATGGACGAGTTCCTCGGGGACGCCGCCGATCCTGCGGGCGGCACGGAGCACATCCTGGAGGAGCGATGGAAAGAGGGGACGATATCCACGAGGGACTACCTGGAGACGGCCCTGATCGGCTCTGCCCGCTCCGGCGCCGCGGTCACCCAGCACGCCATGCTCGGGATGGAGGACTACCCCGATCTGGATGACAACGGCGGGCGCATCACCCACCCGCTGGCCCTCATCGAACTGCGCGACTACAACGCGGACCCCGACGTGCCCGGCCTCGGCCAGGACCGCCGGTACCTGACGGACCCCGTCCTCCAAGGGGTTTTCGAGGAGATCAGTGAACTCGCCGTCGACGCCTACGAACAGGCCACACGCCTGAGGCTCGCCCCCGAATGGGCCGCGGACGTTCTCCAGCATCCCCTGGTCGTCCAGATCGCGGAGGTCTTCGAACGCACAGGCAACCTGACGCTGAACGACGCCGAGGGCAACAGGTATCAGGTTCTGCCCGCCCTCGACAAAGCCCTGCTGGCCAAGAAGGTCGCCGCCCATGCCGGGCGCGCCGAACCCCTGTCGCCGGAGGTCGGTCGCCGGCTGAATGCGCTCCACATGACACTCCAGCAGGGGCTGGACGCCCTGCAATCCGTCCCCGCTTCCCGGGTCCGGTCGAGTTTCGAGCAGGCCGCGTCGGCCGTTCGAGCGGCCCTCCGCAGGTTCGCCGGCGTCTCCCATGGGCAGGGGCAGCCGGCCCCTGGTGGACTCGCCGGTCCCTCGGCCCCCCCCGTTCCGCCCGGTGACGGCCTCTCCCCGTCCGAGGGTTCGGACTCGACGGGCGAGGCCGAGGTGGTGGCCGCTCTGGAGGGCTTGTGGCGGCGGGAGTTCCGAGGTCCGCTGGACCTGGACCTGGTGGCCGGCGCCGTACTGCACCTGCCGCCCGGCAGCACAGTCGACGAATCCCACCGCATCGCGGTGCTCGACCTCGTCGAAGAGATTCTCGATTCGGACCAGGCGGACGAGTTGACGTCCCTGCGCGACCTGTCCCTCCACCACCTGGCGCCGCTGCTCGGCGAGGACTCCGTCTTCCACGACGCCCACGGCCGACCCGGCCGCGACTGGGATCTCCACGACCCCGCGACGAGCCGGGGCGAGCTGATCACCGGCTCGGTACTGGTCCCCGACCCCGCCCCCGACCGGATCGAGCTCGACGTGCTGACGCCCGCGCCGTGGGTCCGCGCGGGTGGCACCGCCTACCCCGTCCTGCTGCGACGCGACCCGTCCGGCCCCGTGCTGCACCACGCGGGCACCGACTACTACCTGGGCGACCAGGAACTGGCGCAGTTGCTGGCCCGTGATCCACTGCTGGCGGACCGGCCCGACGGGGTGCATGTGGTGCTCGCCGGATCCGGCACGGGAAGCGGCCCGATGGTGGCCCCGCGCGCGGTCGCGAACGCCGTGGGCAGGCCCACCTGGTCGTACACGAGCACGCTCTTCCGGCGTGAGGTGATCCAGGCGCACGCGGACGGCGAGGACGTCGCCCGTCAGCACTTCGGGGCGCACCGTGACGACCGCCGGAACCTGCCGGCCGGAGTGTGGGTCAGGTCCGACGTCGGCGACAGCTATCTGTTCCCCGGTGCGACCAGCCAGTCCGACGGGCTGATCAGCGAACCCATCGTGGACGGCGACGGACACCCGATCGGCCGCGCCTCGCTGGCCCCGGACATCTGGGCACGGTCCGAGCGCTCCTTCCAATCGCTGAACTCCTGGCGCACCCACCACGTCCTCAATGCCGCGGCTGACGCGGTCGTGCGCTCCGACGTCCCGCTGCCCTGGGCGCAGCGTGGCGAGCAGCCGTACTTCTTCAGTGCCCACGGCAGCAACCAGACGGTGCACGTACGGCACATCGACGGCGACGAACTCCCGCTCGACCGCGTCAACTTCGGGCAGGTGCTGCGCCGCCGGCCAAGTCTGTCCGGACGACCGCCGGCCGACCCGGTCGCACTTCTCGTGTGCAACGCCGAGCTCCTGCCCCCCGGTGAGGATCCGCTCACCCACCTCACCGTCGGCGGGCAGCTCGCCAACGACCTCGGTCGCCGGGTATACGCCTCGAACGCCCAGGTGAGACTCACCCACCGGAGGCGATCGCCTGGCGGAGACCTCCGCGACCCGTCCCTGAGCCTCCGCAGCGATGTCCCCGACCCACGGTGGATCGAACGGCGACCGGAACCCGACCAGGCCCAGCTGCACCAGCTGATGGGCACGCATCGGATCCCCGACGTAGAGACCGCGCTCCGCCTGGTCCGTCTGGTGCGGCACGTCCACGGGGTCGACATCGAGGACCAAGAGGCCGTCCGCTCGAATCTGCTGAGGCTGTACGCGAAGCTGGAGAGCCGGCGCACGGCGGACCCGCAGTTCGCCGGCCGGCCGCTCACCACCGTGGCCATGCACGAGTACGCGGTCTTCCTGCTGGCCCAGGACACCTCCTCCGCGGCCGGTAGGAATCACCCGGTGAACGTGATGCTGCGGGCGCTCGCAGACGGCACTCGGCCGACGCCCGTCCCGCCGCAGGCGGACGCCGGAACCGCCCCTGCCCCCGCCGGTCTCCTGCCCCCGGGAGACACCTTGTCCGCGCCCCAGGAGTCCGTGCGGAGCCAGAGCGATGAGCACACCGATCTTTCACACCCCGACCCACAGCCCCTGCCCGTGCCGACCAGCGCGCAGAGTGCGTCCGATCCCCGGGACACACATCCGCAGGCCGTCGACGACCTCACCCCCCGCATGGAGCCGACGGCCAGCGGCAGCGGACTCCCCAGGACCCACGGCGGGACCCGCGGCACCTACCCCACCGACTCCCCTCTCGACGCACCACAAACCTCCAGCGAAGCCACTCGCAACGCACCGGTGCCTCTCCCCCCGGCCGGACTCGATTACCTGCGCGGCACCATTAAGTACAAGGACCTCGCCCGCCTCATCCGCCGGGGATTCCCTCAGGGCTCTGTGTCCCTCTGGGAGAGAGGACTGGGTGCGGAGCCGTCGGGCCCGGACGGGGTGGCGTATGCGGCGATCAATGCCATATTCGTCGATATCCGGGGGGTGAGCGGTGATCCGCGCTATTCCGCGTTCCTTGCGGATGCGTTGGCTGATCTCCGCGTGACGGAGAAAATGGCAGAGGAAGGCTTCCGCGACAAGGTAATTAAACTCGCAGTCGACGCCAACCTGATCGCGCCGATACCGCCGACCGCGCCGACCGCGCCGACCGCGCCAGTGCCTCTCCCCCCAACCGGGCGCAGAGAGCTGCACGGTGCTATCTCACAGCAGGCCCTCGCCACACTCATCCGCCCGGGATTCCTTCAGCGCGTTGTGTCCGACTGGGAGAGAGGACAGGGTGCGAAGCCGTCGGGCCCGGACGGGGTGGCGTATGCGGCGATCAATGCCATACTCGTCGATATCCAAGACCTGGGCCAGGATCCGCGCTATTCCACGTTCCTTGCGGATGCGTTGGCTGATCTCCGCGTGACGGAGAAAATGGCAGAGGAAGGCTTCCGCGAGAAGGTAATTCAAGTCGCAGTCGACGCCAAGCTGATCGCGACGGCCGGGGCGGTACCTCTCCCCGAGACCGGACTCAAGGACCTGCGCGAAGGCATCTCAATCTCACAGCAGACCCTCGCCCGCCTCATCCGCCCGGGACTCTCTGGGGCATCTGTGTCCGACTGGGAGAGAGGACTGGGTGCGAAGCCGTCGGGCGCGGACGGGGTGGCGTATGCGGCGATCAATGCCATACTCGTCCAAATCCAAGACCTGGGCCAGGATCCGCGCTATTCCACGTTCCTTGCGGATGCGTTGGCTGATCTCCGCGTGACGGAGAAAATGGCAGAGGAAGGCTTCCACGACAAGGTAATCCGTGCCGCTGTCGACGCCACGCCGGTGCCTCTGCCTCCGACCGGGCGCAGAGAGCTGCGCGGCGACATCAAAGTGCGGGGCCTTGTCGCACTCATCGACCCGGAACTCGATCGTCGCTCCTTCACTCAATTGGAAGGGGCTGAATACCGGGCATTCGGTAAAACCGGGGTGGCGTATGCCGCAATGATGGTTGTGCTCGTCGATATTCGCGGGCTGAGCCAGGATCCGGACTATTCGGCGTTCCTTGCGAATGCGCTGGCTGATTACCGCGTGGCGGGGAAACTGGCAGAGGAAGGCTTCCGCGACAAGGTAATTCAAGTCGCAGTCGCTGACGAACCGGCGTTGAGGGCCGGGATGCCGGGGCCGGTGGCCGACCAGGAAGAGGGCTCAAGCGGGGCCGACGCCGATGTCGCCGCAGCTGATCCTGGCCCTGTGACGGGCCGGTCCCCCGAGGAGACGCAGTCGACGTGGGCACCGTCTGAGGCGGGCCAGGACGTTCCGTTGCCAGAGGATATAGCTGCTTCCGGTCACCGTACGACGGATACGGGGGTGGCCACGGAGCAGCAGGTGCTGACGCGTATCGCGGAGGCCGAGGGCCGGGTGCTGCATGTCGTCCGTCTCGGCGACACCGGTCAGGTGACGGAATACTTCAACACCGGCGGGGCGGGGCAGCCCACCTATCTGATCCATCAGCAAAGCGCTGACGGGGCGCGGTGGGCGAAGGTGACGCAGGACCAGGCCTTGCGGTTGCTCGGCGAGGCGCCACTGACGCCGGCGGAAGCGGAAACCGTGGCGCGGGTGCTGCGGTTGACGCCCGACACGGCGAACCTGCTCGGCAGCACCCCGCAGAACGTACGTCCCGCGGTCCCGGTCCTCGTCCATGTCCTGCGGCACGTCCTCCCGTACGTCGTGGGCGAGCGCGGCGCCGACCTGGCCGAACCGGTCCTGCAGGTGGTTTCACGGCAATCCTGGCCGGCCCACGTCTTCCAGCCCGGCTTCACCGGTTTCTCCGGTCCACGGATCAGCCCACAGGTCCTGGCCGACCTGGCCACTCCGGAGGTGGTCCGTGCCGGTGTCGAGGCATACCTGACCGGCATCAACCTGCCTTCCCTGAGGCCTGACGAGCTGGTCCGGGCCCTGGCCGCCGTGGTCTTCGACACCACCGACCTCACCGTCCGCACTCGCGCTGCCGCCGACGCCGTGACGGCCCTGCGCCGCCTGGACTGGCATGTGCGGGCCACGGACCGGCCCGGGCCGGTCACCGACGAGGAGTTCCGTACTGCGGTCACAGACGCCCGCCACGCTGCCGAAGCCGAGCCCGGCCCGGCGGCCGCCATCAACCCCGTCACGTTCGCGGAGATCAACGTACTGCTGGCCCGGCAGGACCTCCCGGCCGCCACAGCCCACAGCGTCGCCACAGCCCTGGCTGCCCTGGGCCCTCGCCCCACACCCGAACTCGCCGCTTTCATCGCCGGTCGCGGCGTCCCCAGCTCACTGTCGAACGCATCGCGCGATGAAACACGCACCCCTGACCACCACCCACCAGCCGAGGACACCCCCTCCGCCCCCCACCCGTCCCCGCAAGCGCCGCCGCCGGGCTTCGCCGAGGGGCTCGCCGGGTCCTCGGACGCTCTGAGGCCCGGGCCCGAGGAGCAACTCTCCCCGGACCTCTCCGAGGCCCAGGTCGCCCGCGACGCCCTGGACGACCTGTGGCGGCGGGAGTCCGAGGCGGCCGGCGCCCCGCTGGACCGGGACCGGATGACCGCCGACGTCCTGCACCTGGGGCCCGGCCCGGTTGAGGCCGCCCAACACATGGCCCTCCTCGACCTTGTCACCGATGTGCTCCGCTCGGGCCGCAACGAGGCATTGGCCTCCGTGCGCCAACTGGCCTTGTACCAGCTGGAACCACTGCTCGGGGACGACACCGCCTTCCGCGACGCGAACGGCCGGGCGGGCCGGAACTGGGGCATCAGCGGCAGGCCGGTCGGCGATGGCGAACTGGCCACCGACACCGTCCTCGTCGGCCACCCCGATCACGCCAATCCGCAGGACGTCCTCGCGCCTGCGCCCTGGAGCAGGGTGGGCGGTACCGCTTACCCGGTGCTGCTGCGGCGGGACGGCTTCGGTCCGCTGCTGCACCACGCGGGCACCGACTACCACCTTTACGACGAGGAGCTGGCCCACCTGCTGGCCCGCGACGAGGTCCTCTCCGGGCTGCCGCACGGGGTCCATGTGGTGCTGGCCGGATCGTTCGTGGGCGCGGGCGAGTTGGCCATCCCGCGCGCGGTCGCGAACGTGGTGGGCAGGCCCACCTGGTCGTACACCAGCATGGTCGACCGGCGTGCGGTACCGCTCACGCTCGCGACCGGCGTCGAGGTGCCCTTCCTGCACTTCGCTCCGCACCTGGGCGACCGCGATGCCGAACCGGCCGGACAGTGGGTCAGGTCCGATGTCGGGGACAGCTACCTGTTCCCCGCGGTACGGGGCCAGAACGACCCATGGGTGACCCAACCCATCGTGACGGCCGACGGGTTGGCGGTCGGACGGGCGTCCGTCGTTGTGGACCAGTGGGCTCAACACGAACGCTCCTACGAGCGACTGGCCTCGCTCACCGAGTTCTTCGTTGTCGCGGAGCCGGACGGCCCCGCGGTCCGCAGCGAGCTGCTGCCGTGGGCGGTACACGGCGAGCGCCCGTACTTCTTCAGCGTGCACGCGGCCGACCAGATGGCAGTGATGCTCGGCCTCGGTGGCGTGCTGCACTCGTTCCCCCGCACCGGCCTCCCGGGCGTCCTGCGCCGGCGGCCTAGCCTGTCCGCCCGGCCGCAGCAGGACCCCGTCGTGCTGGTGGCGTGCAATGCCGAGGTGCTGCTGCCCGGCGAGGATCCGCTGACCCATCTGACGCTCGGCGGGCAGCTCGCCAACGATCTCGGCCGCCGCGTCTACGGAGCCAACACCGCGGTGGGCTTCCGTCGTGGGCAGTACGCGCCCGATGGCGAGCCCGTGCCCCCGTTCATGACCCTCTCGAGCACGGATCGCGAACCGCGCTGGATCGAGCGGCGGCCGGAGCCCGATCAGGCCCGCCTGCACCAGCTGATGGGCACGCACGGGATCCCCGACGAGGAGACCGCGCTGCGACTGGTGCGCTTGCTGCGGCACGTCTACGGGGCGGAGGTCGAGGACCTCGCCGAGCCGGAGTACGCGTACCTGATGAACGCGTCGGTGGCCCTGGAGCAGCTACGCGCGGGCGCGGCGGGCTTCGCGGGTGACCTGACCATCCGGGCCGTGCACGACTTCGCGCAGTACATGCTGTCCGACGAAGCGGTGCTCGGCCAGGTGTCGCACGAACTGGTCCGGACGGTACGGGAGATCGGCGCCGGCACCCGGCCGGAGCCCGTCCCAGTTCCCGCCCCCGCCCCAATGCGCCTCGCCGGCCCCTCGGCCCTCCCCGCCCCTCAGGATCTCGTCCTCTCCGCACCGCAGCCGCCCGTCCCGACCCTGTCGTCCGATCAGACCGCCGTGACCTCGGCCCTCCCGGCTCCGCCCAATGACGTCTTCTCCACGCCCGAGGAGTCGGCCCCCACGGGCGAGGCCGACGCCATGGCCGTCCTGGAGGGCCTGTGGAACCAGGTGTACCAGCCTCCGATGGACCTGGACATGGTGGCCGGCGCCGTACTGCACCTGCGGCCCGGCACCGAGGTGGACGCCTCCCACCGCACCGCATTGCTCGACCTGGTCGTCGAGATCCTGGATGCGGGCCGGGCAGACGAGTTGACCTCCATGCGCGATCTGCCGATGCATCACCTGGAGCCGCTGCTCGGGGAGGACTCCGTCTTCCACGACGCCCACGGCCGACCCGGCCGGAACTGGGACGTCCGCGACCCCGAGGCGGACCTGGGCGAGCTGGTCACAGACGAGGTCCGGATCCCCGACCCCTACCGGATCAGGCTCGACGTGCTGGTGCCCGCGCCGTGGGTCCGCGCGGGCGGCAGCGCCTACCCGGTGCTGCTGCGACGGGACCAGTTCGGACCCCTGCTGCACCACGCGGGCGCCGACTACCACCTTCACGACGAGGAGCTGGCCGACCTGCTGGCCCGCGATCCGCTGTTGGCGGACCAGCCCGGCGGGGTGCATGTGGTGCTGGCCGGATCCGGCACGGGAAGCGGCCCGTTGGTGGCCCCGCGCGCGGTCGCGAACGAAGTGGGCAGGCCCACCTGGTCGTACACGAGTACGCTCGTCCAGCGTGAGGTGATCCGGGCGAGCGTAGACGGCGTGGACGTCGCCCGTCTGCACTTCGGCGCGCACGGTGGCGACCGCACGGCCCGGCCGGCCGGGCTCTGGGTCAGGTCCGATGTCGGCGACCGGTACTTGTTCCCCGCCACGCCCGACCCGTCCGACAGCGTGATCAGCGAACCCATCGTGGACGGCGACGGATACGCGATCGGCCGCGTCTCGCTCCCCTCGGCCCACTGGGCAGGGTTCGAGCGCACCTACCAATCGCTGAACTCCCTGCACACCTACCTCGTCCGGGACGCCGCGGGTACCTCGGTCGTGCACTCCGACGTCCCGCTGCCCTGGGTGCAGCGTGGCGAGCAGCCGTACTTCTTCAGTGCCCACGGCGGCAACCAGGTGGTAGCGGTAGTGCACGCCGACGCCGGTCGAGTCCTGCTCGACCGCGTCAGCTTCGGGCGGGTGCTTCGCCGTCGGCCGAGTCTGTCCGCACGGCCGCCGGCCGATCCGGTCGTACTTCTCTTTTGCAAGGCCGAGCTTCTGCTCCCCGGTGAGGATCCGCTCACCCATCTGACGCTAGGCGGGGCGCTCGCCAACGACCTCGGTCGCCGGGTATACGCCTCGAACGCCTCGGTGGGACTCACCCCCCGGGAGCGATCGCGCGGCGGAGACCCCCGCGGTCCGTTCCTGGACCTCCAGAGCGATGTCCCCGACCCGCGGTGGATCGAGCGGCGACCGGAACCCGACCAGGCCCGCCTGCACCAGCTGATGGGCACGCATCGGATCCCCGACGCGGAGACCGCGCTCCGCCTGGTGCGCTTGCTGCGGCACGTCCACGGGGTCGACATCGAGGACCAAGAGGCCTTCCACACGGCGATGCTGACCGTGTACGCGACCCTGGAGGCCCAGCGCACGGCGCACCCGCAGTTCGCCGGCCGGCCGCTCACCACGGCGGCCATGCACGAGTACGCGGTCTTCCTGCTGGCCCAGGACACCTCTACGGCCGGCGGCGATAACCCGGTGAACGTGCTGCTGCGC
The DNA here is from genome assembly GCF_053595235.1 of Streptomyces sp. NPDC002520. Taxonomy (NCBI): domain Bacteria; kingdom Bacillati; phylum Actinomycetota; class Actinomycetes; order Kitasatosporales; family Streptomycetaceae; genus Streptomyces; species Streptomyces sp. NPDC002520. The sequence continues at coordinate 90,877 of NZ_JBSFXG010000019.1, read as the reverse complement.
GAGCTCGCCGACGGCACCCGGCCGACGCCCGTCGCGCCGCAGGCGGACGCCGGTACCGCTCCTGCCCCCGCCGGTCTTCTGCCCCCGGCGCAGACCTTGTCCGCGCCCCAGGAGTCCGTGCGGAGCCAGGACGAACAGCCTTTCCCCCTCAGCGACGACCACCTGCGGGCGACCACCGACGACCTCACCCCCCACATCCACCGAGGCGGCCCCGAGTCCCTCGGGGAATTCGTCAACCCGAGCTCGGAGGGGTCTTCGGACGGTGACGCCGTTGGGTTCACGAGGCTGGGGCCGCCGACGAAGGACGGCGTCGTCGGTTTCGCTTTGAAGGCGATCGACGAGCATGGGCTGGATCTTCAGCCGGGGGCGGCGGCGGCGAAGGCGGAGCTGGAGCGGGCTGCGGCGGAGGGGCCGGATGCACTGGAGGCGTTGGCGCAGAGGCTGGCGCAGGAGACTCCGCCGCGGAGCCTCGAGGACGAGGGTCTGGCGAACCTCTACCTCACCCCTGACCGGCTCGCCGAGCTGAGGGCGAAGGTCCGGGAGGCGCTCTCCGAGGATCCGATGTGGGCCCAGGTGGGTGCGGGGCGCCAGGACGCCGCGGTGGAGCTGGTGTCCTACGAGCACTGGTCGCATAGCCTGGCGGCGGCGGCGAAGCTGGCCGACCAGCTGCGCCACGAGGAGGTCCTGCGGACGTCCCTGTCGGATCCGGCGCTGCTCAAGGCTGAGTTGGAGGCCGCGTACGAGGTCATCGAGGAGCACTACGCGGGATGGCCGACGCTCAACCTCGGTGAGGCCGAGCGGCACCAGAAGCTGATGCAGATCGCGAACGATCTGTATGAGTCCGGGAACTCTCGGGCAGTCGACCGCGCGCGAGAGTGGGATGCGGAGCACCCCGGATCGCTGACGACCGAGACATTCCAGGTGCGGGTGCTGCCCACTGCTGTCCCGCACGCCAAAGTGTTCACGTTCCTCGACACCAACGACACCGCATACGTTCCTGCCGTATGGGCGAGGCACAACCCCGACGCACCGAACGCCGCGATTCTCCACCAATCACTTCCACTCCCGACGGGTGGGAATCAATTCCTTGGCAGCAAGGTGCAGCAGTGGCGGGGCCCCACTGCCTATCTTGACCTGCACGCGTCTCCGGAGCACTTCTCACCTGAGACGTACGAACACGGACAGGTTCGGGTACCGCCTGAGACGATCGCCAACCTGCTGGAGCGGATGCCGGAGTTCACGCATTTCGTGGACTCCTGGAGAGTGCGGGGAATCGAGCCCAACATCGTCATCATCGGTTGCGAGGCAGGCCAGCAGACTTTCGCGGCGACCCTTGCGGCACAAGCCGTCGCCGACGCTCTGAACAGCACGAAGACCTACGCTTCGGCTTACAAAGTGGGCCTTGCAGAGTGGGGCCAGATCTCCGTCCTCACGGATGACGCGGATGTGCCCTCTGTGCCCTTCACCCAGTTCTCGACCGCTTCGCCGGGACGGAAGCAGGTATTCGTGGGGTCGCCTCTGTTCTCGGGGGCGATCTCGCTGGACGGGCCCGGGAATTCCCGGATGCGTTTCCCGTTCGTTCCGGACGACATACTCAAGGAATCCATCGAGGATTGGACCGAGCCGGGTGAGAGGCCGTTCATCGTTCACGCCAAGGGCTTCGGTCCGCATGTGCAGATCTATAACCCTGGCACGGACAACTACAGCGAAGACATCGATGAGAAGCAGTTGGCGCGATGGATCCGCGAAACCCCGGACGTCAACGGGCAGCTGTATGTCGAGGGTCAGCCCGTTCTGCTGCTCTGGGACAACGCGGGCATGGGCGATGTGGCGGAGGTGGCGCCGGCGGGGGCTGACAACGCGGGAGAGGTGCTGGAATGGACGCCGAGCATGGCGGAGCGCCTCGCCCCGGAGCTGAACGTTCCCGTCTTCGGTCCCTGGGGCCGGGTGCACCAAGGCGATCACGACTCCGAGACGATGCAGCCGGTGATCGCTGTGGACACCCCGGGCGACGTGGTACGGACCGACAGCATGGACTGGGAACCTTGGAAGGTCTTCCTTCCGGAGGGTGACGGGGCGGTAGGTCCGCAGCCGCTGCCCGTACCGCCGTCGGCGTCGAGCACGGGATCGACGACGGCGCAGACGACGGGCCTGCTCCCGGAATTCCTCGCTCCGTCACCGCCGCTCGCGCCGCCCACCAGCCAGTCTCACGGCTCCTCCGCGGCGTTCACTGCGCCGCAGGGACCACCTCCGCTCGACCCCAGGTCGGCCGTGTTGCTGCAGAGCCGAAACGTGCGCCTCGACGAGAACGCGGCGCCGCCCGTAACGGGCTTCATCCCCCTGCCCGGACATCGCTCCGCACACCCCCAGTACCACCCCTGGTTCGGCCACGCCTCCGCAGCGCAGATCGACTTCACGACGATCCAGGCCAACGCCAACGGCACCGTCGCGCCCCAGTACCGCTATGACGACAGCCTGCTCTTCTCCGACCTCGACACCGACGACCCGAACATCCTGAACAGTGCCTTCGCCCACGGGCTCCCGGCGCCGCACGAGGGACCCCTGCCAGACCTCCAGACGTATCTGCTCGACAGCAACGCCACGGGCTATATCGCCACCACCCGCTCCGACAGCATCCGCTCCGTGCCGCAGGGGGTGGGCGTGCGACTGCTCATCGACGTCCCCGGCGGCTTCGACGTCAAGGCGACCCTCCCCGGGATGGCGGCGGCGGGTCACGAGAACACCGTGCTCCACCCGGGCGGCATCGCGCCGCGGTTCATCGTCGGCGCGGAGATCGTGCGCGGTGCGGAGCTGAACAGTTCGACGGGCAGGTACACGACGCCGGTCACGTTCGTACCCAATCCGCACTACCGGCCCACGCATCGCCCGGCGATCATCACCGCTGATCAGCCCAGCATCGTGATCGACGAACAGCTTCGGTTGCAGGACACCGAGCCAGACGTCTTCACCGAGCAGTGGGCGGAGGCCGGGCTCATCCTCGAAAGGCACTTCCCGGACGGGCCCTCAGCGACCGCTCAACGGGACTGGGCGCGGCCATGGGTGCTCTACGCCCTCCACGCCTACGGCGCGGACGTCGCCGAGCAGGTGGCCGAACGGCTGAAGGACCGGCTGAGCCTCACCGGACCCGAGGACGAGGTACTCGTACGGTCATCCGGGCCCGGTGATGAAGACGTCCATGCGTTTGATGACGAGCGCGTAGCGGAGGGCAACGCCGATTTCATCGCACTGGGCTCGGGGCTGTCTTCGGAGGGTGACGCCGTTGGTTTCACGAGGTTGGAGCCGCCGACCAAGGACGGCGTCGTCGGCTTCGCATTGAAGACGATCGGCGAGCACGGACGGGATCTTCAGCCGGGGGCGGTGAAGGCGAAGGCGGAGCTGGAGCAGGCCGCTGCGGAGGGGACGGGCGCGCTGACGGCGTTGGCGCAGAGGCTGGCGCAGGAGACTCCGCCGCGGAGTCTTGAGGGCGAGGGTCTGGAGGATCTCTACCTCACGCCTGACCAGCTCGCCGAGCTGAGGGCGAGGGTCCGTGAGGCGCTCTCCCAGGATCCGTTGTGGGAACAGGTGAGTTCAGAGCGCCAGGACGCCGCGGTGGAACTGGTGGCCCACGAGCACTGGTCGCATGGCCTCGGGGCGGCGGCGAAGCTGGCCGACCAACTGCGGCACGAGGAGGTCCTGCGGACGTCTCTGTCGGATCCGGCGCTGCTCAAGGCCCAGTTGGGGACCGCGTACGAGATCATCGAGGAGCATTACGCGGGATGGTCGACGCTCAACCTCAGTGAGGCCGAGCGGCACCAGAAGCTGATGCAGATCGCGAACGATCTGCAGGATCCCGGTAACACTTCGCACGCCGCCTTTGATCGCGCGGCAGGGTGGGATGCGGAGCATCCCGGATCGCTGACGACCGAGACATTCAAGGTGCGGGTGCTGCCCACCGCTGTGCGGCATGCCAAAGTGTTTGAGTTCGTCGGCGACGGCCCCAAATACGATTCCGTCCAATGGGCGCTGCACAACCCCGACTCGCTGGATCCCGTGATCCGCCAGCTGTCCTCGGAGGACGACCCGGAGACGGGTATGAACACCATCCTCGGCCGGAAGCGGCAGCAGTGGCGGGGCCCTACCGCCTATCTCGACCTCCACGCGAATCCGGAGAGCTTCTCGCCCGAGACGCACGAACACGGACAGGTTCGGGTACCGCCGGAGACGATCACCAACCTGCTGCAGCGGATGCCGGAGTTCACGGATTTCGTGGACTCCTGGAGGGCGCGTCGAATCGAGCCCAACATCGTCATCATCGGTTGCCGGGCAGGCAAGCAGACCTTCGCGGCGACCCTTGCGGCGCAGGCCGTCGCCGACGCTCTCCAGAGCACGAAGACCTACGCCGCTGAGTATCCTGTGGGCATTGGGAGGGCGGGCCACATCGCCGTCATCACGGATGCTCCGGATGTTCCCGATGAGCCCTTCATCCAGTTCTCGGCGGCTGCGCCGGGGTGGAAGCGGGTAGGCGTGGGATCGCCGCTGTTCTCGGGGGCGATCTCGCTGGACGGGCCCGGGAATTCCCGGATGCGTTTCCCGTTCGTTCCGGACGACATTCTTGAGGGTCTCGTCGAGGAGCGGACTCCGGGTGGCAGGCCGTTCATCGTTCACGCCAAGGGCTTCGGTCCGCATGTGCGGGTCTATGACCCCGAGACGGACAACTACGGCGAAGACATCGATGAGAGCCAGTTGGCGCGGTGGATCCGCGAGACCCCGGACATCGAGGGGCGTCTGTACGTCGAGGGTCAGCCCGTTCTGCTGCTCTGGGACAACGCGGGCATGGGCGATGTGGCCGAGGTGGCACCGAAGGGGGCTCACAACGCGGGAGAGGTGACGGGATGGACGCCGAGCATGGCGGAGCGCCTCGTCCCCGAGCTGAACGCTCCCGTCTTCGGGCCTTGGGGCCAGATACACCAGGGCAATCCCGACGCCGAGATGCAGCCGGTGATCGCAGTGGACCCCCCGGGCGATGTGGTACGGACCGGCGGCAAGGACTGGCGCCCCTGGCAGGTGTTCCTGCCCGAGGGTGACGGGTGGGTGGCTCCGCGACCGCCGCTTGCGCCGCCCGCCGGCCAGTCCCGGGACTCCGCCCCGGTGTTCACTCCGCCGCAGGGGCCGGCTCCGCTCGACGCCGGGTCGGCCGAGTTGCTGCGGAGCCGAAACGTGCACCTCGATGAGAACGCGGTACCGCCGGCAGCGGGTTTCATCCCCCTGCCCGGAGAGCGGTCCGCGGACCCCGAGTACGACCTCTCGTTCGGCTACGCCTCCCTGACGGAGATCGACTTCACGACGATCCGGGCCAACACGGATGGCACCGTCGTCCCCCAGTACCGCCAGGACGACAGCCTGCTCTTCTTCGACCTCGAGAGCGACGACACGAACGTCCTGAACCACGTCTTCGTCAACGGGCTTCCGGCGCTGAACGAGGGATCCCTGCCGGACCTGGAGACGTATCTGCTCGACCCCGACTCCACGGGCTACATCGCCACCACCCGCTCCGACAGTATCCGCGAAGTGCCGCAGGGCGTGGGCGTGCGACTGCTCATCGACGTCCCCGGCGGTTTCGACGTCGCGGCGACCTTCCCCGAGACGGCGTCGGCGGACCACGCGAACACCGTGCTCCACCCGGACAGCATCGCGCCGCAGTTCATCGTCGGCGCGGAGATCGTGAACGGTGCGGAGCTGGACGGCGTGACGGGCAGGTACACGACGCCGGTCACGTTCCTCCCCAATCCGCACTACCAGCCCGCGCACCGCACCGCGATCTCCATCGCCGACCAGCTTTCCGCCGAAAGCGTGCTCGACGAGCAGCACCGGTTGCAGGACACGGAGCCGGACGTCTTCACCGAGACGTCGGCGGAGGCCGGCCTCATCCTCGAAAGGCACTTCCCGGACGGCCCCTCGGCTACTGCCCAGCGGCACTGGGCCCGGCCATGGGTGCTCCACGCCGTCCACGCCTACGGAACGTACGTCGCCGAACAGGTGGCCGCGCGGCTGAAGGACCGGCTGAGCCCCGCCCCGCCCGGCACCAACGAGCGGATGCCGATGCAGGACCGTGTCGCGGGTCGTGGCATCGGTCCGGATCCTGAAGCCGAGGTGCTCGTAGCCGCGGCCGACCAGGTGGACGCGGCGCACACGGAGCGGGCCGAGCGGCTCGGCGCGGCCTTCGGTCCACTGAGCGGCACCGTGACGGAGCTTGTCCCCACCGACTCCGCCACGGACCGGAGCCACTTGCATGAGGCGATCGCCGAGCAGGTCGAGGCGCTGGAGCAGGCGAGCACGCAGGCGGATCTGGATGCCGTCGAGTCGCGGCTGGGGCAGCTGTTTTCCACGGTGGAGGCGTGGCGGGACGCGCGTAAGGCGCATCCGTCGCAGATGGCCGGGCAGACGGCGTTGCCCAGCGAGTTGCTGGACCGGCCGCAGTGGTACGACGATCTGGTGGCCCGTGTCGTCGAGACGTTGCCGGGCCTGACGTCGCTGCCGTCCAGGGCGCATGCGGGGACGGACGGCGGCGACGGCGATGCCCCGAGGTGGTACCGGGTGCAGGCCCGCGAGGCGCTGAACACGGCGATGAACAAGGCGGCGGCGGCGTATGCGCAGGCGGCGGCCCAGGTCGCCGCTGCCACGGGCAGCGGTTACATCACCTCCGCCGACCCGTTGGGCCAGGATGCGGTGTCGCTCTCCCTGGACGCCGGGCAGCGGGCGTTGTTCGACCGGTCGGTCGAGAATCTGAGGGAGGCCAAGGAGGCGCTGGAGGGGCTGCTGGACGAGGTGGGCGAGCAGGTCGCCGCCCGCCAGGGGCTCACGGCGTGGGATGACGCGGGCGTGCGCCAGGATTGGGCGCCGGAGGCGACGTACGCGCCTCCGAAGCACATGACGGGCGACGATGCCGTGCTGGGCACGGAGGTGCCGCAGTGGATCAGGGCGGAGACGATCGAGCAGATCCGATCCGAGATCTGGGGGACGCTCCCGAAGCATGTGCAGAGCGACGCCAACAAGAAGCTGATCGATCAGCACACCACGCGTGAGGCGCTCACGCGCAACGCCACATCGCTGATCAACGACAGTTACAGCTTCACCGTGCAGGGCCACAAGGTCCACGTCGACCTGGGGTTGAAGACGTGGCGGCAGCTGTCGGACGCCATCGAGATCCGGTTGAGGGAGACCGGTCAGCGGCGCGGGGCGATGGGTCGCAATTACGGGCACGGCTACTTCGCGGACGCCAACCTCAACGTCGCCTGGGCGGTGGAGGAGATGGCGGGCCGCGAGCCGTTCCAGATGGACGCGATCGAGGACTACTCCGGCTTCCTGACGATCGTCACCGGTGAGCACGTCGAGACCAACAACATCAAGGTGACCGCCACGGAGGAGAAGACCGTCAAGAACTCCTCCTACCAGTCGCTGCTGTTCGCCTATGACGCGGCGGTGCACGTGCGGGTGGAGGAGCCGCAGCAGAAGATCTGGTTCTCGCGGCTGCGCGGCGGTGACCCGGAGCCTCGAGTGTGGCGCAATGAGCGCCCGCCGACGGTGGCCGACGCGATCAACATCTTCTCCTCGGTGGAGAGCGCGCGTCCCCTCAACGACGCGGCCGCGGCCGGACAGAAATCACGACACGTGATGGATCAGGACGCGCCGGTACGGGTGCGGGCAGAGTACGCGCCGGACCCCGTGACACTGACGCATCCCATAGTGGGGCTGCCGTCGAATTCGACGGTCGAGGCGTTCCCCGGGGCGCGCAGGCTCAAGACGGAGATCCTGGCGCTGGCGGGTGACCTGGCGCTGCCCGGCTCGGCGGCCCGCCGCCGCCTTGAGGCGCAGATCGGCTACGTCGGTTTGAAGAACATCGTGCACCTGGCCGCCCGCAAGCAGGGGTACGACCTCACCTTCGGCGACCACGACGGGCGCACGCCGGTCTCGATCAACATCAAACTGAAGCCCAAGCGGCCGCAGGTGATGATCGAGAGCGACACGGCCACGTGGATGGACGTCGACGACCGGGTGACGCGTCTGGTGGAGTGGGCGTTGGCGCACGAGGACTCCATGGACATCCCGCCCAGCCTGACGCTGTTCGCCCTCGACTTCCAAGTGCTGGCCAGCGACTCGCTCACGCCGTGGCTGTGGTTCTGGGCCAGCCTGGACGCCGAGGCGGCCCACAGCGGTATGGGGATGACCACCACCGCGATGCACGGCATCCGCTACACCGGCGAGCCGACCGCCGTCACCGAATTCGCGGTCGAGGCCCAGCTCAGCCGCAGCGACCGACCGCAAGCCGCCCCGGTCGACGCGCACCTGGGCCCGCTGTGGCTGCGCACGCTGCGCAAGGACGCCGCGGAGTGGGCGGAGCTCCCCGAGCCCGAGACACAGGGCGGGGAAGGGGATCCGGAGCTGCGGCTGGACGAGGGCGTCGGCCTGGAGTTCGGCGCGCTGCACCGCTTCTCCGAACTGGATGGCGCGGACGGCCTGCTGGAACAGGCCACCACCCTCCTGCGGGACCAGTTCCCGGGGATCCTGCCGAACCAGGAGACGGCGCGGGAGGGCTGGACCGAGGGAGCCCTGGGCTACCTGGTGGACAACAAGTTCGCCGGGAGTAATGAACAGCAGCTCAAGAAGGGGCTGCACCCGGAGACGCTGCGCACCCACCAGCACGAGATGTTCTCCTCCGGCGGCTACTCCTTCCCGTTGTCGAAGCAGAGCGCCTTCGGGCGGTTCGGCGAGGACGTCATGGTCCGCGTCCGAGCCGTGCGGGGCGAGGTGCTTGACGACGGGACCATCGGCGCCGACGTCCCCGAGATGTCCGCTTGGTTGCCCGACTCCGAGCTGGACGTCAACCACACCGAAGAGCAGGACAACCTGCTCAGCGTCGCGACCATCCTGGGCCTGTGGGCCGGACCCCAGGCCACGTACCGCATCAGCAAGGCCGCCAGCGGCCCCCTGCAGGGGTTCGACACCAGGCCGATGCTCCACGGGCGATACGTCAACACCAAGGGCATCACCGCCGGCCAGGCCACCTACGGTCTCCAGGGATTCGCCCTGGACGGACTCGCCGAATTCACCGGCAAGACCGTCCTGCTCCTCACCGTCGAAGGCGTACGCCCACCGGCCGACGAACCTGCGACCGGAGACACCACCTCGGCGCAGGAGGGGAACGACGCCCAGGTGGAGGACGGGACGCAGGTTGGGGACCTGCCCCTGACAGAGGTCGTCGTCGACCGGTCGACGGACCCGCAGCTGCAGAACACGCAGGATCCGCAGGGCACGCAGAACACGCAGGATGTGCAGGACCGGGCGCAGGACATGCCCGGCACGTGGCCGGGCACCGAGGGTCAGTACAAGCCGCTGCCGCCCGCGCTCCCGGAAGTGCATGCCGCCAGCCCGGTCCAGGCCTCCTACAAGGTCATCGTCCCCGCCGACATCACCTCCAAGAAGGTGATAGACCCGCTCACAGGTGAGGAGGTGTGGGTTCCCTACGCTGCCGACGACTTGGGGGCGGAGGAACTGGTCTGGTCTCCGGCCGACAACGCCGGGGAGGGCACGGGGCAGAGCCTGGAAGAAGGCGCGCAGGAGTTTCCGCTGGAGATCTTCGTCGAGGCGACTGGTGACGGCGTGACCGCCGAGATCGTCTCCACGTTCCAGGAGCTGGGCAAGGACTTCCATCTCCACATCTCGCCGCACACCCGTACCAGCATCGAGCAGGCCGTGGCGGCCGCTGTGGTGGCGATGCCCACTCTCCGGCAGCGCCCGACGAAGATCTGGAAGGGCGAGCTCGCACACCAGCTGACCCTCGAATGGGCGACCACCGGCCACAAGGTGCACGGCTCCGTCGAGCTCCAGGCCGTGGTGGAGCAGGTCAGGACCGTCGCCGTGCCGAAGAGCTTCGGCACCTACAACGACGTGGGCGCGATCACCGCTGCCGAGGTCGCCAAGGAGACCACCACCGGCTTCCTCTCCGGACTGCGCCTGCGCCTGCCGTTCTCGCTCGGCGAGCCGGTCATGCCCCACCAGGAACCCGACGCGCACACCGTGAGCGGCGGGGAGCCGGAGCAGAGCCATGGCGTTGAGGAGTCGGAGCAGGGCCACGGCGGTGAGGAGTCCCATGCGCCGGAGCCGTACCAGCCGTGGGAGCTGATGTGGCAGCCGCAGTTCACCTACCGGAAGGAGAACACCACCGGGCAGGTCACGGGCCGGGGCGGCAACATCGGCCGCGGCAACACGGAGGTCTCCCCGATGGCGGTCGGGCGGGCGACGGTCCGCTTCACGGCCACGGTCAAGCTCTGGCACACCAACCGGCTGCAGACCTACGGGGAGCAGAAGGCCACCGGCGAGGTCGTGAGCCACGGCCGGGCGGTGATGACCGCGCTGCAGGCCACCGAGCTCGGGCTGATGCCCGAGCACCTGCAGGTGCACCGTGACACCTCCGTTGCCTACGAGCTGCCCGCGGAGCAGGTCGGCTCGCTCCAGGCCGAGTCGATCTACCGGGCCCCGGACATCGGTGTGCTCACCGACGCCATCCACGAGAGGATCAAGGCGGAGTACGACGAGCACACCGCCGAGGTGGTGCTGGACGAGGTCGGGAAGGTCCTCGGCCCGTTGAACACCGCGGCCGCCATGGAGCTGCTGCCCGACGGCCACACCATCACCGTCCCGGTCACCCACCGGGCGCATATCGTCGTCGAACGCGCCGGCATCGACGTGCCGACCTTCCTCCCCGTCAACCGCACGTTCCACGTCGAGCTGAAGGCTGAGCTGTCCGACCCGAAGTTCCAGGGCCTGGTGCCCCACAACCGACACGGCCTGCGGCACGGCGCCGAGACCTGGCAGGGAGAGAACAGCAAGCGAGCCGCCCGCCACGGCGTGGACTTCGTGCGGTTCTGGTACGGCTACATGCCGTACGCCAAGACCGTCAACAGCTGGTGGAACAACTTCAACCTCACCCACTACGGCCAGACCGCCCGCAAAGCCGCGCTCACCGAGGGGCAAGAGACCAGCATCGGCACCACGCTGGACCTGGCCGACTTCAAGACCGGCGAGTTCACCCGCACGGTCACCTGGTCAGCGAAGATCACCGAGGAGAGCGCACCGAGCGCGATGATCGACGCCGCCACCCTCGGAGCCCTTCAGGGGGTGCGCGCCTACGACGTCAACCCCGACCGGACCGGCACGCTCATCACCCGCCACGACCTGAACATGCTCCGACTCAAAGGCGCTCCCGAACCGGTCACGGCTCCCGAACCGCGGACCGCTGTCGACACCGCCTCGGCGCCGCCCGTCGCCGCCGACCCGACCGAAACCGCCCAGGACGCGCCCGACCTCGAAGCCGGCCTCGCACAACCCACGACCGACCCGACACAGAACCCCGACACCCCGACCGCCGAGAACACCGCGCCGACCGAGACCCCCGACGGCGACGAGCTCGTCGCGCCCAGTTGGGACCCCAAGCTCCCCCAGATCACCACCAGGCCGCTCGATGCGAACGCGCCTCTGTCCTCCGTACGCGAGGGCCTGGACTTCGCCCGCGCCGAGGAGACGAGGCCCGGGCTGCTCAAGGCCGTCCAGCCGCTCGGCTTCTCCGGCCTGCCGGACCTGCGCGAGAAGATCTCCCGACTCGTCCTGCCACCCGCCGCGCTCTACCCCGCCAGGATTCACGGAACGGGAGACTTCTCCTCCTACGTCTCCGCCCTGTGGCAGAACTACGTCTCCAACCCACCCCCCGGCTCAAGCTGGTTCAACCCGAGAATGAACCTGCTCCGGCAGGCCGGCGCGGTCGTCAACAAGCCCTTCCTCGGCGCCCACTTCAAACAGCTGGTCACCGACGGCGTCGCCGTCGAGATCGAGGTGCCCGGCCGCTTCTCCACCCTCAAGGCCGACCTCGAGCTGATGATGGACGTCACCGAAGTCCACGAGGGCAACCGCACCGTCAACGAGGCGATGCTGAAGAACTCCCTCGCCAACTCCTCCAAAGCTGGCTTCAACACCGAGGTCCTCGAGGGCTTCTACGCGGGAACCTGGCTCCAGCTCGCGGGACAGCTCGTGCCCTTCGGCGGACACGACAACGTCGGCCCCATGCTGGGCTTGGACCACCTCGCCTGGGAAACCGAAGAAGCCCCCTTCAGCGCCCAGAACACCGAAGCCACCGGCCTGAAGACCACCGGCCGCGACCTCACCCTCCTCCACCTCGACGTCAACTGGAAAGCCGCACTCACCCCACACAACCCCACCACCTGGTGGAACGTCGGCAACTGGCTCAACCCGCACACCTACCGGCCCAAGAGCCGCGAACTCTTCGAGAACGACCTGCCACGCCGAGTCAGCGTCTGGGTGCCCACCGAACTCAAACATCACCTCCTCAACCTCGCCAACGTCTCCTCGACGGCGACGGCGACGGCGACGGCGACGGAGCAGGCGCCGGGGACACCCTCCGCGCCGGCCACCGGGCCGGCCGAGCTGAACCTGCCCACCGCCGAGGCCCTGACCGACGGGGCCGACGAGGACGGCCTGTCGCGGCAGCCTTCCGAGAAGTCCCTCGGCAAGCGCCGGTCCACGGACACGGCCGACGACACCGAAGAGTCCGGCACCTCCGAAAAGCGCGAAGTGCCCGAAGAGACCGAAGAGTTCGAGGAGTTCAAGGGAACGGGCGAGCTGAGCCAGTTGGCCGTGGAGGCCCTCGCCCGGCTGCGCCGCGAGTTTCCCGACGCCTGGCGGGGGCAGCTAGGCGGCGCCTCGCGCCGCCTCGCCCTGCCCCTGGCCGTGACGGCGCAGGACCGCTTCGCGCAGCGAGAGGCGGTGGTGCTGACCGCCGCGGCCCTGCACGACACCCTGGACGAGACGGAGGCCCTCCTGGAGCACCACAGCGCCCAGCGCCGCTACAAGGGCGAGCCGCCCGTCCGGGGAACCGCCCTCCTCACGGCCCTGCACGAGGTGCTCCGCGATCTGCCCGTGGGCCAGAGCCCCCGCAAGGGCGGCTCGCAGCCGGACGGCGCCCCGGCGGAGGACGGCATCGCCACCCCGGTCGCCTCGGGCTCCGGCCCTCGCTCCCCGGACCAGCGGGATCCCGAGGACGTGGCGCTCCCGCAGAGCCCCGGGATCGGCGCGCTCATGAGCGGCGAACCCGACGACCTGGCGGGCGAGCTGAGCCCGGTGACCCGGCCGGAGCAGACCCCGGCGGACCAGGAACAGGCCCCCGCGCCCCTGCCCGTGGCGGTGCCCGTTCCTGTCTCCGAGAAGACCCCGACGGAGTGGGTGCGGGCCCAGGACGCCCGGGACGCGGATCTTCTCTTCGCGCCGCCGGAGGCGTTCACCGCCTCGAGTCTGAGGCAGTCCGCTGGGGCCGGTACCTTCGAGCTGCCCAACCAGGACCTGCACACGGGCATCCGTAACGCGATCCTGGCAGCGGTCCCCGAGGCGGCCCGCGACGGGGTGGGGCGGGCGCTGGACGAGCGGTTCTCGGTGGAGAGTTTCATCAGTGAGCTGCCGCAGGCGATCGGCGACCGCCTCGTGCTCGGCCTGCACGTGGACGGCGAGTACTTCGAGGCCGCCGTGCGCGTCCGGGTGGGCGACTGGCGGCAGATCACCGATCCGCACGGCCGGCGCCTGCCCGGCACCGAAAATCTCCTTGCGCCCACGGTGTCCGAGAAGCGGGAGCCGCGCACCCGCCAGGTCTTCGAGTCGGGCGAGTCGGTCAGCAGCAGCCGGACCACGGCCCACGGCGTCGGGTTGCCCGCAGCGATGATGCTCAATCACACGCTCTCCTCGATCCCGCACCTCAGTTCGGCCGCGGCGGTGTTCAGCTCGGTGCTGGCCGGGTACAGCGCGGCCTCGACGAGCACGGTTTCCTCCAGTGCGACCACCGCCCGCTACACGAAGGGCACTTTCCGGGCCGTCGACTTCCTCTACGACGTGTTGTATGACGTCACCGTCCAGGGCGTCGGTGGATCCGCGGCGCCGGGGCAGAAGCAGGACGTCCTGGTAGGGGCGCTGGTGGGGCGGCACGACCGGTCGCTGCTGCGGAGCCGGCGCAAGCCCGCGGACCAGGAGGTCACTCACGCGACCTCGGCGTGGTGGCGTGCGCCTGTGCCGGTCACCCACGAGGCGGGTCCGTCGCAAGCTCCCGCGCTCGACACCCCGGCCACGCCCGCCCCCTCGGACACCGGCACCGGCCTGCTCAAGAACGCCCTGGAGACTCTGGGGCAGCACCGGGGGCGCACCGCCCCGGACAGCACGGCCTACCAGGAGTGGTCGCCGTTCGACCGGCCGGAGGGAGCAGGCGGTGCGGACCCGGCTGCCACGCAGGTGGGCCCGGTCCAACAGGCCAAACTGTTGAGTGTGCCGCGTACGTCGGTGGTCGAGTCTTTCGATCACACCGAGGAGTTGCGCCGGGCCGTGTACTCCGTGCTGCCGGATTCGATGTCGCGGTTGGGGACGCCGGAGAAGGCCGCGATCGACGCCTTCACCAGCGTCCAGTCGATCGCCGGTGCCCTCCACCGGGCCATGTCGGGCGGCTACTTGTCGGTTCCCTTCAACACGGGTGGTGGGGCGACCGAGTCAGTCGAGCTGAGCACCGTCTTCCAGGACGCGGAGCTGGTCACCGGTGAGGACGGCAAGCCCCGGGTCGACTGGATGATCCACATCGACACGGAGGATGTGAACGTCGACAACGTGGCCCACCGCAACAGCGGGAGCGACAGCCTGTCGCTGTCCGCGGCGGCGTTGTGGGACGCGGCCAAGGGGCAGCTGGCGTCCACCGTCTCCGTCCCGGCGCTCGGGGGCAGCCGTTCGGTGGGGGTGTCGGACCCCGGGCAGCAGGCGGGCTCCGTGACCCTGCACAAGATCAAGCTGGAAGAGCCCACCGTGGTGCTCACCGGACGCACCCTCACCACGGTCCGGGGCCGTGGCGTGCCGAAGACGGTGGAGGGCACCGCACGGGTGCGCATCTTGCTGCAGGACGCCGTGCGGCTGGGGCTGATCGAGGAACAGCTCGCTCCCCGCGCCACGGTGGACGGGCCGCACGCCGGGAACGTCGAACTGCACGCCCGTACCTCGCCGGGCCGGCGGCTGCGCTTCGCCCCGGTGCTGGGCAGCTGGCTGCCGCAGCTCAGCCGGGTCGACGACGTGAACCACGGCGATGCCGGTCGCCTGCTGGAGCGGGTGATGAGCGCGGTGCGCGCGGTGGCGCCGGACATGCTGCCGCCGGAGCCGCGTGAGGGGAATGCGCTGACGAACCTGCTGGCCGCCCTGGCCCGGTCACCGCGTGGGGTGAAGGCCCACGAGCACACCAACCTCATGACCATCGCCAATCTGGTGCGTCCCGAGCCGCTCGCGGCGCGGCTGCACGACATCCTCAACGGCGGGATCTCCGTCATTCTGAGCAGGCCAGGCCTGACCGGACCGGAGGAGGTGGTCCTGAACCTCTCCGGCACCCTCGACCCGGACGACTTCACCAACAAGGGGAGGTGGGACGGCAACAGCGAGACGTATTACGGCGGTTTCTACGAGCTCCAGGGCGACCGGTCCACCGCCTACTCCTTTGAGGGCGGCTTCGACGTGCCGCTGAACTACAACACGCCCCCGGACCAGTTCGCGTTCCGCGGCGTGGGGGGCCGTATCGCGCCCCGGGTGGGCACCAGCTGGGTGACGACCACCGGTGGTGGATTCTCCGTGGGCGGCGCCTCGGGCGGCGGATCCCGGTTCATGGCCGGCTTCGAGGGCGCGGTCCACGTCCACGTCAAGGTGACCAAGTCCGGGCGGCCCGCGACGGCCCTGGCCCCCGCGGAGCAGCCCGCCCCCGCGGAGCAGCCCGCTGCTGTCACGGACGGTGGCGACGCCATCGAGATGACGCCCCTGGGGGCCGCCACCGACACGGTGGCGCCGGAAACGACGCCAGCCGCCTTGGAGGAGGGCCGGGCCGGACAGGGCGACACCACCGCGCCGGTCGCCCTGGAGCTGCGTCTGATGGTCGCCGACGATCTCCTTCAGGAGCAGGGGCCGGACGGACAGTGGCACGACTCGGTCGCCATGCGCTCGCACCTCGACCCCGACACCCGGATGGCCCACCGCGTGCTCGACCCGGTCCAGCAGGAGCCGCTCGTCTACGTGCCCGGTGAGAACGAACGCCCGCCGCTGCACACCCTGTTCCTGGCGGACACCAGCCGGATGCACACCGCCGTGGACGGACTCCTCACCGAACTGGATGTGGACCTGGAGCCCTCGGAGCGGGTCGGTCTGCACACGGCGCTGAACGCCATGGGCTCCCGCGTGGAGGACTTCATCGGCGGCAGTTACCCCTTCTGGACCCGCACGGTCGGCCGGGACTCCTTCGGTATGCGGATCAGGCTCGAACTCCAACTCCAGGCGATCGTCAAGGAGATGAAGACCAGGGGGGTCAGTCAGACGTCGTACCAGTACGACCACACCCTGACGACGGCCTCGGTGAGCGACAGCGCCACCCGCGACCTGGTCACCATGAGCGGGTCCATCGGTGGGAACGCCTCCTTCACCCAGGACCACCGCCCCGAGGGTTACGGCGGCACGGCCGAGGAACGGGCGGCTGCCACCGACAACTCCCACACCCCGACGGCCGGTTACCGCTACGGGACGGGAGCGCCGCGCACCCTGTCGGTCAGCGCCGAGGGGCAGAGCGACCGCGTGGACATCGTCACCGGCCCCCAGGAGCACATCTACGCCCGGATGGAGTACCGGTTCGTCGCCAAGCTGTCCTCCCGAAGCCCCGTACCCCTGGGAACCGATCCGGCCACCGCGCGCACTTACGGGGAGCGCACCTCCGACCCTGCGGTCATCGAGGCGCCCGCCCTGCTCGTCATGCCCACCGGGCGCGCGGAGCGGATGCGCGAGCTGGGCCGTAAGCGTGCGGCCGAGACGGGCGTTCCGGGGCCCTCGCGGCTGTCCCCGGTGCCCTCGATCACTCGTGGCGGCGGCCTGTTCCCCACCACCCACCCGGCCGACGGCCTGGGCCACGCGGTGCTGTACGACATCCCCGACCTCAGGCCGGTGGTCGAGCAGGCCCGGAACACGCTCTTCCGCCAGCTGGATGCCGATCACGCCGAGCTCGTGCTGACGCGCCTGCACGCCGCGCTGGGCGCACGGCAGGGCACCAAGGCCGCCATCGAGCCCATGGCCTCCGGTGAATTCCGGATCGTGGTGCCGTACCGGGGGGCCGTCTCCACGGCGCTCGCCGTGGTCACGGCCAGGATCGACCTCACCAACCCCGTCCACACGGGCGACGCGGACGCCCTCCACGTCATCGAGGGCAAGAACGTCCGCCGGGACGGCGTCTCCCACTCGGCCTCGCATTCCTGGTCGCACTCCGGCAATGTCGGCTGGAACTACGGGCACACCACGCACGACCCGTCCCGGCCCGTCGTGGACGGGGGTGGCGGTGTCGGCTTCAGCGCCACCTACGGGCAGGGCCGCTCGCTCGGCTCCTCGCTCGGGCAGACCCGTAGTTCCGGCATGCTGCACGTGGACGCCGGCCCCGCCCTCGTTTCGTACGACGTCCGGATCACCATCCATCTGGACCACTACTGGGGGGCCACCGCCTCGACCGGTGTGATCGGACCGGTGCTCAGCCTCGTCGGCAAGCACACCCGCCACCAACTCGTCGACACGAACCTGCCGGGGGAGCTGACCCTGGCGCACCCGCAGCAGCTGATGCAGCCCGAACCTCCCACGGGCCCGGGCCGCCCGGCGGCGCAGTCGACCCCGGCCCACAAGGCCCCGCCGCGCACCGGCCTGCGGCCCGCACCCGAGGACCTGACCGAGTCGTTCATCGGCACCATCGGCGGACTGCGCGAGCTGCTGGCCCAGGCCGAGAACCTGCTGGCGGAGAACGTGTCCCCGGCACTGGGCAGCACCAGCTGGCACGGCGCCCGCGCCCACGTCGCCAGCCGCCTCGCCGCCGTGTTCAGCATGGCCTGGCTGCACCAGCGCGCCGTCCACCTGCTGAGCGGCGGCACACTGCGCGTCCAATTCATCGTCCCGGGCATGTTCACCAACCAGGGGCTCACCCTCGTCCTGTCCCTCGACCACGAGAACCTGAGCCCTACGTCGACGCACGGCGAGGGCGGGGGGACCATCACCGGCACCATCGTCAAGGACTTCCGGCGCTCGCACCGCTCGGGCGGCGGCGCCGTCGACGCCGCCCTCAGTCTGAGGGGATCGGGATCGCTGCGCTCCGGCTTCGCCACGGAGGGCCCGGACGTCCTGCGGCCCGGTGTCACCGCCGAGGCCGGACGGACCCGGGGGACCGGACAGAGCGGAGGCGGCCTCTCCAGCATGCTGGAAAGCGGTGACAAGTCGATGGGCACCTGGGGCGAGGGACTGGACGGCTCGGACCAGCGGAAGTTCGTCCAGCTCTCCGTGGGGCGGGCCCGCTGGAACATCGGCCTGGAACGGTCGGACGGAACAGGGGTCGGCGTCCAGGTCACGGTCGTGCAGGACGCGCTCACCTTCTTCGCTCCCGAGGAACGGGCCGAGCGGCTCCTCGCGCTCGACCCGACGGCCATCACCGAGCCCCTCGTGGGCTCGCAGCCTCCGGCGCGCGGCCTGCAGGGGCGGATGCCGGGCGGCTGGCTGCCGGGCCCGGGCCCGGGCCAGGACAGCGACACCGAACCGGACACGGACCAGGCACCGGGGACAGCCACCGGGCCGGCCGAGCTGAACCTGCCCATCGCCGAGGCCCTGACCGACCTGCGCACAGGCATCCAGGAGCAGATGGGCCCCCAGGTGGGAACCCGGCACCTGCTCCGCGACGTGGACGGCGTTGCCCAGCCCGCTCCGGCGCCCTGGGCGGCCGACAGGGTGCGCTTCCTCCTCTTCGAGGCCGAAGGCGACGACTTGCGGCTCCCCGGCCCTGACGGGTTCCCGGAGACGTACGCCCCCGACCAGGCGGCGAACCGCATCGCGGACATACTCGAGGGAGCCGGAGCCGGAGCGGTCCCGGAGGTATTCGTCCTGGTCGGGGAGGGGACCGAGGCCGGCAGGCAGGACCTGGCCCACCAGCTTTCCTACCGGACGCGTAATCCGGTGTGGGTGGCCGCTGGGCCGTCACGCCTGGAGCCAGGCCCCGACGGGATCACCCGCTTTCGCACCGAAGGGGATGGCGAGTGGATCCGCTTCGACCCCCCACAGCCAAGCCGTTGACCAGCAGCAATGGAGAAGTCCGGCTGGATTACCAGCCCGCCCTGGGCTGGCCCGGCGAGCACGTCGGCGGAGGCGGTCCCGGACATCGTGACCGCCTCCCCCTCACGCCCGGAGGGGCGGACGGGGGATGTCCAACGATGTTGCCGTCGACTCGGCTGTAGCCAGGGGTTTTTGCCCTTGAGGTCTGCACGAAGGTGCAGGGATGTCTCTCATGCCTATCCAAGGTCCCTGGCTCAGCGAGCGCCGGTGATCGTCCTCAGCTCACGGGCCAGCCGCCTGGCCGCCTGCTCCGGCGACTTCCGCTGCGCCAGGAGGTCCTGGCCCACGGCCTGCACGGTGAGGCTCACCTGCGCGTAGCGTGGGCTCTTGGGGCGAGGTGCGGCCGACAGGATGCTCCGTCGCAGGGTGGGCAGGTACGGATACGCGGCGGCCAGCGCCGGATCCTCGTACAGAGGGGCCCGCACCGGCGGCTCGGCGCCCTGGGTCAGTGCGCGGCGCTTCACGGCCTCGCTGGTCAGGTACGCCAGCAGAACGGCCGCCGAGGCGGCGTGCCGGGACTGGGCGGGACACCACGAGGTTGGAGCCGCCGAGCCCACTGGAGCCCGGCCCGTCGAGGCCGGGCAGGGGCACGGCGTTGAAGCGCCCCGCAACCTTTGAGCCGGGCGCGCTCGCCTCGGCGTAGGCGTAGGGCCAGTTCCGCACAAAGAGCAGCTTGCCGTCCTGGAAGGCAATGCGGGACTCCCCCCGTATAGGGCAGGGCTTTGGGGACGATCCACCCCTCGCGCACCCCGCCCGCCAGGTACTTCAGGCCCGCGCGGGCCGCCGCGGAGACGACCACGACCGGTCCCCGTCGTCGCCGAGCACGGTGCCGTCCGCCGACTGGATCGCCTCGGTGACGTTCACCGTCAGCCCCTCATGGGGGAGGAACTGCCGGGCGTAGCCGTCGATTCCGTACCTGGGGGCGAGCGTGCGGGCCTGCCGCTCCAGCTCGGCCCAGGTCCGCTGCGGCTGCTCGCCCGTCTTGTCCAGGATGTCCTTGCGGTGGTACAGCAGTCCGGCGTTGGTCACGTAAGGGGGGGCGTACAGCCGGTCCTTGAACGTGGCCGTGTCGACCACCGGCGGCAGGAAGGAGTCCACCGGGAACCGTTTGCGTTCGCCGACCGGCGGGTGGCGACCGCGGCCTTCGCCCATGGGGGACTGGCAGACCGGATGGTCCTGTCGCACGACGCCTCGTGCCACATCGACTGGTTCCCGACGGGTGTGCGCGAGGCAATCGCCCCGGACTGGCACCACACCCACCTGGACTACCAGGTGCTCCCCGCACTGCGCCGGTCCGGCGTCACCGAGGAGCTGATCACCTAGGATGCTGGTCGACAACCCGCGCCTTTACTTCACCCCGCCCGGCGCCCGATCCGCCGGAGGCGGCAGAGCGCGGTGCCGGGCCTCGCGCGGCGTCATGCCGAATTCCTGGCGAAACGCGGTACTGAAGGACGCGTGACTGCCGAAGCCGCAGGCGTGTGCGATCTCCGCGATCGACTGCCCCGCCCAGCCCGGACCGGACAGCCGGGTCCGGGCCAGCCAGGAGAAGCCGTTCCCGGCGGATGAGGTCGCGCGCGGTCGTGTCCGCCTCCCGCAACCTGCTGGACGTAGCGGGTCGACCAGCCCCATGCGCGCGATGCCCGCGACGTCCAGCCCGTCGTCGCCGGCGTGGCGAGGACGTACCGGCGGATGTCGGCCTCGACTGTCGCCCGCTGCCCGGAGTGGGCACAGTCGACGACGCCCTCCGCGGCCAGGCACACCAGGTCGAGCAGCCGTTCGCAGGCGAGGTCGAAGGCGGCCTCGAGAGCTGCTCCCGCTCCTCCTTGAGTGCGGTCACCATGGTGCGGGCCACCCGGCTCGGACCGTCGGCCCCGCTGAACAGCTGCGGCTCGCGCGAGAGCGCCGGGCTGCGGGCGAGCACTTTTCGACCCGGCACGATCAGTGAGATCGAGCGGAAGCCGGCATGGTGTGCGAAGGCCAGCGGCCGGTCGCTGGAACACAGGGCCATGGCGCCGGACGCGATCTCGCCCGAGACCGGTCCCTGTTCCACCCAGGCGGTCCCGGCCAGGGGGGCGAGCAGTTCGTACGTGCGCCGTGGAGCGCTCCCGATGTGCCGGGCCGTCCGGGTGACGTCTGCTGTCCGCCGGTGCACCAGGCGATGGCGTAGTCAGGCGAATGCTCGCAGTCGAGCCGACCGGTCCACGGGGCGGCACGGTCGGCCACCGCTACGCGGCTCGCACCGTGCAGACCAGTGAAGGCGTCGTTCCAATCACTGACCGAGGGCACGGGCCCGACCGCGGTCAACTGGTACATGCCTAGAACCTTATCCAGGTAGCCGTGTGGTGTAACCCCGGTGTAGAGAACGGACGTTGGGCGTCACCGGTTGGCGCGCCGGGGAAACTCTTCCCGTCCAAGCAGAGGTCGCCCGTTGAACGGGCAGGATCCCGCTGGTTCCGCCCTAGTGGCCGACCATCGCCTGAATCATGAACGACATCAGGAGCCGGCTACCGCGAGGTGCGGCGGATCTCCGGAGTCGGGCCGTGCCGTTCCCGTGGACGGCACGGCCCGAGAATCGCACGACGGTGGAAACCCGGGGAGGCTCAGCCGGCCCCAGGTCGCCGCTTCCACGACAACTCCCCAGGAACGGATTCCTCATGAACTCGACCTCCCGCATCAAGTGGGCCGGAGCCACCGCCGGAGCCACGGCCCTCGCCGCCGCGGCTGTGGTGATGGGGGCGTCGGGCCCGGCGTCTGCCGCGACCGGCTCGACCACGATCTGCGCGCCCAACTACAAAGTCCACTACGAGCTGCCCCAGCAGGGCAGCTCCGGCGACATCCCCCGGGGAGTGTGCCAGTATATCCCGCTGGAGTCCGGTACCAGCTACGTCAAGGTCTGGGGCTACTGGAACACGAACCCCGGCACGTTCTACGTGGGCACCGGGCACCCCCAGAACCCGGGTTCGACCTGGTTTACCGCGGCGGGCTCCACGACCAGCCCGTATCTCACCATGAGCTGACCGGCCGGGCCGCCCGGGGTGGAATTCCCCGGGCGGCCCAACCTCTCCGAGCTGACGTGGATCCGGTCCCCGGCGCTTCGGCTCGGCCGGAACCGCTGGGCGTGGGCATGCGTGCCTTGTTCCCTGCCGGACCGATCTGCCAGGTCCGCTACGGGCGCGCCTGGCAGCGCAAGGTCCCGGCCGGCCCGGATCGCCGTCACGCTCGCGCAGACGGCACCCGAGGGCCGGCGGCGGGCACCGCTCAGGCGTCGTCGGCCGTCCGACGCCGACGAGGAATTGCGACACGGCTTTTCACCGGCCGGCAGACCGCAGCGCTGCCCGCAGACGAGTTCCTGGAGCCGGTGCTCGCCGTCCGCGCCGCCGTCCATGCGATGGTCCAGGCCGCGATCCGCATGACCCGCGATCAATCCGCCTGTTATGCAGCCGTACCTGCGGCTCCGTCGGCCGTATGAAGGTGGCCCTTTCTACGAGGTCGCCTGCCAGGGCCGGACCAACCACCGGCCGGGTCGGGCCGCCGCCGGCCTCGCCCGGAACACCCTCCCCCTGGCCCCGGCCGAGCTCGCACCCGCGCAGGGGAGCGGAGCCGCGGACCTTTCCGTCACTGCCGGTCAAGGTGCCCGAGGCGTCCTCGACGAGCCGGCCCCGCACGGCCGGCCGCTTCGCACGTGCGGACCTGCCCGCCGCCCCGGCACCACGGAGCCGGGAGCCGCCCCGGCGGCCGGGCATCCCTGGAAACTTTCACGCCATCGGGCCTGCTGGACTCGGACAGCACCTGACTCACCGGCTCCCTCGCGATCAGTACGCCTTCCTGCGTGGTCTCCGCCCTCCGCTCTCCGCCACTCACAAAAGTCAAGTTCAGAAGGTGTTCCCGATGGCCTGTTCTGGGTACCGTAGTACTCCAAGGTGAGGGGCCGAAAACGGCACTCACGAGAGGCGTTGACTGGTATGCCGCTCATCACGGCGGCATCTCTCCGTCCATACGTGAGCAGTTGTCCCCGCTTGCCTACTTCGGAACCCACCCGGGACTGAGCTTGCCATGGGGCCCACGGCCAATGCGACTTGACCCGCAGCGCAGAGAGCGACCGAGGAGGCGGCAATGAAGAGGGATCTCTCATGACCAGTGAAATATCCCCAGAGCTGGCACCGGACCTCTCCTACGTATTCGCTGACTCAGGAGCAAAGGAACGCGATCGTCTGCGGTTGCTGGCGAGATTGACGGACCCTCTGCATCAGCGAACGCTCAGAGCAGCCGGGATGCGCGCAGGGCTGCGTTGCCTGGAACTCGGCTCGGGGGCGGGCACGATGGCCGAGTGGATGGCTGATCAGGTGGGGCCCGAAGGCTACGTACTGGCCACCGACATCAACCTGTCGCTCCTGAAGGACCTGCGCCGCCCGAACCTGGAAGTCCGCGAGTTGGACGTCATCACGGGCGAGATACCCCAAAATGCCTTCGACGTGGTCACTTGCCGTGCCCTCCTGCACCATCTGCCGCAGTGGGAATCCGTCGTCAGGCGTATGGCGGGCGCCCTGAAGCCGAATGGTGTATTGGTCCTGATTGAACCCGATGCCACTGCCGCGGTGTTCAGCGAGCCGGAGCATCAACGCTTCTGGTCCGCCTGGTGTCGCTGGGGGAGAGTGCAGGGAATTGATTTCAGCCTCGGCCACAAATTGCCCCAAGCCGTTCAGCGAGCAGGACTGGACCTCCGTGACGCAACCATGGAGGTGCCCTTCTACAGCGGTGGCTCTCCCTGGGGCGAGTTGTACCGCTCCACCGTCCATGCGGCCCAGCCGCGCCTGGGTACCTGGGCCGGACCCGACCTGATCTCCGAGTTCGAGAGCCTCGACACGAGGGACAGCCGTCCGATGTGCTCCTTTGGCTGGATGGCCGTCTGTGGCCGAGCCACCCGGGACACGACGGCGGTGCGACCGCGGTGAAGCCCCCGAAGGTGACGATTGTCGGCGCAGCGGGCGGGGTTGGGTCGGCCCTCACCCATCTCCTCATCAACGCACGCGACCGTTACGAGATCGCGCTCATCGGCCGGCGTCCGCAGTCCGTCAGCTGCCTGCTGATGGATTCCGAATCGCTCGCGCCACTGGGCCGGACGTCCGTCGTCAGATACGGCGGGGT
This sequence comes from Streptomyces sp. NPDC002520, assembly GCF_053595235.1. NCBI lineage: Bacteria > Bacillati > Actinomycetota > Actinomycetes > Kitasatosporales > Streptomycetaceae > Streptomyces > Streptomyces sp. NPDC002520. The sequence goes on along the minus strand of NZ_JBSFXG010000019.1, from coordinate 66,487 downwards.
AGGAGATTTCCACGACTCTGACATCATTGTCATGGCGGCGTCGGTTCCTTTCGCGGCCCAGGCATCACGCGCGGACTCGATGGCCGACAATGCGGAAATTGTGCTGCCCTATTTCCGGGAGATCGCCAAGATCTCCGCGAATTGGCGTGGACACGTTATCATCGTGACCAACCCGATCGACGTGTTCAGCAGCTGGTTGCAGCAGCATGCGCAGATTGACCGCTTGAGGATCCTGGGCTACTCATGGAACAACAGCCTGCGCCTGCGAGTGGCCATCGCCCAGGTCCTCGGAGAAGACCCGGCGGATATCACAGCCTGGGTCATCGGCGAGCACGGGGATGCATTGCTTCCGCTCTTCAACCGGATCCTGGTGAGCGGCAGGCGAGTACAGCTGTCTGCCTGCCAGCAAGCGGATATTCTTGACAACCTGCGCACCTTCTACGCTCGATGGGGTCGCCTAGGGGTACCACGTACTACCGCGTGGACCACGGCGGGGGGAATCGCCCGGATGATTCACGACATCGTTCATGGGCGGCCGGCGGACTGGACGGCTTCCATAGCCTTGAACGGCGAGTACGGTCTCCGCAATGTCAATGTCGGTGTCCCCGTCGCCATGGACGCGCAGGGAGTCTCCGGCGTGGTCGAGTGGGACTTGGAGGAATCAGAGTATGCCGCCCTCCATCACGCGGCTTCCCTCGTCCGGCAAAGCGTAGAAAGTCTGGGCAGGATGTGAACAGAGCCACCGGCAGCCCAAAGGTTCACCTGATGCCAATCGACCCGTGGGCGTGGTGTTCTCGGCCATCTCCAACGACCTCGTGCACGGTTGACGGTGCGCGTCGTGAATCGCGGATTCTCTGGGCGGTTCACATTCTCGGACGGTGCCGCCTGGGTCGTCGTCGCCATCGAGGGCGCGCATTCTTCGCCTGAACTCCTCGGTCCTGCCGTGTCGTTGAGTAAGCTGGCCTGCTGCTGGGCCCCGACGGACCCGGTGTGATACAGCGCAGAAGGAGTGCTCCTCATTACTGCCGTGCCCCCCTTCGCGGAACTGCTGCGTCGTCACCGGCATGCGGCGCGCCTGACACTGGAGCAACTCGCCGAACTTTCCGGCGTCAGCGGCCGCACCCTGTCGGACATGGAGCGGGGACGCAGCAGGGGGCCTCAGCACCGCACCGTCACCGCCCTCGCAGACGCACTCGCACTGGAAGGGGCCGACCGCAAACAACTCATCGAGCTGGCACGCGACGGCCGCCTGCGGGATCACTGGCAGCGCCCGACCGGTCTGTGCGAACTCCCCCGAGACATCGGTGACTTCACGGGCCGGGCCGAGGAACTGGCTTGGACGAAGAACCTTTTCCGTGACGAGGACTCGGCGGCCGTCGCCAATGTGGGACTCATCACCGGTCCTGCCGGTCTGGGCAAGACCGCGTTCGCCATTCATGCCGGCCACACCCTGCGCCCGGACTTCCCGGACGGGGTGTTCTTCCTTGATCTGTTCGGCATGTCCTCGCGCCCCCTGCCCGTCGAACAAGCCCTGGCGCTGCTGCTGCGTGCACTGGGTGTCCCGGACGAGAAGATCCCTCCCGACATTGCCGAGTGCGCGTCGTTGTACCGATCGCTGCTGAGGGACAGGCGCGTGTTGGTCGTGCTCGACAACACCGCGTCGGAAGAGCAGATCCGTCCCCTGCTGCCGGGTGGAGGCCGGGGCAGAGCGCTGGTGACCAGTCGTCGGCTGCTGGCCGGCCTTGAGGGCGTGCGCCGCCTGAACCTGGGCCCCCTGCCCCTGCCGGACACGACCGTCCTACTGGCCGGGATCACAAGGGACCGCGACGCCTCGGACAGCGATTCGGTGCTCGCTCAGCTGGCGCAGCTGTGCGGCGGCCTGCCCCTAGCGGTGCGGATCATCGGCAACCGGCTGGTCAGCCGCCCGGCATGGAGCGCCGCCGAACTCGTCGCCCGACTGGCCGACGACGAGCGCCGGCTCGACCAGCTCAAGGCAGGGGACCTCAGGATCGCCAGCGCGTTCGGGATGTCGTACGAGCAACTCGCGCCGTCCGTACGCAAGGTCTTCCGCCGGCTTGCTCTGGTGACCGGCCATGACTTCGACGCCGCCCTCGCCGCGGTGGTCGGCGAGATCTCCATCGAGGACGCCTGGGACGTGCTCGACGAACTGATCGACCTCGGCCTGCTCCAGGACAGCGGGGCCGGCCGCTACCGCTTCCACGACCTGGTCAGGCTGTTCGCCCGTGAGCGGCTCAAGGCCGAGGACCCGGCGGCTGAGCAGGAGAAGATCGGCAGGACGATGACGTCCTGGCTGCTGCGGATGACCACCACCGCCGGGCGGTGGTTCGAACCCGCTTACGGTCACCCCGACCAGCCTGACCCCGACCAGCCTGACCGCGACCTCGCCGGCCTGTCCTCGCCGGAGGAGGCCGACCACTGGCTGCGCGTGAACGTGGACAGCTGGCTGGGTGCGTTGGCGACGGCAGCGGGCGACGGCCGCCACTCCGCCGTCCTCGACTGCGTGGAGTCGTTGGACTGGTTCTCCGACCGCTGGATGCACGCGCCGCACTGGCACGAGGTGTTCACCCTCGGTGCCGAGGCCGCCGCCGTGCTGGGTGATCCGGTACGGCAGGCCGGCCAGCTCAATTCGTTGGCCTGGGTCCATCTGCTGCCGCGCGACGACCCGGAGTCCGCACTGCGGTACACCACCGAGGCGATGGACCTCGCCACGCGCAGTGGCTCCACGGCAGAAACCGCCTCCGCCCTCCACCACGCGGGAGGCGCGCTGCGCAGACTCGGACGGCTTGACGAGGCCACCGCGTCGGAGACCCGGGCGGCGGAGATGTTCAAGGCCGACGGCGATTTCGACGCGTACTGCCATTGCCTCGGCGCCCTTGGCACCTGCCTTCGCGACGCCGGACACCACGCCGAGGCCCTGGAGCGGTACCTCGACCTGTTGGCGTTCCTGGACGACGCCGGGTCGGGGGTGACGCCGAGCGTGGCGGCGTTCGCCCGTCCCATCGCGCTGGCCCGTGCCGGCGAATGTCTCGGACTGCTCGGCCGCCGGCCCGAAGCGATCACCAAGCTCGTCGAGGCGATCGGCCTCATGGAGCAGGCCCAGTCGCACGTCCCGCAGGCCCACGCCCTGGAGACACTGGGGTCCTTGCTGGCCGACGAGGGCCGCAAGGACGAGAGCAGCCGCGCTTACGCGAGGGCGGCCGAGGTGTTCGAGGCGGTCGGTGACGCCGACGCCGGCCGCCGATGCCACGACCTGGCGTCCACCGCACCCTGACGGGTCGAGCAGCGTTCGGGGCGCAGAACTTCTGCGTGCTGTTCTGCGTGGCCTCTCCACTGCCGGGCGCGTTGACTGGAGCCAGTCCGACGGGCCTGTGGGGGCCTGTCCATCCACCCGGGGAGAGCGCATGTCGACCATCGGGAACATCGTGCTCGTGCACGGTGGCTTCGTGGACGGATCGGGCTGGCAGGGCGTCTACGACGACCTCGCCGGGGACGGCTTCCGCGTCCGGATCGTGCAGAACCCGACGCTGTCGCTCGAGGGTGACGTCGCCGCGACCCGCCAGGTGCTGGACACGCTCGACGGTCCGGCCGTCCTGGTCGGCCACTCCTACGGCGGCGTCGTCGTCAGCGAGGCCGGTACGCACCCCAATGTCGCGGCGCTGGCGTACATCGCCGCTTTCGCCCCGGACAAGGGGGAGTCGGTCGGCACACTCATCGCCGACGCGGCGCCCGGGGCGCCGGTGCCGCCCATCCTGCCTCCGCAGGACGGCTTCCTCTTCCTGGACCGCGACAAGTTCCACGACGCCTTCGCCGCCGATCTGCCCGTACAGCAGGCCGCGTTCATGGCCGACGCTCAGGTCCCCTGGGGCGTGGACGCCCTCGGCGGGGCGGTCACCGAACCGGCCTGGCAGCACAAGCCCAGCTGGTACCTCGTCGCCACCGAGGACCGCATGATCCCGCCGGCGGCCCAGAGGGCCATGGCCGAGCGCGCAGGCTCGACCGTCGTCGAGGCCATCGGCAGCCACGCCGTCTACGTCTCGCAGCCCGGCGCCGTGGCCGGCCTCATCCGCGAGGCCGCCACCGCCTGACCGCAGGAGCGGACGCGGCGCTTCGCGCCGTGAGTTCGCCCCCGGTCCCTCACGGCGCAGATGGCCTGGCAGCCCGGGGCAGTCCCTCCGGGCAGGGGTGATCACGGGGGACGGACAGGGACATCGTGCCCACGGCCACCGAGTGGCCGTCGCGCAGAACCAGTGTCGACAGCGCGGTCGCCCTGGTTGGTCATGTTCACGGCGGCACGGTCACACCCAGGCCGCGAGAACGCCCAGGTCGTTGTGTCCGCCCCCGACCGGGGCGAGCCGGTCGACCCGCCGACCCGGCCACCTGCCGCCCGGCGCACCGCTCCCGCCGATCCCAGGGCGACCGGTCCGGTATCGGCCGGGACCGGGCTCACCGACTTCTCCCGTACCGGCCACGCAAACGCGGGCCGCCGCCGACTCCCGCCCTTCGGCTGTCGCGGCGCATCTCGCATCTCCGACCGCCGCTTGCAGGTGAAAGCAATGATCAATCTTCTTCAGACGCCCTCTACCAGCGCTTCCGCGACGGCCGGCACATCCCGCGTCGTCCCCCTGGCCGAGCACGTCATCGCTCGGAGCGGGCCCCACGGCGGCACCGGCGGTCTCGTCGGGCGATCGGCGGAGCTGGCGCTGATCGACGCGCTCTTCGCCAAGGCGGCAACACGGAGTGCCGCGCTGTTCCTGACCGGTGCGGCCGGAGTGGGCAAGAGCGCGCTGCTCGATGTCGCGGCGCGACGGGCGGAGCACCGTGGATTCCGTGTGGTGCGGGCTGCCGGGGCGCAGTTCGATCAGCATGTCGGTTTCGCGGGGCTGAATCAGATCCTCCTGCCGTTGGCCGCAGAACTCGCTTCCCTGCCGGCGCGGCAGGCGCGCACCCTTCAGGTGATTCTCGGCCTTTCGGCGGGAGAACCGGAGGAACTGGCGGCTGTCGCGTACGCGGTGCGCGGTCTGCTGCTCCGGATCAGTACCGCGAGCAGCCCCCTGGCGCTGGTCATCGACGACTACGCACGGCTGGACCGGCCCAGCGCGGTGGTGCTGGACACGTTGGCCCGCCATACCGGCACCGGGCGCGTCGCGTTGCTGACCGCCTCCCGGCGGGACGAGGCCTTTCTCTCCGACACGGGGACCCAGGTACACGAAGTGCAGCCCCTCGACGCGAAGTCGGCGACGAAGCTGGTGGCGGAGCGTTTTCCGGCCATGACCTCCACCGTTCGCCGACGGCTGCTCGCGGAGGCCGGTGGCAACCCCCTCGCGTTGCTGGAGCTGCCTGTCTCGCTCAGCCTCGCGCAGCAGACGCAGCGACGTACTCTGCCGACACTCCTTCCACTCACCGAGCGCCTGAGGACGGCCTTCTCCGAGCGGGTCAGGGTCCTGCCGGACGCCACACGGAAACTGCTCCTGCTGGCGGTTCTGGACGACACGGGCGACCTGCACCTCCTGTCGCGGACCGGCGACGCACGAGGGACTCTCGCCGACCTCTCTCCTGCCGAACGTGCCGGGCTGGTGCGGGTCGACGCCCGCACCGGTCGCCTGTTCTTCCGGCACCCGCTGACCCGTTCGGCCGTCATGGAACTGTCGACCAGCGCCGAGCGCCGCTGGGCGCACCGGGCGCTCGCCGACGTACTCCCGGAAGGATCCGAGCGCCGAGCCCTGCACCTGGCCCGCGCCACCGTGGGGCCGGACGACCAGGTGGCCGCTCTGCTGCACAAGGCCGCCTACACCACCCTGCGTCGCGGCGACGCCGTCGGCGCTGTCTCCGCCCTGCTGCGCGCCTCGGAGCTCAGCAGCTCGGGTACAGCCCGGGGGAGCAGACTCGCCGAGGCTGCCTGCCTGAGCGCCAACGTCACCGGCGACCTGCGCAACGTACGCGCACTTCTCGACGACGCCGCGGCCGTCGATCCGCCCGGCGCCACGTCCCCGGCCGCCGCGGCGGCGGAAGCCGGGGAACTCCTCAACTGGGACGGTGACGTGGACGGCGCCTACCGGCTGCTGGTCGGAGCGATCACCGACCACGCCCCCGGGCGCCCGGCCGATGACATCATGCTGCGCGAGGCACTCCACACCCTGCTCATGGTGTGTTCATACAGCGGGCGGCCGGAACTGTGGCGGTCCTTCGACGCGATCCTGGCTCGATTCCGTCCGCACGTGCCCGACCCGCTGCTGCCGGTTCTGCGCGGCGCCCTCGGCGACCCGGCCCACGAGGCGCTGCCGGTACTGCCCCGCCTTGACGAGCTGATCTCCGGACTCCACCGGCAGACCGACCCCGCTCGCATCGTCCGTACGGCCGCCTGCGCCGCCTACGTCGACCGCCTGCCGGGCTGCCACAGCGCCTTGCTGCGCGTCGTCGAGGACGGCCGCGGCGGAGGAGCCGTGGCGTCGGCCATACAGGCCCTCCTCCTGCTGGCCGACGACGCCTACGCCAGGGGACGGTGGGACGATGTCGCCGAACTGACCGACGAGGCCCTGCAGTGGTGCGCTTCCCATGACTACCGGCTCCAGGCCTGGGCAGGTCGTCTGTTGCAGGGCCTGCTGGCCGCCGCACGCGGTGACGACGAAACCGCCCGGAGCATCGCGGACCGCCTCGACTCCTGGAGCAACCCCCGCGGCCTGGGCACGCTGCGCGTCTACTCGTCCCACATCAAGGCCCTGTCCGCGCTGGGACGCGCCGATTTCGAGAGCGCCTACCGGCATATGACATCCGTCAGCCCGGCGGGCCGGCCGGCGCCGCACGTCCCGCACGCCCTGTGGCTCATCTGGGACTTCACCGAGGCGGCGACCCGCACCGGTCACCACGACGAGGCAGCCGCACATCTGGCGGCCGTCCGGGACGCCGGCATCCCCTCCATCTCGCCGCGACTGGCCATGATCACGGAGGCGGCGACCGCTCTGGCCGACCCGCACGTCGTCGATCGCGATCTCTTCGACAAGGCCATCGCCACACCCGGCGCGGAGCGCTGGCCCTTCGATCTGGCCCGGATCCGCCTGGGCTACGGCGAACGACTCCGCAGAGACCAGGCGAGCGTCGCGGCACGCCCCCACCTCGAGGCCGCCCTGCGCACGTTCGAACGCCTCGGTGCCGCCCCGTGGAGCGCACGCGCGGCCGGTGAACTGCGGGCGAGCGGTCAGGTCCCGGCCCCCGCCATGTCCGCAGCGGGTGTCGAAGCGCCGCTGACTCCGCAGGAATGGCAGACCGCCCAGCTCGCTGCCACGGGGCTCACCAACAAACAGATCGCCGCCCAGCTCTTCCTGTCCCACCGCACCGTGGCCGCCCACCTGCGCGGCGCCTTCCGCAAGCTGGACATCGCCTCCCGCGGCGGGTTGCGCGACGCGCTGACAGGCCTTGACCAACTGCCCGTGGACAGCCCCGAACGTCGGGCCGGGTGAGCACTTTTAGGCCATTTGGTCGAAGCCGGTGGGGGATGGCGCTGCCTACCCTGGGGTGTCATAGAAACCTGTGAGCAGCAGCGGGAATTCATGAGCAGGGGCAAAGGCCGGCGTCATGCGGACTACTGCGCAGCACCCCGTTGAGGGAGCTGAGAGAGTCACTGGTCGGTCGCCGACGGAACGGCATGTCGTTCATCGCCGCGCGGCGCATGTGTCCGCAGGCCGGGGACGGCTGACTCGCGGCAGAGAGACGACTCCACGCGTGACACGTCGTTCCCTGTCACCCCTCGTCATCTGCCCTGGCCAGGTGGCCGATGCTCAGCCTGAGCGTCGGGCGGCCCCGCTGCCGAAACCGAGATCCGACAGAGGTGAGTGACGTGAAGAGGATGACATGGAGGGACATCGCCTGGCTGTCCGAGGCGGCTGATGATCCGTCAGCATGCTTGACCACGTGGGCGAGCGACCCCCGGACGCCATACGTGCTGCCCACCGGCCGCGTCTTCGACGTGGTGTCGGTCGACGAGCGTGTCGGCATCGAGGCGTTCGATCAACTGCTACGCCGGGGAATGCCCTTCGGGCCGATAGTGATGGACCACCGGGCGCGGAGAATGGGCTTCCTCCTGGCCTCGAAGAGCCGGCAGGAATTCGCTCGCCAACTCGCGCGAGGAGAGGGAGCGGCTCCCGCGCACCGCTACCTGAGCCACGGCTGCGTGGTCGTCGTCCCCGGCCCCCGGGCCGTGCTCGGCGACCGCTACGAGTGGCTCCGCGCACCGACCCGGCGGCCTTCGGCCGGCCCACTGCTCCCGGTCGCTCTGGCCACCACGCTCGTCGCCTCCGCCGAGGTGCTCACCTGCGCGGACCGGTTCGGCAAGAACCCTCGGCCCACACGTGCCCTCGCTCAGGCCGGGCTCCAAGGGGTGTGAGCGCATGCGGGATGGAGAGTTCCATGACCATCCCCGAACCGCCCCCCTGACGGCCGGTAACCACACCGTCGACATCGACGGCGTGCCGCGGAGGTATCACGTCCACGCACGGGTCCTGTGTCGAGCCGTGGCGGCTGGACATCGTCGGTGGATCGCCCTGCCTGTCGGGCTCACGGGCAAGCGGCCGGTGCCGGGAAGGGGACTCGGTCGTAACCGCCGAAAGGGCCGGTACGACGCCATCCAGTTGATGCCGCTGCTCGACGCGAAAGCCCGCATCCGCGGCGCTCGTGGGCGCCATCGCCACCGGCCGGGCCGGCGCTCCCGACCCGCAGGAGAAACGCGCCGACCTCCACCTCGGCCTATTTCCGCCTCGCCTACAGATCATCTGCCTGACATGCCTCCGAACCTCATTCTGAATTGCAGGTCAAGACTCAGGTCACTAGGTCATTCGGCCGAAGCCCAGAAGGACGGGACGGGCTAGCTTTTCACCTGCCTCACAGGGTTTTCACCGGCAATAGGAGCCATGACTTGAGCCCCCTGAAGAACGTCGTCCTCGTGCACGGAGGATTCGTCGACGGTTCCGGTTGGCAGGCCGTGCACCGTCTCCTCACCCGCGAAGGCTTCCGTGTCAGCATCGTGCAGAACCCGACCCACTCCCTGGAGGGCGACGTCGCGGTCACGCGGCAGGTCCTTGACGCCCAGGACGGGCCGACCGTGCTGGTGGGCCACTCCTACGGCGGCGTCGTGATCACCGAGGCCGGCCTGCACCCCAAGGTCGCCGCGCTCGCCTACATCGCTGCTTTCGCCCCCGACAAGGGCGAGTCGGTCAGCACGCTGATCGCCGACCCGGCGCCGGGCGCACCCGTTCCGCCGATTCTGCCGCCTCAGGACGGCTTCCTGTTCCTCGACCGTGACAGGTTCGCGGGCTCGTTCGCGGATGATGTGCCACTGGAGGACGCGCGGTTCATGGCGGACTCGCAGGCTCCCTGGGGCGTCGACGCTCTCAACGGGGCGGTGGGGGAGGCCGCTTGGCGTATGAAGCCGAGCTGGTATCTCGTGGCGACCCTGGACAGGATGATCCCTCCGCCGGTGCAGCGCGCGATGGCGGAGCGAGCGGGAAGCACCGTGAGCGAGGTCCCCGGTAGCCACGCCGTCTACATCTCCCGCCCCGTTGCCGTCGCGGAACTGATCAAGCGGGCCGCGGGCATCCGGGGCTGACCCGAAGTACGCGCACCTGCGTTCCTCGTGTCATACAGGGGGCATGTTTCGTGTGAGCGCGTCCCGCAGTCCCGCACGAGAGGTGACGTGCAGCTTCGGAAAGACACTGCGCAGATGCGCGGCCACGGTGCGGGGGGACAGGAAGAGCTGGGCGGCGATCTGTTTGTTGGTCAGTCCTGTGGCGGCCAGCTGCGCGATCTGCTGTTCCTGCGGAGTCAGCGGCGTACTGCCGTCCTCGGTCGAGGTCACGGTTGTGACGTGGACACCGCTCGCCCGTAGTTCGTTGGCGGCTCGTGTGGACCACGGCTGGGCCCCCAGGCGCTGGAACGTGCCGAGCGCGGCCTCCAGGTGGACGCCGGCGGTCCCTCCTGCCTTGGCCCTGCGCAGCCTCTCGCCGTAGGCCAGACAGATCCGCGCCCAGTCGAAAGGCCATCGTTCGGCGCCGGGCGTGGCGATGGCTCTCTCGAACAGCTCGTGGTCGATGACGTCCGGGGTGGCCATGGCCTCGGCGGCGTCGCTCATCATGGCCAGGCGTGGTGAGATGGACGGGATGCCGGATGCTCTGACCGCCGCGACGTGTTCGACGGCCTCGCCATGGTGACCGGTCCGAGCCGCGGATTCGGTGAAGTCCCAGAAGAGCCACAGGGAATGGGGCATGTGCGAGGGCAGCTGACCAGGTGTGCTCAGGGATCTGAGACAGCGGTACGCGCTCTCGAAGTCGGCGCTGCCGAGCGCGGACAGCGCCCGTATGTGAGAGGCGTACACATGCAGCGTGCCCAGTCCTCGGGGGTTCCCCCAGCGATCGAGACGGTCAGCGGTTTCCAGCGCGGTCCGGTTGTCACCTCGCGCGGCTGCCAGGAGGCCCCGTATGAAGTGACCCGACCATCCCAGCAGGCGGTAGTTGTGTGTCTCGCACCAGCGCAGACCCTCGTCGATGACGTCCGGAACGTCGTCCCACTGTCCGCCGGCGTAGGCGTCGTTCGCCAGCAGAAAGTGGGCCTCTATCGCCGTGGCGATGGCTCCTCCGTTGCGGCCGTCGTCGACGACACGCCGCAGGGCGCTACGGCAGTTGGGCAGGCGGTCGACATAGGCGCCCGCGATGGCGGTCCGCACGATACGCCGGGGATCGCTCTCCCGGCTGAGGCCGAGGATGAGGTCGTCCAGCACGTCCAGTACCGACGACGCCGCGTGGGCGGGATCACCGAAGGCGCCGCGAAGCACGCTCAGCAGGGGATCGGGAGAGTGCCGCTGGACGTCTGCCACCGCGCTGTCGAAGGCCTGCCACTGGTCCGGCCGGCCGCTGAAGAAGCACACCATGAGCAGCGTGTGCAGAGCTTCGCGGAGGATGTTGTCGTCCGTCCGGTTGGGTTGGGCATGACTGCGGATCGCGCCGACGAGAAGCCGGTGGGCGGTGTCCGCGTCGCCTTCGCCGTTGAGGAGCTGGCTGGCCGCCGCGGCCGCGGCGGCCAGGGAATCCGCGCCCACGGGATCGGCGGACATGGCGTTGTCCAGCAGGGAGCGTACGTTGCGGAGGTCACCGGTGATGTTGGCGCCGAGGCAGGCTGCCTCAGCCAGCATGCGCCCCTTCGTCTTCCCGGAGCTACTCAGCTCGGAAGCGCGGAGCAGGGTGGTGATGGCGCCGACGGCGTCGCCGCGACGGAGCGTCCTGTAGGCCACATCGTGCAGGAGGGCGGCCACCTGATCGTCCGGGCCGACGGCCGCGGCGGCCAGATGGCGGACCCGGCGTTCGGAACCTTCCGGGAACTCCTCGGCCAGGTCCAGGTGCATCCGTTGACGCTCCGCGCTCGTGGACAGCTCGATGACCGCGGAACGGGTGAGCGGGTGCCGGAAGACCAGGCGGCCCGTCAGGGAGTCCACCCGTACCAGGCCCGTCCGCTCGGCGGGGCCCAGCCTGGTGAGGACATCCGAGCTGTCGACGGCCCGCTCCAGTACGTGCAGATCACCGGAGCCGTCCAGAACGGCGAGCAGGAGCAGCTCCCGTGTCGCGCGCGGCAGGGCACTGACCCTTACGGAAAAGATCTTCTTGAGGCGCTCGGAGAGCGGCAGCACAGCCGGCAGCGGTCCCCGTTCCGTCTGCTGGGCCTCGTTGAGGGGGACGGGCAGTTCCAGCAGTGCCAGGGGGTTGCCGGCGGCTTCCGTGACAAGACGCCGCCGGACCCTGGCCGTCATGGCGGGGAATCGTTCCGCCACCAGTGCCATCGCGGACTCCTCGTCCAGCGGCAGAACCTCGTACGAGGGTATCCCGGTGCTGCTCAGGAAGGATTCGTCGCCGGTCCGGGATGCCGCGAGCAGGATCAGGGAGCCGGACCGGATGGTACGGGCGACGGTGCCCACAACCATGGCGCTGGGGCGGTCGAGCCAGGCTGAGTCGTCGATGACCAGCGTGATGGGGCCACGCTTCGCCGCGGTCTGGGACAGCAGGACCTGTACAGCGTTGGCGATGGCGAGCAGTTCGGCCGGCTGCTCGTCGGACAGGCCTCGCACTGCCTGGAGCGTCTCCGCCTGCCGCGCCGGCAGAGCCGGGATCTCCTCGGCCAGCGGCTGGAGCAGTTGGGTGAGGCCCGAGAAGCTGACACTCTGCTCGAACTGCGAGCCCACGATCCTGACGACGGTGAAGCCCGCGTCGGACGCCCGTTCCGCTGCGGCGTCCAGCAAGGCGCTCTTCCCTACCCCGGCCTCTCCCGTCAGCATCAGTGCGGCGCCCCCGGCGGCGGAATCGAAGAGATCGTTGATGAGAGCCCGCTCCGAGGACCGCCCGACGAGGCCCCCCGCCGAACGCGCGCGGTCTCCGTCCGCGGGGTGATTGCCGCCGTCCGAGGCTGGTGACGTTGGGAATGGCATGGAGACCTTCCATTCTGCTCGAGCCGGATGAAAGGCATGACGGAGGGGACGTTCGAAAGTTCGATCGTCGATCTGTGAGTCACATCACATTGTCAGACCTCGTGTCGATCGCCAAGACCTGCAGTCGCAAGCTTCGCTCGAGCGGTGCGTGCACCGCTTCAGACGGCTACCGGCCGCCCGGACGTCCTTGACCGCTCCTCCGCTGCGATGCACAAGGCTTCAGGCGACTGGTGCATCGTCAGGATTCCCCGGACGGCTGTTGGTTCGGGGGCCGTGGGCTCGGCCGTGTTGTCGGCCGGTCGCGCGCACGAGGTCATGGGCCGCACGGCCGGCAGCACGCGCCGTCGTGGGTTCGGCACCGGCTGGTACCTGGCCGTGTGCGGGGCCGCCGGCCTCGGTTTCCGGATGCCGGTGGAACCTGACGGGCGGTCGCGGGCGCGTATCAGACACTTTGGGGGAAGGGGATGAAGGCAAGCAGTCGAAGCCGGCCACCCGCCGGCATGCCCGCCTGGCCGAGCGGCGGGTCACCGGTGAGCACCCCATCGCCGACCTCGCCGAACTGTTCTCCGTCAGTCACGCCACAGTGTATCGAGTCCGCGAACGCGCTTGTGGAACCACCTGAAACTGCGGTTCAACCAAACCGCAGGGTCCCGCTTGCGACAGGCGACAGGTTCGTTGACGGCGCCCCTACGTCGTGCTGGGCAGCCCCGGGGGGACGGTTCCGCGGGCCCGGGATCTCGGCGAAGATCAGTCCGGCCGTCCGGGCAGCCGCCCGCGTCAGCTGTTCCACCGTAGTCCCGTCCAGCCACGCGGTGTTGCGGACGTCGGCACTGACCGGAAGCATCTCAGCGGGCTCCTGGGGGAACATCTCGCGCAGCAGCATGCGGGGCCCTCGGCCGTCGAGCACTTCGAGGACCTTGAAACGAGTGCCGGGAACAAACACCACCCTTTCCGGGGTGTACGGATCGACGGAGTCCGTACGGCGTCCGGTGAGCGACCACACGAGATACCCAGGACCACCCGCGCCCAGCGCCACCGGGGACGACGTCGCGTTCCAGAAACCCTGGTCGACGACCACGGGGTTGTCGCGGTACCACCTCACCAGGCTGTCGGCCACACCGGTGCGCACGATCGCGGGACCTCGGTAGGCGGGCAACCTGCGCAGGCCGGAGGCAACGCAGCGAGCGAGGGGCATGTGCGCACCGGGCTTTCCCTCGAGCAGTGCCGGATCCAGCCATGCCCACTCCTCCGCCAGGTAGAGGCGGACCGCTGCCAGGTCGGCGAGAGCGCCGATGTCGTCGGCGCGAGGGCCATCCCCACAGGTCCACTCCTTCCGGAGTGTCCCTTCCACCTCCGACATGGTCCGGCGGAGTCGCGTGCCGTACTGGCTCAAGAGCCGGAGCCGGTCCCGGGCTATACCGCGCCCGCCGTTGGAGACGATCCGGGCAGCGGCGCGCGGGACCGGGTGCCCTCGGACCTCGGGGTAGGTCCCGGGGCCGGACGGAACGATCAGCGAGCGCATGCCCGGTACTTTGTCGGGGGGTCTCTTCGACACGTTCATGTCGTCGCATCTCCCTGAGCGCGGAGGATGGAGGAGTCGGCAAGAGCGCTGCGGCAGTGGCTGTTTCAAGGACTGTAGGAACGCCATGCGGCCCAGGGCACACGCGAGGGGCCACGCCGGCGCGAAAGGGCATGTGATGCTTCCTGTTCGTGCTGGGCGTGCCCCTCGACAGCGATGTGTCATGCCGTCCGCTCATGTGCCCCTCCGCGCCACCCTGAGTCTCGGCCGCACAATGGGAGCTCCGGGTGAGGCTGGGCGGCCGCCCGGTTCGGAGACGTGCGTGACCTACATGTGCGGACCGCCGGCGGACACCATGGTCAGGTTGACCGCGGGCGCGCCACGGATCGCCTTACCGTCAGGTCAACTTGGGCGAAGATGACAGCCCGAACGGTCACCGTCCACCGTGCTGGCATGCCGACAATGCTTCCGGCGAGGCAATGTAGCCCCATGCAGACACGGCGTGAGAGCCCCGACCTCCGTACCGGCATGGGCGTGGGTATCAGCGTCGCGGTGGCGCTCGGCTTTCTGGTCTGCAGCTTCTTCTTCCCGGGCGGCTCTACGACCTGGCAGAACGGCAGCGCCCGCACCACCGACGGCAACGAACGCACCACCGCCCCCATTCTGGTGGTGGATGGACGGGAAGGCATCGGGCCCGGACCTGGGTGCCGACGAGTCACCTTGACGACTAAAACAGGTACCTAACATACAAAAAGAGACAAGTAGTCTGAAATCCTACTGGGTCATTTGACCGAAGATGCGTCACCGGCAGTCGCCGTACTGTGCCGATATAGCTCGAAGCCCACCAGCAGGCCCCGCCGTCCAGGCGGCGGCCCGGGGTGCGTGTCGAGGTGTACACGTCGGTTCTATCTGGGGATTGCTGAAGTGACTGTGACTGTGACTCAGACGGATGGAACGGGAACCACGCTGGCGGCTCCGATCCGGGTTGTCCTGAGGGCGAGCGACGCCTTTCTGGAACACGCGACCGGTGCCTACCTGCAGTCGCATTCTGGCGTGGACATAGTTCCCCAGCATGGACTTCCCGATGCGGACGTGTCGGTCATGCTGCTCCACTGCCTGAACGACGACTGGCTCAGGGTTCTCAGGCAGGATGCCGCGTGCGCCGGCGGCGCGCCGGTCCCGGTCGTAGTGATGGCCGACCGTGTCAACGAGCAGCAGCTCACCCTCGCAGTGGAATACGGGCTGACCAGCTTTCTCTACCGAAGCAGGTCAAGCCTTGAACAACTTCTCGAAGCGACCGTCGAGGCGAGCTCCGGACGCAGTCGTTTTCCGAATGAACTGGTGGGTCATCTGATCGCCGAACTGGGGCATCAGCAACGGCAGCAGAAGCTTGCGCAGTTGTCGAGGAAGGACGGGCTCGCGCCGCGGGAGATCGAGGTGCTCCGCATGCTGTCCGAAGGGATGAACACGCTTGAGATATCCGAGAAGATGAGCTACTCGGAGCGGACGATCAAGGGAATCATCCACGAGACCGTGAAGCAGCTGAACTGTAAGAACAGGACGCAGGCCGTGGCGCGTGCGGTCCGGACGGGCATTCTCTGAACGGCCCTTTCGAGGATGGGACACGACAGAGCCGAGGAACAGTCGAGGCGCGAAGAGGGCCATGGACGTGGACATCGAATCGCTGGTCGCCAATTGCCGGGACTACTGGCTCGGCTGGGGGTCGGCCGAGCGCGTCGACGGCCAACTGGCCTACAGTTCGAAGCGCATGGCGTGGCCGGCGTCTATGTCGTCACAACTGCCGAGAACCAACGGCACGGCACTCACGGTGGCGGCACTCGAAGCGGGACGGGAACGCGGACTGAGCGTCGGCACCCTTCAGGCCAGCCCGTCCGGCTTTCCCGTGTACGAGCGCATGGGATTCAGGACTGTCGCCGCGTACGAGCTCTTTCGGGTCTCCCCGCAACTCCTTGATCGATCCTCAGAAAGTGGTAATGCCAAGTGAATTGGAACATGACCAAAGCGGCCTGCGTGGTGGCGCTCGCACTGACGGTGTCTGTGCTCGCCGCGCCGTACAGCAGCGCGGCGGATTCGCGGATCCTGAGTCACTACTACGACCCGGGCACAGAAATCGTCCCTTCCCTGGACATGGTCTGTGCTCCGGGTGGTACGGCGATCCACGGGAGTGCCACGTTCGGGACGCAGTCGGGCGATGTCTGGCAAGGTACGACGACCTACGACTACTGCCTGTACCCGGAGGCCACGCCGGGTCGGTACCGCTACGTCGGGACGGAGACGCTGACCGGCTGGGCCGAGGCGTGCGGATCGGGGTCGTTCACCTGGATCGGACGGGGCAGCACAGCGGGTGGCGGAACCTGGGAGATCGTCCGTGGGTCGGGCACCGGCGACATGGCCGACGCGCATGGGCGCGGAACGAACACCGCGACAACCAGCCCGACGTGGGAGAACTTCGGGGACTTCCGGGGAGTGTTCGACTGCTGAGTCCCGTCGCCCTGCTGTCCCTGGGCCCGAGGGGCTGCGTACGGTTGTCCGCATGCGCGAGAGGCAGGATGCGCCGCCGTATCGCCGGTGCCTGACTGGCTTGATCGGACGGGACGTCCCACGGAGTGATTCTCCGCAGGGGCGGGCGAGCACGGTGTCCTACGCCGGTGTGGATAGCCTGGGCGAATGCTTACAGAAGTGACAGCGACCCGCTACATCACGCCACTGCGTGAGGGCGGCTCGATGCCGGGGCTCGTCGAGGCCGACGACTTCGGGACCTACGTCATGAAGTTCACCGGCGCCGGGCAGGGCCGCAAGACACTGGTCGCCGAGGTCGTCTGCGGCGAACTCGCCCGCCGGCTCGGATTCCGGATGCCCCGCCTGGTCACCGTTCGGCTGGACTCCGTCCTGGGGCTCGGCGAGCCCGAGGAGCAGGTGCAGGAGCTGCTGCGGTCCAGCGGCGGCACCAACCTCGGCATGGACTTCCTCTCCGGCGCCCTCGGCTACGACCCGCTCGCCTTCCCGGCCGATCCCGAGGATGCCGGGCGGATCGTCTGGTTCGACGCGCTGATCAACAACGTCGACCGCTCCTGGCGCAACCCCAACCTCCTCGTGCACCGCGGCGAGCTGTGGCTGATCGACCACGGCGCCACGATGATCTGGCATCACAACTGGCCTTCCGCCGAGGCCTCGGCGGGCCGTGCCTACGACGCCTCCGACCACGCCCTCGCCCGCTACGCCCCGGACGTCAAGGCCGCCGCGGCCGAACTGGCCCCCCGGATCACCGAGGACCTCCTCGCCGAGGTCACCGCCGAGATCCCGGACGTCTGGCTGGACGGCGAGCCCGGCTTCGACACCCCGGACGACCTGCGCAGGGCCTACGCGCGGCCCCTGCTCGCCCGCGCGGCCGTCATCGCCGAGCGCATCACCGGCCTGGAGGAGGGCAAGTGAGCGAGACCCACATCCACATGGCCGGTCACGTCACCGAGCGCCACATCACCCGGGCGGGCCAGGGCGGCGACCGCGACGTGTTCGAGTACGCCCTGCTGCGTGTCGTGCCCCGCGTCGAGCGCGGCGAGTGCATCAACGCGGGCGTGGTCGTCTACTGCCGCGCCCAGGCCTACGTCGGCGCCCGCACCCACCTCGACGAGGCCCGGCTGCTCGCCCTCGACCCGGAGGCCGACGTGGCCGGGGTGCGGGCCGCGCTGGGTGCGATCGAGCGGCACTGCGCGGGCGGGGAGGAGGCCGGACAGGCGGCCGACGACGACCCCGGACGCCGCTACCGCTGGGTGATCGCGCCCCGCTCGACGATCGTCCAGCCCGGCCCCGTGCACACCGGACTGACCACCGACCCGGCGGCCGAGACGGAGCGTCTTGTCGACCTCCTGGTGAGGTAATGGATCACACCACGCCGGTGTCCCGTTGACACCGAGTGCCAAGGCTTCTAGCGTCACGGGTACCGAGGTACTAAGCGGTCGCTCACCGCACCAGGGTCCTCCGGGGCCACAAGGGTTTTCTCAAGGGCGAGGAGAAGCAGCATGTCCACCACCGAACAGCGGGTCGCGATCGTCACCGGCGCGGCGCGCGGCATCGGCGCCGCCACCGCCGTACGCCTGGCCGCCGAGGGGCGTGCCGTCGCCGTGATCGACCTGGACGAGGCGGCCTGCAAGGACACCGTCGAGAAGATCACCGCGGCCGGTGGCAAGGGCATCGCGGTCGGCGCGGACGTCTCCGACGAGGCGCAGGTCGAGGCGGCCGTCGCCCGGGTCGTCGAGGAGCTGGGCGCCCCGACCATCCTGGTCAACAACGCCGGTGTGCTCCGCGACAACCTGCTGTTCAAGATGAGTGCCTCCGACTGGGACACCGTCCTGAACGTGCACCTGCGGGGCTCGTTCCTGATGACCAAGGCCGTCCAGAAGCACATGGTCGACGCGGGCTTCGGCCGGGTCGTCAACCTCTCCTCGTCCTCGGCGCTCGGCAACCGCGGCCAGGCCAACTACTCCGCCGCCAAGGCCGGTCTGCAGGGCTTCACCAAGACCCTCGCCATCGAGCTGGGCAAGTTCGGCATCACCGCCAACGCGGTCGCCCCGGGCTTCATCGCCACCGAGATGACCAAGGCCACCGCCGACCGCGTCGGCATGGGCTTCGAGGACTTCAAGAAGGCCGCCGCGGGCGCGATCCCGGTGCAGCGCGTCGGTGAGCCCGAGGACATCGCCAACGCCATCGCCTTCTTCACGGGTGAGGCGGCCGGATTCGTCTCCGGCCAGGTGCTGTACGTCGCCGGCGGACCGCTGAGCTGACGGACTCCGGGACATTGGGGAACACGGACATGACTGAACTCCCGGAGCTTTCCGGCAAGGTCGCGCTCGTCACCGGCGCGAGCCGCGGCATCGGCTACGGCATCGCCGAGGCGCTGGTCGCCCGAGGTGACCGCGTGGTCATCACCGGCCGCAACGAGGAGGCGCTCAAGGAGGCCGTCGAGCGGCTCGGCGCCGAGCGCGTCGTCGCCGTCGCCGGCAAGGCCCATGACCTCGACCACCAGACCGAGGTCGTCGAGCACGCCATGGAGGCCTTCGGCCGCGTCGACTTCCTGATCAACAACGCGGGCACCAACCCGGTCTTCGGCCCGATCGCAGACCTCGACCTGAACGTGGCCCGCAAGGTGTTCGAGACCAACGTGGTCTCGGCGCTCGGCCTCGCCCAGAAGACCTGGCACGCCTGGCAGAAGGACAACGGCGGCGCGATCGTCAACATCGCCTCGATCGCGGGCGTCGCGCCCTCGCCGTTCATCGGCGCCTACGGCATCAGCAAGGCCGCGATGATCAACCTGACCCAGCAGCTGGCGCACGAGTTCGCGCCCAGGGTGCGGGTCAACGCGATCGCCCCGGCCGTCGTGAAGACCAAGTTCGCCGAGGCCCTGTACGAGGGCCGCGAGGCGGAGGTGGTGGCGGGCTATCCGCTCGGCCGGCTCGGCGTGCCCTCCGACATCGGCGGGGCCGCGGCGTTCCTCACCTCCGCGCAGTCCGACTGGGTCACCGGCCAGACGCTCGTCGTGGACGGCGGCAAGTTCCTCAACGCCGGCGTGGAGTGACCCCTCGCCTCCGGTCGTCCTGACCGGTCGTCTCGTTCGGGCGCCGTTTCCCAGCGGAACGGCGCCCGAAACGCGTTTCGGGGTACTCACTGAGGGATGACAACGTAGTCATCGCCCCATCGATCAAGAACGCTTGTTCCAGGGGAGGTTCAGGAGCCAGAACGCTGCGGTATCGTCTGCCGACCCTTGCCTTGGTGTGGCAGATCGAGGAGCGTGCGCGTGTTCAACCGGAACCGATTCCTGCGGAGCATCGCGGCGGTCGCGTCCATATCCGTGGTGGCCGGCTGCAGTCTGCTCTCGGGCGGCGACCCGAACAGCAAGGGGCCCATCGTCGTGGGGACGACCAGCGCCCCGAGCACGCTGGACCCGGCCGCCGCCTGGGACGGTTCCTGGGAGCTGTTCCGCAACATCTACCAGACGCTGGTCGCCTACCCGAACGGCGCCACCACCCCCCAGCCCGACGCCGCCGAGAGCTGCCGTTTCACCGACTCCGGCAGCCGCACCTACAGCTGCCGCCTGCGTGACGGGATGACGTTCGCCAACGGCGACCCGCTGGACGCGAAGGCCGTCCAGCACTCCATCGACCGCATCCGCACCATCAACGCCCCCAGCGGCCCCGCCGGGCTGCTCGGCAGCCTGGACCGGGTGGAGGCGAGCGGCGACCGCGAGGTCGTCTTCCACCTCAACAAGTCGGACGCGACCTTCCCCTTCGTGCTGGCCACCCCGGCCATGTCGATCGTCGATCCCAAGTACTACCCCGCCGACTCCCTGCGCAAGGACGCCGCGGTGGACGGCTCCGGCCCCTACCGGCTGAAGTCGTACGAGGAGGGCCAGAAGGCCGTCCTGGTCCGCAACGACCACTACCAGGGCTTCGCCGACCGGCAGAACGACGCCGTGACGATCCGCTACTTCCAGGACTCCGCCGCCATGGTCAAGGCGCTGCGCGAGAAGCGGATCGACGTCACCTACCGAGGCCTGGCCGCCGACGACATCCTCGCCCTCCAGCGGAAGGGCGACACGGACCTGCAACTGGTCGACGGCGCCGGCACGGACATCAGCTACCTGGTGTTCAACCCGAAGGACCCCTGGGCCAAGCAGCCCGCCGTGCGCGAGGCCCTCGCCCAGATCGTCGACCGCGGCGCGATCGCGCACAAGGTCTACAAGGACACGGTGGACCCCCTGTACTCGATGGTCCCCAAGGGCCTGACCGGCCACGCCACGCCGTTCTTCGACCACTTCGGCGACCCGAGCGTCCCCAAGGCCCGCAAGGTCCTCGAGGACGCGGGCATCCACCAGCGCGTCCCGCTCACCCTCTGGTACACCACGGACCGCTACGGCTCCGAGACGGCCCGCATGTTCCAGGAGCTGAAGCGGCAGCTGGAGGACTCGGGACTGTTCACGATCACCCTCAAGAGCCGTCCCTGGAAGACCTACGTGATCGGCTACCAGAAGGGCGAGTACCCGGTGTTCGGCCGCGGCTGGTTCCCCGACTTCCCGGACGCCGACAACTTCATCGCGCCGTTCGTCGGTGACCGCAACGCCCTCGGCACGCCGTACCCCGCCAAGCAGATCACCTCGGTGCTGCTGCCCCGTTCGCGTGCGGAGAGCGACCGCGGCAAGGTGGTGAAGGACCTGGAGGAGGCCCAGCAGATCCTGGTGGACGACGCCCGGCTGATCCCGCTGTGGCAGGGCCGGCAGTACGTGGCGGCCAGCGACGACATCTCCGGCGGCGAGCAGGCCCTCGACCCCTCGACGATCATGATGATGTGGACGCTGCACCGCAAGACCAGCTGGTGAGCGGCCTCGCGGCACCGGTTGTCAGTGGTCGCCTGTAGGTTCTGAGACCTGGAAGTGATCCACGCCGTAGTTGATCGACATCGTGAGGACGTTGACGTGACCGACATCGCCATGCTGCCCGAGTCCTGGCGCGGGGTTCTGGGTGACGAGCTGCAGCAGCCCTACTTCAAGGAGCTGATGGAGTTCGTCGAGGAGGAGCGGGCGAAGGGTCCCGTCTACCCGCCGCGCGAGCAGGTCTTCGCCGCGCTGGAGGCGACGCCGTACGAGCAGGTCAAGGTCCTGATCCTCGGCCAGGACCCGTACCACGGCGAGGGCCAGGGCCACGGCCTGTGCTTCTCCGTCCGCCCGGGTGTGAAGACCCCGCCCTCCCTGCGGAACATCTACAAGGAGATGCAGGAGGAGCTGGGCCTGCCGGTCCCCGACAACGGCTATCTGATGCCGTGGGCCCAGCAGGGCGTGCTGCTGCTCAACGCGGTGCTCACCGTCCGGGCCGGCGAGGCCAACTCGCACAAGGGCAAGGGCTGGGAGAAGTTCACGGACGCGGTGATCCGCGCGGTGGTCTCCCGGCCCGACCCGGCGGTCTTCGTGCTGTGGGGCAACTACGCGCAGAAGAAGCTCCCGCTGATCGACGAGAGCCGGCACACCGTCGTCAAGGGCGCGCACCCCTCGCCGCTGTCGGCGAAGAAGTTCTTCGGCTCCCGCCCGTTCACGCAGATCGACGAGGCCGTCGAGCGGCAGGGCCACCAGGCGATCGACTGGCGCATCCCGAACCTGGGCTGACCGGGCGTCAGCGGCGCGGGCACGGACCCGGTCCGCGCCCCGCCGACCGGGCACGGCGGTCGAGCCGTACGGGGCCGCCTGCCCGGGTTTGCCGGTGCCTGCGGCTAGCGTCGATGCAGACGGCCGGTGACACGGCCGAGGAGACGGCCAACCACACGGCCGGCCACATGGTCGGCCACACGGCCGAGGAGACGGCCGGCGACGGCCGACGACGGTCCGGAGGACGCGGTGGCGGAGCGACAGGATCAGGCGGCCCCGGATGCCGTGCTGACGCGGATCGGGCAGGTCGTGATGTTGCATCACGGCGGCGACCGCGAGGAGGCCAGGCGCCGCTTCCTGGACCTGTGGACGGAGATGGGCGAGGCGGGGGACCCCTTGCACCGGTGCACGCTGGCGCACTATCTGGCCGACACCCAGGACGACCCGGCGGACGAACTGGCCTGGGACCTACGGGCGTTGTCGGCGGCGGAGGAGCTGACCGACGGCCGGCCCGGCGCCGACCCCTCGACGGTCCGTGGCTTCTACCCCTCCCTCTACCTCAATCTTGCCGCCGACTATCTGAAACTGGGCCGCTCCGACGCCGCCCGCAGCCATCTGACCCTCGCCCGCCGCGCGTGCGGCGTGCTCGCCGACGACGGTTACGGCGCCGGGGTCCGGGCGGCCATCAACCGGATGGAGCTGCGCCTGCGGGAGGACGGGACGCCGGACGGCGAAGGGTGGGGTCCACCGAGACAGCGGCCCACCCCGTGACGGCCCCGCGCCCGGCCCCCGGGGCACCGGGTGTCGTCCGGACATCGAGTGCCGCCCGGACATCGAGTGCCGCCCGGTCCACGGGTGCCGCTCGGGCGACGGATGTCGTCCGGGTCCCGTCGGGCGCCCTTCGGTCAGCGATGCCGCCCGGTCAACGGCCGTACTGCCGCTCGCAGATCACCGCCTCCGGGCTGTCCTTGCTCCAGCCTCCGAACTGCCTGCCCAGGGCGCACACGTCCGGCTCCTTCGGGGCGGGCCGGGTGACTCCCGGGATGTCCACGTGCTGTTCGCCCGCCTGGTCCGGGTGACCGGAGCGACCCTGGTGCTCCGAGTGCGGGGAGCGGGGCGTCGTGGTCGGGGCCGGAGGCCGGTGCGGGGCCGACGTCTCCCGGTGCGGGGCGTCCGGCTCGGTGTGCCGGGGGCGATGGGACGGGCCGGCCATCTCCAGCGCCTCCTGCGCCGGCGCCTCCACGACCCGCGGCTCCGCACTGCCGTCCGGCCGGGGCGCCGTCGGCTGCGAGGGCACGGTGTCCGGCGGGGGAGCGGGTGTCGCCGGGCGCTGTACCGTCACACAGCCGGTGAGGGCCGAGACAGCCACGGTGACCAGAAGCGCTGCGGTGGTCGTCGTTCGATGCACCCGGCCAACTCTGCGGGTTCGGCACCTGCGTTGGCACCGTATATGGCACGCTGATGCCCCGCATGAGTGATCTCGTGCCCCGCACGGAGGGTCCCAGGGGGCCGAAGGTGACGTTCAGTCGCTTCAGTCGCCGGTGCTGCCGTCGAGCCGCTCGCGGATCAGGTCGGCGTGGCCGTTGTGCCGGGCGTACTCCTCGATCATGTGGGTGTAGATCCAGCGGAGGTTGAACGGTTCGCCGGTGAACCGGCTGCTGCCTTTGGAGAAGTCGTCGAGGGCGAAGCCGGCCGCGTGGCGCCGGGCGATCCCGATCTCCGCCTGCCAGGTGGCGTAGGCCTCCGCCCAGGTGTCGGCCTCGGTGAGGTGGAACTCGCCGTCCGGGTCCGCGTCGCTGAAGTAGAGCGGGCCGGGGTCGTCGTCCGCCAGCACCTTGCGGAACCAGCCCCGCTCCACCTCGGCCATGTGCCGGACCAGGCCCATGAGGGACAGCTCGGACGGCGGCACGGAGGCCGTGCGCAGCTGCTCGTCGGTGAGCCCTTCGCACTTCTGGGCGAGGGTCTGCCGGTGGTAGTCCAGCCAGCCCTCCAGCATGGCGCGTTCCCCGGCGTTCTGGGCGGGCTCGTGGCGTTCGGTCGTCATGGCCGCATCCTCGCAATACCAGGGGAGGTGCAGCCAGCGGGTTTTCAGGAGCCGAGCAGGCCGGTCAGCAGCTCCCGCACGCCTTGGCGGACCTCCTCCAGGCTCGGCACCCGCGCGCTGAACGA
Source organism: Streptomyces sp. NPDC002520 (assembly GCF_053595235.1). NCBI lineage: Bacteria > Bacillati > Actinomycetota > Actinomycetes > Kitasatosporales > Streptomycetaceae > Streptomyces > Streptomyces sp. NPDC002520. The sequence continues at coordinate 42,172 of NZ_JBSFXG010000019.1, read as the reverse complement.
GCCGGCCGCGCACGAGAACATCAGCCCGTCCGCCCAGGCGACCAACGACAGCACGTGCCGGTCCGGGGCGGGCGAGCCGACGGCGGTGAGCAGGGCCGCCAGCTGCTCCTTGAAGACGGCGCCCGTCGCGTCGTAGAAGGCGCGCAGTTCGGGGCGGCGGGTGGCTTCCAGGGCCAGTTCGTAGCGGGCGATCAGGAGGTCGCGGCCGTCGGTCAGCGAGCGGTGGACGGCCAGCGCCAGGCCGTCGGCCAGCGCGTCGGGGCCGCCGGCAGGGTCCGGCATCTCCTCCAGCGCGAGCACCCGTGCCTCCCGTTCGGCGTGCCGCCGTACCGCGAGTTCCAGCAGCGCCTGCCGGGTGCGCACCACGTTCGACGTCGAGCCCTGCGGCAGCCCGGCCGCCTCGTCGACGGCCCGGTGTGTCAGGCCGCGCATCCCGCGCTCGGCGAGCAGGGCGAGGGCGGCGTCGGCGACGAGGTCGGCGCGGGAGGCGCTCGGGGTGATCGGGGTGCTCGGGGTGCGTTCGGGCATGAGGCGACCCTACCCGCGTCACTACGGCTGTAGTAAGGTCGCTTGCACTACAGCTGTAGTTCCGCACGTGAGGCAGGAGGAGTCATGGCACAGCAGGAGCGCGCCACAGTCGTCGGCGGCGGGATCGGGGGCCTGGCCGCGGCGGCGGCCCTGCACCGGCGCGGCTGGGACGTCACGGTGCTGGAGCGGGCCCGATCTCTGGAACCGGTCGGCGCCGCCATCTCGCTCGCCCCCAACGCCCTGCGCGCCCTGGACGTGCTCGGCGTCGGCGACGAGATCCGCGACCTGGCCGCCTGGCAGGGCGACGGAGGCCTGCGCACCCCGAGCGGGCGCTGGCTCTCCCGCTCCAGCGCCGAGGCCGCCGAGGCCCGGTTCGGCGGCCCGCTCGTCCTGCTGCCCCGCAGCACCCTCGTCGACCGCCTCGCCTCGCTGCTCCCGGCCGGCGCCGTCCGCACCGCGGCCGACGCGCGCCTCGCCGACCCCGGCGACACCCACCGGCCCGCCCGCGTCACCACCGGCGACGAGGAACTGGAGGCCGACCTCGTGGTCGGCGCCGACGGCATCAACTCCCTTGTGCGCGGCGTCCTGTTCCCCGCCCACCCGGGGACGGTGTACTCCGGGTTCACCACCTGGCGGGTCCTGATCCCGGTGCCCGGCGTCGCGTTCGCCTCGCACGAGACGTGGGGCCGGGGCCGCATCTGGGGCACCCATCCGCTCAAGGACGGCCGGGTCTACGCCTACGCGGCCGCCATGACCCCCGCCGGGGAGCGTGCCCCCGACGACGAGAGGGCCGAACTCCTGCGCCGGTACGGCGACTGGCACGCCCCGATCCCCGCCGTCATCGCCGCCGCCCGCCCCGAGGACGTGCTCCGGCACGACGTCCACCACATCGACGTGCCGCTGCCCGCCTATCACCTCGGCCGCGTCGCCCTCCTCGGCGACGCCGCCCACGCCATGCCCCCGACCCTCGGCCAGGGCGGCAACCAGGCCGTCGAGGACGCGGTCGTCCTCGCCCACCACAGCCACGACCTGGCCGCCTACACCGCCGCCCGGCTCCCGCGCACGACCGCGATCACCCGCCGGGCCGTCCGGGTGGCCCGCCTCAACATGTCCCGTGGCCGCCTGTCCTGCGCCGTCCGCGACACCGCGATCGCCGCACTGTCCAAGGCCGGTCCGGCGCTGTTCCTGCGCGGATTCGACGACATCGCCCACTGGCGGCCGCCGTATGCTTCCGAGGAGGCACAGGCGGGCGAGCGGTAAGGGGAGTTCACGTGAAGGTCGGCTGCATCGGACTCGGCGACATCGCGCAGAAGGCCTACCTCCCGGTGCTCGGCACACAGCCCGGAGTCGACCTCCACCTTCAGACCCGCACCCCCGCCACCCTCACCCGCGTCGCCGACGCGCTGCACGTGCCCGAAGAGCGCCGGCACACCACCCTGGACTCGCTGCTGGACGCCGGCCTCGACGCGGCGTTCGTGCACGCGCCCACCACCGTCCACCCGGAGATCGTGACCCGGCTCCTGGAAGCGGGCGTGCCCACCTACGTGGACAAGCCCCTCGCCTACGAACTCGCCGACTCCGAACGGCTGGTGGTCCTCGCCGAGCGGCGGAACGTCTCGCTCTTCGTCGGCTTCAACCGCCGCTACGCGCCCGCGTACGCGCAGTGCCTGGAGCACCCGCGGGACCTGATCCTGCTGCAGAAGAACCGGATCGGGCTGCCCGAAGAACCGCGCTCGATGATCCTGGACGATTTCATCCACGTCGTCGACACCCTGCGCTTCCTCGTGCCGGGCCCGGTCGACGACATCACCGTGCGCGCCCGTTGCGAGGACGGCCTCCTCCACCACGTCGTGCTCCAGCTTGCCGGGGACGGCTTCACCGCGCTCGGCGTGATGAACCGGCTCAGCGGCTCGGCCGAGGAGATCCTGGAGGTCTCCGGGCAGGACACCAAGCGCCAGGTGCTCAACCTCGCCGAGGTGATCGACCACAAGGGCCAGCCGACGCTGCGCAGGCGCGGGGACTGGGTGCCGGTGGCCCGGCAGCGAGGCATCGAGCAGGCCGTGCTCGCCTTCCTCGACGCCGTCCGCGCGGGCAAGGTGCTCAGTGCCCGGGACGCGCTGGAGACTCACGAACTCTGCGAGCGGGTGGTGCGAGCGGTCGTGGGCCGCTCCGCCGCAGCCTGAGCGCCCGCACACCCTCGGTCCCGCACCACGCGGCCAGCACCAGCAGCGCTCCGTGCACCGGCCAGTCGCCGTAGCGGACGTAGGGGGTGACGCCGTGCGCGAGCGGTACGTCGTACACCCGGGCGGTGCTCGCGCCGGTGCCGAGCCACGGGCCGAGGCGCTGACCCGACGGGCCGTAGACGGCGGAGACGCCGGTCAGGGTGGAGTGCACCATCGGGCGGCCGGTCTCGGCGGCCCGCAGCGCGGCCAGCGAGGCGTGCTGCTCGGGGGCCCAGCTGTGCTGGAAGGTCGAGGTCGCGGACTGGCCGAGGAGGACGTCGGCACCGTCCTCGGCGAGATGCCGGCTCATGTCGGGGAACGCGGTCTCGAAGCAGATCATCGGGCCGATGCGCAGCCCGTGCCCCACGTCCATCACGACCTGCTCGGTGCCGCGCCGCCGGTCCTCGCCCGCCGCCTTGCCGACGGAGGTGGCCCAGCCGAGCAGGGAGCGGGCCGGGACGTACTCTCCGAAGGGAACCAGCCGCATCTTGTCGTACCGGGCACCGGTGGGTCCGTCCGGCTCTATGAGGACCGAACTCTTGTAGATGCCGGGCCGGTCCGAGCGGCGCGCGTCCACGTTGACCAGGACGTCCGCACCGGTCTGCCGGGACAGCGCCGCGACCCGCCGCGCCAGGTCGGGCCGGTCGCCCAGGTCGAAGCCGACGCTGCTCTCGCCCCAGACGATCAGGTCGACGTCCTGCCCGACCAGCCCCCGGGTCAGCTGCTCCTCGCGATCGAAGCGCCGGTCGCCACCGTCCATCACGCCGGGCTGTACGACCGCGATCCGGACGCGTCCGTCGACATCCGGGCGCGGTGCCCACCACCAGGCCGCCGAGGCGGCCACCCCCGTGGCGACGAGCGAGGCGAGGGCCGGGATCCGGAACTCGCGCACCGCCACCAGCATGGCGACCGCGACATTGACGGCCACCACCAGGAAGCTCAGCAGCCACACCCCGCCCACCGACGCCAGCCGCAGCGCCGGACCCACCTGCCACTGGCTGGAGCCGAGCATGCCCCACGGCCCGCCGAGGCCCTGCCAGGAGCGGACCAGTTCCACCGCCAGCCACGCCGACGGCAGCACCAGCAGGGCGGCCACGCCCCGCCCTGGCGACGGCACCCCGCCGAGGAACCGGCGGACCAGCCAGCCCCAGGGTGCCCAGAGCAGGCTCAGCAGCCCGGCTATCAGGAAGATGAACACGTGCAGGCTCGGCAGCAGCCAGTGGTGCACGGCCACCATGAATCCGAACCCGCCGCACCAGCCGTCGTACGCCGCCCGCCGCCCGGTCGGCGCCGAGCGGGCCAGCAGGATCCAGGGGACCAGGGCGACGTACGCGAACCACCAGAGCGAGGGCGCCGGGAACGCCAGGACGGGCAGGGCACCCGCGAGGGCGGCGGCACAGGAGCGTAGCCAGGGGGAAGTCAGCCAGCGGTCGATCATCCTCATACGGAGTCTCCCTACCCGGGGCTTCCTCCAGTGTGCGCGCCGGACGCGATCTCCGACAGAGGGCCTGGTGCGGGGTCGGATCAGTCCGGCAGGTCTCTCCCACGGGTCGCTTCGGACACGGCCGTCGGGCCACGGCCCTGCAGCCGGCGCCACTTCTCGTGCGCCACCACCGCGGTCAGCCGCCAGCCCTCCGGCGTGCGCAACAGCCCGAAGTCGTACCGGCCTCCGCACACCAGGTCCGGCGCGCCCGAGTCGTCCGCGCCGGCGAACCGCATGGGGTTGAGATAGTCCGCGCGGATCCGCGCGGTGTCCCCGGTGTCGTGGTCCAGAATCCCGAACCGCACATGGCGGTTGACGATCAGATGCTGCCGCATCCCGAACAGCTCCAGGCTCTCGGCGAGCCACCCGGCGACCCTCTCCGCGTCGCCCTCGATACCGCCGGCGGAACGGTAGTCGGCCCGCCCCCGCGCCGTGAACAGCCCGCGATACGCCGCCCAGTCACCGTCGTCCACCGCCATCGCGTACGCGGTGACCACCTCGTCCACGGCCAGCCGGTCCATCACCGTCGCCAGCTCCACACGCTGCGTCATCGGCACAGTGTTGGTCATGGGGCGGCGGGTGCCAAGAGGCGTACCGGACTATTCAGCGGTTCGGGGGTGGGCGAAACGAGTGAGTGCGCGGTGCGGCGATGTTCGACGGTGCGGGGAGCCGCCGGTGTCCGAACCTGCCCCCGTGGACGGTCAATCAGTCGGACCCGGGCCGGAGTTCGGCGTCCGGGCACCGCGCACAGGGGGAGTTGCGGCAGGCCCCGGCCCGCATCCAGTGGGACCCGGAGCGCGATCCGCACCTCGCCCCGCCGCCGCACGGGTCCCTGCAACCGGGTCTCGCCGGTGAGGCGGCCGAACGGTGTGCCGACGAGTGGATCGTCGGCATCGGGGACTCCTCGGCATGCCCCGGCACGGAAACCGCGGTCGTCCGATGGCATTGTCTCCACCTGTGGAACTGCGTCATCTCACAGGTTTCGTCGCCGTCGCCGAAGAACTGCACTTCGGCCGGGCCGCCGAGCGGCTGCACATGGCCCAGTCGCCGCTCAGCCAGCAGATCAGGCTGCTGGAGCGCGACCTCGGGGTCAGGCTCTTCGACCGCACCACGCGGTCCGTGCGGCTCACCCCCGCGGGCCGGGCCCTCCTGGAGCCCGCCCGGCACCTCCTCGCCGAGGCCTCCGCCGTGCGCCGCACCGTCCAGGCCGCCCACCTGGGCGAGGTCGGCCGTGTCACCGTCGGCTTCGCGGGCGCCAGCAGCTACGCGGCGCTCCCGGTGCTCACCCGGGCGGTCACCTCCGAACTCCCGGGCATCGAGCTGGCCCTGGTCGGCCAGACCTACACCGGCGAGGCCCTGGGCCGGATCGCCGAAGGCTCCCTGGACCTCGGTTTCGTGGCCCTGCCCGTACGCCGGGGCGTCAGCGCCCGCCTCGTACGCCGGGAACGGCTGGTGCTCGCGGTACCGGACAGCCATCCGCTCGCGGACCGCACCGAGGTCGCCTTCGCCGAGCTGGAGCGGGAGCCCTTCGTGACGTTCCCGGTCGCGCGCGGGTCCGCGGTGCGCGAGGCCACGGTGCAGGCCTGCCACGACGCGGGGTTCGCGCCGCGCATCGTCCAGGAGGCGCCCGACTCGTACAACCTGCTCGCCCTGGTCGGGGCGGGCGTCGGTGTGGCCGTCGTCGTCGAGTCGGCGCGCAGCATCCACTTGGAGCACGTGGTCTTCCGCCGCCTGGCGGGCGACGACGTGCCGGTCCTGCCGATCGCGCTGGGCTGGCGCACGGGCAACCACTCGGCTGCACTCCAGGCGGTGCTGCGCGTCGCCGAACGCGTCCTGCCGACCCCTGAGCCCGATTGACCGACCCCAGGGCTTGACCGACCTCGGGTCCGATCTGCTGGTCGTAGGACCGACCCCGGGTCCGCCCCCGTCGTCCCGGGGTCCGAGCCGCTGCCTCCGGCTCACGCCGATCGATTGTGCTGGATGACGTCTTGCCGACGCGATCAATTGGTCTTGGACACCTCCTAATCGCGCCGGGCAGAGTGATGCGCGTCCCCCCTTCGGCGCGGGGACGGACGCAAGCTGCTCGCGGCGCACACGTACCGGCTTCTCCTGGACGAACCGGACGCCGTGCCCCGACTCGCCCTGGACCACCTGGCCGAACTGGCCGAACTGGCCGAAGGAGGCGCTGTACCGATGTCCGTCGCCAAGGAGGCCGCCGATGCCTGAACCGCTCGCCCAGACGTCCCACGCGCCGGGAGCCGGCACGACACCGCCCGCCCCCGCCGCGCCGCTCGCCGGCATCCGCGTCGTGGACCTGTCCAAGATCCTCGCCGGCCCGTACGTCACGATGTCCCTCGCCGACCTGGGTGCCGATGTGATCAAGGTCGAGCACCCCGAGGGCGGTGACCCGACGCGCGGCTGGGGCCCGCCGTTCAACGGGCCCGACGCGACGTACTACCTGGCCGCCAACCGCAACAAGCGCTCCGTGACGCTCGACCTGAAGTCCCCCGAGGGACAGGAGGCCGTGCACCGGATGCTGGCCCGCGCCGACGTCCTCGTCGAGAACTTCCGACCCGGCAGCTCCCTCGCCCGCACCTTCGACCACCGCGCGATCAGCGAGCGCTACCCCCGCCTCGTCGTCCTGCACATCTCCGCGTTCGGCGAGACCGGGCCGCTGCGCGACGAGCCCGGATACGACATGGTGGCCCAGGCGTCGGCGGGGCTGATGTCGCTGACCGGCGAGCCGGACGGGCCGCCGGTGAAGGCCGGGTATGCGATGGGGGACCTGGGAGCCGCCCTGTTCGGCCTCGCCGGTGTCACCGCGGCGCTCGTCGCGCGGGAGCGCACCGGGCGCGGTCAGTACGTCACGACCTCCCTGTACGAGTCGCAGCTCGCCCTGCACATCAACTGGGCCACCGGCTACTTCGCCACCGGTGAACGCCCCGGCCGCCTCGGCTCCGGACACCCGAGCCTGGTGCCCTACCAGGCCTACCCGGCGTCGGACGGCCACTTCGTGATCGCCGTCGGCAACGACGCGCTGTTCCGGAAGCTGTGTGCGGCGCTCGGCCACGCCGAGTGGGCGGACGACCCGCGCTTCGCCACCAACAGCGCCCGCGTCAAGCACCGCGCCGCCCTGAACGCGCGACTCGAGGCCGCGCTCGCCGACGGCACCGTCGCCCACTGGTGCGCCCGGCTGAAGGACGTGGGCGTTCCCGTGACCCCGATCCGCACCCTCGACGAGGTGTACGCCTGCGAGCAGACCGCCGCGCTCGGCATGGTCCAGAAGGCCGACCACCCCGAGGCGGGACCGCTGGAGCAGGTCGCCTTCCCGGTGAGCTTCGGCGGTGAGCGCCCGCCGGTGCGGACGGCACCGCCCACGCTCGGACAGCACAGCCGCGACGTCCTCGCCGAACTCGGCTACGACGAGGGCGAGATCGACGGCCTGCTGACACCGCACCCGGATCGCCGGACCGAACCGAACTGAACGACGGCCCGAACTGAACAACGGCCCGAACTGAACAACGGCCCGAACTGAACAACGGCCCGCACTGCGCAACGGCCCGAACCAGAACTCCGGCCCGAAACAGAACACCGACCCGAACCAGAACACCGACCCGACCCGCGACAACGACTCGCAAGGAGCCTGACCATGGCCAAGCCGTCCCCCCTCGACCCCGTCGACCCGCTCGGCCTGGAGCAGCTGTTCACCGACGAGGAGCGGTCCGTCCGCGACACCGTCCGTCAGTACCTCGACGAGCGCGTCCAGCCGCACATCGGCGACTGGTTCGAGCGCGGCGAACTGCCCGCCCTGCGCGAACTCGCCCGCGACTTCGGCAAGATGGGCCTGCTCGGCATGCACCTGGAGGGCTACGGCTGCGCCGGCATGTCGGCACGCGCGTACGGCATCGCCTGCCGTGAGCTGGAGGCCTGCGACTCGGGGCTGCGGTCCTTCGTGTCCGTGCAGGGCTCGCTCGCCATGTTCGCGATCCACCGCTTCGGCAGCGAGGAACAGAAGAACGAGTGGCTGCCGCGCATGGCCGCGGGCGAGGCCATCGGCTGCTTCGGCCTGACCGAGCCCGACCACGGTTCCGACCCGTCCTCGATGCGCACCCGCGCGCGCCGCGACGGCGACGACTGGATCCTCGACGGCCGCAAGATGTGGATCACCAACGGCTCGGTCGCCGAGGTGGCCGTGGTGTGGGCCCGCACCGACGACGGCATCCGCGGCTTCGTCGTGCCCACCGACACGCCCGGCTTCTCCGCGCCCGAGATCAAGCACAAGATGTCGCTGCGGGCCAGCGTCACGAGCGAGCTGGTCCTGGACGGCGTACGCCTGCCCGCAGCTGCGCTGATGCCCGAAGCGCGCGGCGTCTCCGGCCCGCTGACCTGCCTGAACGAGGCCCGCTACGGCATCGTCTGGGGCGTCACCGGCGCGGCCCGCTCGGCCTGGCAGGCGGCCGCCCGGTACGCCGGCGAGCGCGAGCAGTTCGGCAAGCCGATCGCCGCCTTCCAGCTGACCCAGCAGAAGTTGGTCGACATGGCCCTGGAACTGCACAAGGCCACCCTGACCGCGCTGCACCTGGCCCAGTTGAAGGACGGCCCCGGCGTCCACCCGGCGCAGATCAGCTTCGGCAAGCTGAACAACGTGCGCGAGGCCATCGATATCTGCCGTACCGCGCGCACGATCCTCGGCGCCAACGGCATCTCGCTGGAGTTCCCCGTGATCCGGCACATGAACAACCTCGAGTCGGTCCTGACCTACGAGGGCACGACCGAGATGCACACGCTCGCCCTCGGCCAGGCGCTCACGGGACACGCCGCCTTCCGCTGATCCCGCCCCTTCCAGCCGGCGCCACCTCCTGCCGCCGTCCGACACCTCGTCGGGCGGCGGCAGTTCCGTATAGGGGCGGACCGACCGGGTAGTCGTGGACAGAACAGCTAGGCCGCCTCGATGATCTCCCCGCGGATGGCGGCTGCCCATTCGACCACCAACAGCTCGTACTCCGCGCGCTCCTGGGCCGAGAGGGAACCGCCCGCGCGCAGCCACAACGCCCGGATCTGCTCGTTGACCTCGGCGGCGGACCGCACGGAACCAAGGGGCATGGAATCGGGGGACATGCGCACAGACTAGGGGCAAGAGCTGACACTGCGCTACCGGGCGGCTACCCAGAACGCAGGGGATCGGCCACCGCCGCCCCGGCTTGGCCGGCTTCGTTCAGGGTTCCGTACCGCGGCCAACTCATAACGGTTACGGGGGAGTCGGCCGATGCGGGATGCGGCTGCGGTTGACTGGCTGGGAAGGCGGTACGGGGGGAATCATCAGGGCACTGCCCGCGAGGGCGAGAAGGCCACAACCGTCGTCGCACGGCTGACAGAGAGAAGGCTGATCATGGTCGACCTGTGGATGTCCGGGGCGGCCCGGCATTCGCTGGGCAACGCCGGGGCGATGAACGGCGGCCCGGCGAGGGCTGTCTGGCACATCACCAGCAACGCCAAGGACTGGACGTTTGCCAACGAGCTCGGCTGGTTCACCGGCGGCGGCGCCGGCACGGCGCCGCACCTGCTGTGGGATCCGTTCACCGGGCAGATCGCCCAGTTCTTCCCCGCCGACTCCCGCTCCCTGTCGCTGCAGAACGACGGCGAGGTGAAGACGAACCGGACCGGCGTCTACTGCGTACAGATCGAGATCGTCTTCACCGCGGGCGAAACCGTGAACGGCAAGCGGTACGCGTCCGTACGGGAGACGCCCTGCAAGGGCCTCGGCCAGATCATGACGTGGCTGCGCGGCCTCGGCATCGCCGACACCTGGCCCGGCGGCGCGCCGGCCGCGTTCGCCCGTGACACCGTCTCCCTGGACACCTGGCTCCATCGCGGGGGGCACTACGGGCACAACCAGATACCCGGCAACAGCCACGTCGACCCGGGCCCGATGCCGAACCTGTTCACATCCGTCCCGACGCGGCCGCAGGTGTCGCTCGCGCACGTGGTGGCGGCCGCGAAGCGGGATCCGGCGGCACCGCAGGGCCACACCACGTACAAGACGGAAGTTCTTGTTGTGGAGCGGGCGTTGACGGCGGAGAAGCTGCTCGCCGCCGCGTACGTGGACGGCTCGTACGGCACGCTGACGAAGAGCGCGTACGCGCGCTGGCAACAGCACCTCGGCTACACGGGCGCGGCCGCCGACGGCATCCCCGGCATGACCTCGCTGAAGAAGCTCGGCGCGAAGCATGGCTTCGACGTCGTCGCCTGAACCGGAAGGACGCACCAATGAAGATCTCGAAGGTGTGGAAGGCGGTCGTCGGCGGGCTGGCCGCCGGTGCCGCAGCTGCTGCAACGGCGGTACAGGACGGCCAGGTGACCGCCGTGGAGGGCATCACCATCGCCCTCGCCGTCCTCGGCGCCTACGGCGTGACGTGGGCGGTCCCGAACCGGCAGACCGCGCCGAAGCCTGCGGCCGACGCTTCCGCCCAGTAGGAGACCCCAATTTGGACGGCACCATCCTCGGCGCGGTCCTGGCGGCTGTCGCGGGCCTTGTCGGGTCGGGGGAGCGCCGCCAGTACGCCTAGGCCGCGCTGGTCTAGGTGCGGTCGGCGGCGGCCCACTCGGCGAGAAGCATCCCGTACAGGGCGCGCTCGGCGTCGGTGAACGGGCGACCCCACGCGCCCCGGGCCAGCCGACGGATGTCCTCGTTCACGACCGCAGCAGACCGCACAAGGCCCGAAGGCTCAGGTGAGGGGGACATGGTCCAAGCCTACGGGCACGCCGATACGCTGGCACCATGATTCGCGCTGTGATCTTCGACGTCGGCGAGTGCCTCGTAGACGAGACCACCGAGTACGGCACCTGGGCCGATTGGCTCGGCGTGCCACGTCACACCTTCCATGCCATGTTCGGCGCGGTCATCGCCCAGGGCCGCGACTACCGCGAGACCTTCCAGGAGTTCCGGCCGGGCTTCGACCTGTACGAGGAGCGGGAGAAGCGCGCTGCCGCTGGCAAGCCCGAGCACTTCGGCGAGGCCGACCTGTACCCCGACGTCCGGGATGCGCTCGCCGCTCTCCGTGCGGACGGCCTGTGGCTGGGCATCGCCGGAAACCAAACGGTCCGCGCAGGGAAGATCTTGCGCGGGCTGTTCTCTGAGGACGTCGACCTGATCGGTACGTCCGACGACTGGGGCGCGAGCAAGCCCGATCTTGCGTTCTTCGACCGCGTCGCCGAGGTCGTTCCGGCCGAGGTGGAAGAGATGCTGTACGTCGGCGACCGCGTCGACAACGACATCCGCCCCGCCGTCGACGCGGGTATGCACACCGCGCTCGTGCGCCGGGGCCCGTGGGCGACGATCCAGTGGAACAGCGAGGAAGCGAAGAAGCTCCCCACGTTCCGTGTGGAGAGCCTCCTCGAACTGTCCGGGCTGATCCGCGACTTCAACGGGCAAGGGCACTGACTGTCGTCGACCACCCATACAGGCGGTCGTCGAGATCGCGGACGCACCGTTCGTTCTGGTGCGGCGCCAACGCGCGCCGCACCTCCCGCACCCGGTCCATGCCCATCGCGTACCAGGTCCGCTCCAGCTGATCCAGGGCACGGACCGCGTACTCGCAGGCAGCCTCTGGGTTGCCTGCTGCTGCCTCGACGGCGGCGAGGTCGCCGAGGATGACCGTGGTCTGCTTCTCCTCGGACGGGTCGAGAGCGTCAAGGACGCCGAGGAGCGTGGTCCGGGCCTGCGGCAGGTGCCCGGCCTTCAACTGCGTGTTGCCCTTGAACGCGGCGAGCCGTACCGCGCTGAACCAGTCCAGCCACTCAGGCGACTCGTGTTCGCTGCCGCGGGCGAGGACGTCCTCGGCGTGCCCGATCAGGTGCAGCGCCGTGCGAGTGTTGCCGCACCGTGTCTCGCACTCCGCCTCCACAGCATCCAGCCACGCCAGCAGCTCAGCAGACGCCGGGCCGCGGCGAGCGTAGGTGCGGGCGGCGACCATCCGTTCGACGACTGCTTCACGATCACCTACCCAGGCGGGGATGAACGCGGTGTGCGCCAGGATGCCGCTGCCGAGAAGTGCATCGTCCGCTTCGCCCGCGGCCTGTAGCGCGCGCAGCAGCGTGTGCCCGGCCCGCTCGGGCTCCCGCATGTCGAAGAACTCGATCCTGCCGGCGAGCAACCAGGTCTCCGCGAGGGCTGCGGCAACCCGGACACGGGTCTGCCCGGCGGTCTCCGGGAGTAGGGCGCAGCCAAGGGTGGCGTGCGCGAGCGCCGCCGGATGCAAGGTGGCGGGGGCGACGGACCAGTACAGGCGGCGGTGCGAGCGGGTGACTGCCTCGTAGTCGTCGGCCGCCGTGACGGGCTGCATAGCAGCGGTTGCCTGGGTGGGCACGGCGGCGAGCCCAACGGCGGCAGCCGTGGCCGCGAGGACGGTGCGCCTGGACCGGTCGACAGGGGTGCCACCGGGTGGGGTGAAGCCGAGTGAATCGAGGTCCTGGCCGAGGAGGCGTGTGAGAGCCTGGCCCTGGTCCGGATGTGGCCACGGCGGCGTGCTGGATTCCCACCGGCGGACCTGGCGGACGCCGACACCGAGGGCGTCGGCGAGATCCTGCTGTGACGGGTAACCAGCTGCGATCCGCGCCGCCTTGAGACGGGCGTTCCCTGCGGGCGTGGACACTACGCACCTCCGTGGACGAACACTAGGGCAAGTGTCCTGCAAGGCCCTCCAGTTGGCTAGCTGTCACCCTGTAGACCTATCGAAAGTCCTCTTTGGTGTCGTGAAGAGTCCTCTGCAAGTCCTCGGCTGACGCCCCGTTAGCGGCCAGTCTTATGTGCACCCCAACCGTCCCCTGGGCGCCGAGGAGACCTGATGCCGCCCCAACGCCTACCGTCCGCCGCAGGAGCCACCCTGCACGACGCCGGAAACGAATGGGACGCCATCCGCGTCCCCCGCAGCGTCGGCCTCGCCGCCATGGCCCTCCTCGGCACCCGCTGCGGCGCCGTCGTCGAAGACCCCATCACTGCGGCAGGCGTCGTCTACTTCTTCACCCCCGCAGGAACCTCCGCCGTCTGGAACGTGGAGAACACCCGCGCGCTCGGCGCTGGCGCCACGGTGACGATCCCGCCGCCGCGGCGCACCGAGGGGCCGGGCCCGCACTGGCGAATGTGCCCTGGGGACGACGGATGGCGCACCGACCCGGACGCCCTGAAGGCCGCGATCGAGGACGCGTTCGGGCCGCGCCTCGGAGAGGAGCAGACCGGATGACCACCACCGCGCACCCGCTTGCTGCCCTGCCGCTCCCCGCTTACAACAGCCTCTCCCAGGCGCAGACTCGCGGCATAACGTGCGTGTGGGACGGCGTCGCTGTCACCCCCGGCACGGCCGTGGATCTCGGCCCACGCACCTTCAGGCGTCTCGGCGAACCTGTCCAGTGGTTCCCGCGCGCCTGCAAACCGTGCGCACAGCAGCAGGCCATGGACACGCTGATGCAGCACACCCAGACCTGCGAGCAGTGCGTCGACGACCACACCCAATGCCCCATCGGCCTCGGCCTGGTGCGCGCGGTACGGAGGGCGCGCCGATGATCTGCGCACGCTGCAACGAACCGATCTGCCCCGGCGAGCGGTACGTGACCATCGACCACATCTCACCGAGCGGCCCCGGGGCCACCGTGCGCATCCACGAGGACCGCTGCCAGCCCACACTCACCCACACCAGGCGCCTGTCGCAGGTGGGGGGTGCGCGGTGAGCCGAGGAAAGTACACGGCGGACCCAGCCGCGGAAGCTGCTGCCGTCCGGGCGGTCGGCTACTGCGGACACGATCGCCCGAAGACCAACACGTTCTGCACCCGCAAGCCGGGCCACACGGGACAGCACGGCACCTACTACGGGCCCAAGACAGACCCCACAGACGTGTTCAGCGTCCGCTGGAACTGACCAGACTCTCGGCGTCCCAGCGAGGGTCGACGCCGAGCGCGGCCCGCCCGGACGGCAAGAGACGGGCGGACCGCAACCTGCCGCCGGGCCACCCCGTCCCGGCGGCAGGCCACGCACGTGCACTACTCCCTGCCGGTGCCGAAGCCGCACAGATTCCGGCACAGGCAGGGAGGCGTACAGCCTCCCAGGGACTCAGTAGGGCCCCGGAACGGATCGCGCATTCAAGGAGAGAACCCGCCCATGACGAACGACAGCAACGTCCCCGAGGACCCCGCCAACAGCCGGAAGGGCATCTACAACCAGCCCCTCGTCGGCCCGCACAGCTACATGTGTAACACCGACGGCAGCAACACCGACATGGAGAGCTGCCTCGGCGTCGCCGAGTTGGTCGGTGGCGGCTACTCCATCAACGGCAACAAGCCGGAGGACACCGGCCGCGAGTTGCGCGGCACCCTCGACGAGCTGCGCGGCCTCTACCAGCAGCTGGCGAGCATCCCGGAGATCGCCAACACCCTCTGAACCAGCACCAGCACGCTCCATGGTGCCCAGGGCCGCACGACAGCCCTGGGCACCAGCCATCCGCCACTCCTCCCGAACAGGAGCCCACCATGCCGCTGGCCGACCTGGTCCCCGACACCGCCGACCTCCTCAGCGACTGGCCCACCGAACCCCGCATCTACCACCACGGGGCCAGCGCCTTCGACTCCCTGCTCACCATGGCCGAGGTCGACGCCCTCATCGACCACGACTGCCTCCCAAACCGCAACGTCCGCCTCATCCGCGACGGCGAGACCGTGGACGACCGCGAGTACAGCGCCACCCCCGACATGCCCAACCCCGGCGCCGTGCGCCGCTACCTCGACGAAGGCTGCTCCCTGTCGATCCGCCGCCTACAGACCATCAAGCCCTCGCTGTCCATCCTGCGCCGCGAGGTCGCCCGGGAGACCGGATACGAGACCCACTTCAATGCGTACCTGACTCCACCCAAGCAGCACGGACTCAGGTATCACTTCGACCCCTACGTCACCCTCGTCATCCAGATCCACGGCACCAAGCTCTGGCCCCTGCACCGACCGTTCGTCGAACACCCCGTCGAGGAGTACGCCAACTTCCGCCGCCGGGGCTTCACCCCCGACGAGCGCGAGTACCTCGCCAACACTGCCCCCGTCCAGGAGGTCATCCTGAAGCCCGGGGACGTGTTCTGGCTCCCGAGGGGCTGGGTGCACTCCCCGCACAACCGCAACGGCGACGAACCCAGCCTGCACCTGACCTTCGCTCTCAAACAGCGCACCCTGCACTGGGCTGCCGAGGAGCTCGCCGGCGTCCTCACCCGCCATCTCCTCGACGACCCTGAGGCCCGCGACGGCATCACGCCCGCCCACCTCCTCGACAAGCCCGAGGCGATTGTCGAAGACGTCCGCCATATCCTCATCGGCGCCCTGATGGCCATGGACACGGAGGAGACGGCCGGCACGCTACGCCGCGCCGCCCTGGCGGAATCCCCGTCCCCGGCCCCGCGCCTGCGCTAAGGTCTGCGCCCGTGACCGCCGCACCTGTGCACTGGCACGCCTTCGCTTACACCGGTAAGGGCTACACCGGCAGCGAGGTCAGCAAGGGCCTCGCGCCGCCTTCCTTCCCACCCGTCGAACTCGCCCACTGGCTGGACCGACGGCCGGGTATGCGAACACCTTCGGGGAACCCGATCCCAGAGTCGGCGCTGCCGACCCACACTTTCACGGAATCCGAGATCGACGAGGCCGTCGCCTGGCTCGAAAAGGAACTGAGCGAGCACGTCCCGGTAGACGCAGACTCGTTCCCCGTCTCCGTACGACTGGAGTACTCGCGGGCCCGGCTACGGGAACAGGCCAACAGGGACGTGTGGTACGGCTACTGGTCCACAAGCGGGCAGTTCGTGACCCGCGTGCTGGTCGCCTGCACCGACACCGAGAAGAGCAGGGGCTGCGCATAGCCCCGCAGGCCGGCCCCCGTTCGTCTGTCTCACCCCCGTGGCGGATGGGCGGGGCCTCGCTGTGTCAGCGGACGAGGTCGGCGAGGGGCACGTCGAGGGCGTCGGCGACGAGCAGCAGGTCGGTGAGGTCAAGGACCGTGTGTGCGTTCTCCCACCGGCTGATGGTCTAGCGGGGGACTGGTCCCCACCCCCCAGGTGGCGCCCCCGCTCTGGTCTTCCCGACCAGTGACGGCAAACCGAAGGCCCCCGCATTGCGGGGGCCTTCGGCTGTCCGGATGGGAGAGTGGGAGTCGACTGGGAGACGATCAAGGTTTGAAGGTGAATGCGACCGCAAGTTTCCGCAATCCAGCGAGAAGATTCATTAGCGGCAACTAGCGACCAACACCCGTCATCACCCCGCCGACTCGGCCGCGTGCGGGCTGAGCACGCCCGCGCTGACCAGGGCGATGATGATGATGCCGAGGGCCACGCGGTACCAGACGAACGGCATGAAGCTCTTGTTGGAGATCCACTTCATGAACCAGGCGATGACCGCGTATCCCGACGCGAAGGCGATCACCGTGGCGAACAGGGTCGGGCCCCACGCCACTTCGCCGCCGTCCAGCGAGTCCTTGACCTCGAACACGCCGGACGCGAGCACGGCCGGGATGGCCAGCAGGAAGGAGTAGCGGGCCGCGGCCTCGCGCCGGTAGCCCATGAAGAGGCCGCCGCTGATGGTGGCGCCGGAGCGGGAGACGCCCGGGACGAGGGCGCAGGCCTGGCAGAGGCCGAAGATCAGGCCGTCCTTCACGCTCAGGTTCTCGAGGGTCTTGCGCTGCTTGGGCGCGCGGTGCCGGCGGCCGGTCTCGTCGCGGGCCGCCATGCGGTCGGCGATGCCGATCACCACGCCGACGACGATGAGCATGGTGGCCGTGATCCGCAGATCGCGGAACGGTCCCTCGATCTGGTCCTTGAGCGTCACACCGAGCACGCCGATCGGGATCGAGCCGACGATCACCAGCCAGCCCATCTGCGCGTCGTGGTCCTGGCGCATCGCCTTGTCGAACAGCGACCGGAACCACGCCGAGATGATCCGCCCGATGTCCTTGCGGAAGTAGATCAGCACCGCCGCCTCCGTGCCGATCTGGGTGATCGCGGTGAAGGCCGCGCCGGGGTCTTCCCAGCCCGAGAAGGCCGCGGTCAGCCGCAGATGCGCGCTGGAGGAGACGGGGAGGAACTCCGTCAGCCCCTGGACGAGTCCGAGGACGAGGGATTCAAACCAAGACATGGAGGTACGACGTCCAAGTGCTGAGGGGAGAAAGGGTGATCATGTGACGAAGGCAGCCTAGCGGGCGCCGGTGACGCGGCGGTCACAGGGGTCGGGCAGGATAGCGCCCCGAAAGGGCGCGGGAAGGCTTCACCGTCACCGGCTCCGACCCGCTGCTCATGCTCACCGGCGTGATCCCGGCGACCGAGAAGGTCCTGCGCCGGGCCGGACTGACCCTCGACGACATCGACCTCTTCGAGATCAACGAGGCGTTCCTGACGGATCACGGGTACGACGGCGCGGGTGTGGTCACACGGATGTGATCAGCGGCTGCCGCGCAGGTGGTGGCGCTTGCGCCAGGCCACCACGGTGCCCGCGAGCGCCGGCAGGGCGATCGCGGCCATCGCGATCAGGAAGGCGGGGGAGGTCGGCGCGGAGGCACGGGCGCCGGCGACCGCGTACGCGGCCGTGTTCGGGATCGAGCCGAGCGCCGTGGCCACCAGGAACGGATACCAGCGCATCCGGGAGACGGCGGCGCAGTAGTTCGCCGCCCAGAACGGCACGCCCGGGAACAGCCGCGCCGCCAGCATCGACCGGAACCCGTGCCGGCTGAGCTGCCCGTCGGCCGCCTTCAGCCACCGGCCGCGCAGCAGCGGGCGCAGCGCGTCCTGCCCGAGGA
The DNA here is from genome assembly GCF_053595235.1 of Streptomyces sp. NPDC002520. Lineage (NCBI taxonomy): Bacteria > Bacillati > Actinomycetota > Actinomycetes > Kitasatosporales > Streptomycetaceae > Streptomyces > Streptomyces sp. NPDC002520. The sequence goes on along the minus strand of NZ_JBSFXG010000019.1, from coordinate 24,134 downwards.
TCCGGCCGAGCCCGAAGGCCACGCCGGCGCCCAGCACCGTACCCGTCAGCGCCGTACCCAGTCCCACCTGGGAGCCGAACAGCGCGCCGGCCGCCAGGTTGAGCAGCGGGCGCGGCACGAACGCGACCGTGCACACTCCGTACGCCGCCGCGAACACCATGGCCGCCGCGGCCCCGCCGAGCTGTGGCGGCCAGCCGTGGGTCAGGAGCCGCTGCGGCTCGAACAGCAGCACGCTCGCACCGCCGCCCGCGAGCAGCGCGAGCAGCAGCGCCAGTCGCGCGTACGGGGACGTCAACGCACGTGTGCAGCGGGCGGCGAGGCCCGCGCGGGACGTGGGCGGGGCGGGCGCGTCAGCCGGTACGGCGACGGCAAGCTCCGTGGCGGCGGCCCGGGGAGAGGCCGTGGCGGTGCCAGAACGGTTGGCATCGAGCATCCGGTGACCCTAACCGACGAACGCGTGTGATCGCCGACAGGTGTGTCTCAGCGGCGTCACAGCCGAGCGGTCTCCCGCTTACGAGCGATCGTCTGCGGACGAAGCGATCTTCTATGGACGGAGCGATCTTCTGTGGACGGAGCGGTCTCCTGCGGACGAAAGGGGTCCGGACGCCGATGCGCGCCCGGACCCGTGTCTCACGCCGCGAGGGCGTGGCCGGGGTGCAGCACCACCTTGGTGTAGCCCTCGATCCGCTTGTCGAACTTCTCGTACGCCAGCGGCGCCTCCTCCAGCGGCATCTCGTGGGAGACCACGAAGCTCGGCCGGGCGCGTCCGGCGATGATCAGGTCGCGCAGCTGGCGGTTGTACCGCTTGACGTTGCACTGACCTGTGCCCATCTGCTGGCCCTTCTCGAACATCCTGCCGATGGAGACCAGGAGCTGGCCGTGTTTGGCGTGCTCGTCGGGGCCGCCGGGGTCGGCGGGCACATACAGGCCGGGTATGCCGAGCAGGCCGGTCGGCCGTACCGTCTCGACCAGTTGGTTGAGGACGATGGCGGGTTCCTCGTGGCTGGCGTCGTGGGCCTGGGCCTGGTAGCCGACGGCGTCCACGCCCTTGTCGGTTCCCTCTCCGTTCGTCTGCTCCTTGATCTGCTCCGCCGGGTCGCCCTTGGTGAAGTCGATCGGGATCGCCCCGATCTCCGCGGCCTTGGCGAGCCGCTCGGGCACCCGGTCGACCGAGAACACCTTCGACGCCCCGCGCAGCAGCGCGGAGTAGGCCGCCATGAGACCCACGGGTCCCGCACCGAAGACGGCCACGCTCTCGCCGGGGGAGACCTGGGCGAGTTCGCATCCGTGGTAGCCGGTCGGGAAGATGTCGGCGAGCAGCACGAAGTCGGACTCGAACTCCGTGCCCGAGGGCAGCTTCAGGCAGTTGAAGTCGGCGAAGGGCACGCGCAGCAGCTCGGCCTGGCCGCCCGTGTAGGGGCCCATCGCCACATAGCCGTAGGCTCCGCCCGCGAAGCCGGGGTTCACCGTCAGGCAGAAACCGGTCTTTTCGGCCAGGCAGTTCTTGCAGAAGCCGCAGGCGACATTGAAGGGCATCACGACCCGGTCACCCACGGACAGGGAGGTCACGCCGCTGCCGACCTCCTCGATGATGCCGAGGTTCTCGTGTCCGAAGACGATGCCCGACTGGGCCGCCGTGCGGCCCTCGTACATGTGTAGGTCCGAGCCGCATATCGCGGACGACGTGACCCGTACGAGCACGTCGTTCGGGTGTTGGATCCCGGGGTCCTGGACTTCCCTCACCACCACGCTGAAGGGCTCTTCGTAGACGACGGCTCTCACCTCTGTCACCTCCGCGTCGAGCGCCGGACAAGGCGGCGGCGAGGGAGGGACGGAGGGTCACTGCCGCAGGACGCCCAGGACACGCGGGCCTCGGACATGTCCGCGGCCCCACATGCGCTCGCTTCACCGCCGGTACTTCCAGGTAACGCCCGTACGGCAGCGCCCGCAACCTCCTCGCGACGCGCCCGCCGTACGGCACGTGCGGCACACGGGGCACAGGGGCACAGGGGCACACGGGAAACGGGGGCGGACGGAAAACCATTCGACGCGGGGCCGCGCGTCGGCGAGGATCTGCGTCATGTTCCGGCACGCCTTCCTCCTCGCAGCATCCGCAGTCGCGGATGCGCCGAAGGCTGCCGTCCTGATTCTCCTGGCCGCTGTCGACGGCGCCCGAAGCTGACCCTCTCCGGATCGTCCGGCGGACCCCGCAGGGGGAGGGTCGGCAAATCCCTGGGGCCCGCATTTCCGCACGAACCGGAGAGACTTCGAGGTACAGCCATGTCCAAGACGGCATACGTACGCACCAAGCCGCATCTGAACATCGGCACGATGGGCCACGTCGACCACGGCAAGACCACCCTGACCGCCGCCATCACCAAGGTCCTGGCCGAGCGCGGCGGCGGCAGCACCACCCGGTACGTTTCGTTCGACCGCATCGACCGCGCCCCGGAGGAGGCCGCCCGCGGCATCACCATCAACATCGCGCACGTCGAGTACGAGACCGACACCCGGCACTACGCCCACGTCGACATGCCCGGCCACGCCGACTACGTCAAGAACATGGTCACCGGTGCCGCGCAGCTCGACGGGGCGATCCTCGTCGTCTCCGCGCTCGACGGCATCATGCCGCAGACCGCCGAACACGTGCTGCTCGCCCGGCAGGTGGGAGTCGACCACATCGTCGTCGCCCTCAACAAGGCCGACGCCGGCGACGAGGAGCTGACCGACCTGGTCGAGCTGGAGGTCCGCGACCTGCTCACCGCGCAGGGGTACCCCGGCGACGCGGTGCCCGTCGTCCGGGTCTCCGGCCTGAAGGCCCTGGAGGGCGACCCGCGCTGGACGGCGTCGATCGAGGCGCTGCTGGACGCGGTGGACACGTACGTGCCCATGCCCGAGCGGTACCTGGACGCGCCGTTCCTGTTGCCCGTGGAGAACGTGCTCACCATCACCGGACGCGGCACCGTCGTCACCGGCGCCGTGGAGCGCGGGACCCTCCGCGTGGGCGACCGGGTCTCGGTGCTCGGCGCCGACGTGGAGAGCGTGGTCACCGGCCTCGAGACCTTCGGCAAGCCGATGCAGGAGGCGCAGGCCGGCGACAACGTGGCCGTGCTGCTGCGGGGCGTGCCGCGGGACGCGGTGCGGCGGGGGCATGTGGTGGCCGCGCCGGGCAGTGTCGTGCCGAGCCGGCGCTTCACGGCGCGGGTGTATGTGCTGTCCGGGCGTGAGGGCGGTCGGACGACACCGTTGTCCACGGGCTACCGGCCGCAGTTCTACATCCGTACGGCCGATGTCGTGGGGGACGTCGACCTCGGGGCGGTGGCGGTCGTGCGGCCCGGGGAGACGGTCGAGATGACGGTCGAGCTGGGACGGGAGGTGCCGCTGGAGCCGGGGCTCGGGTTCGCCATCCGTGAGGGCGGCAGGACGGTGGGCGCGGGGACCATCAGCTCGGTGGGCTGAGGGTTCCGGGGCCGTAGGGGGTGCGGGGGACTGCGGGGCCGTTGTGGCGGGTCGCGCAGTCCCCTGTGCCCCTGGGGAGCTCCCCGCGTCCGGTGTCTTCCCGTACCGGTGACAATGGGTTCGTGAGCGAAGCCATACCCGTCACCCGGACCGTTGATCACGGCACCGCCAAGCTGATGCCCGACGTCGACCGGGAGCGGGCCTGGCTGCTCACCGTCGACGGGGCGCCGCAGTCGTACGTCGATCTGGACGATCCCGCGTACCTGGAGTTCGAGTACGCGCGGCGGCTCGGGTACGCGCTGGACTCCGTGGCCGAGGTGGGCCGGCCGCTGGACGTGCTGCACCTCGGCGGAGGGGCACTGACCCTGCCCCGCTACGTGACCGCTACCCGCCCCGGGTCCCGCCAGGACGTCGTGGAGGCCGACAAGGGGCTGCTGGAGCTGGTCGTCGAGTATCTGCCGTTGCCGAAGGGCGCGGGCGTCGCGCTGCACGCCGCCGATGCCCGCGCCTGGCTCGAGGCGGCGCCGGACGACTCGGCCGACGTGCTGATCGCCGACGTGTTCGGCGGGTCCCGCGTGCCGGCCCACCTCACCTCGCTCGCGTACGCCCGGGAGGCCGAGCGCGTCCTGCGTCCGGACGGCGTCTACCTGGCCAACCTGGCGGATGCGGCGCCGTTCGGCTTCCTCCGGTCCCAACTGGCCAATCTCGCCGCCCTGTTCGAGGAGCTGGCGCTGATCGCCGAACCGGGCGTGCTGCGCGGCCGGCGGTTCGGCAACGCCGTCCTCGTGGCCTCGCACCGCCCGCTCGACACGGCCGCCCTGGCCCGGCGCACCGCGGCCGACGCCTTCCCCGCACGGGTCGAACACGGCCCCGCGCTACGGCAGTTCATCGGTTCGGCCCGCCCGGTCGACGACACGGACGCCGTCCCCTCACCCGAGCCCCCCGACGGGGCGTTCGGCATCGGCTGACGCCGGCCCGGACACGGCGACCGGCGCGGTGCGGCGGGTGAGGGTGCGCACGTCGGGGATGAGGAGCACCAGTGCCGTGACCAGGACGACCAGGGTCGCGCAGCCCCACAGGGCGGCGGTGCGGCCGAAGCCCGCCTCCGCGGGGCCGGCCAGGGCCGTGGCGAGAGGCACGAGCGACACCGAACCGAACCAGTCGTACGCCGAGACACGGGAGAGCCTGTCCTCCGGTATCTCCTGATGCAGCGCGGTCATCCAGGAGACCCCGAACACCTCCACCGTCGTCCCGGCGACGAACATCATCCCGTACAGCACGCCCACCGGCACCGGCACGGCCAGTGCGGCCGAGGGCAGGGCCAGCGGGAAGACGCAGAGGGTGCCGGCGAGGAGCAGGCGGCGGGGTTTCCAGCGGGTCATCAGCAGGGCGCCGCCCACCGTCCCCGCGCCGAACGCGGCCAGCGCCAGGCCCCATGGTCCCGCGCCGCCGAGACTGTCCCGGGCCACGAGCGGGCCGTAGACGGCGTCGGCGGCGGCCACCACCGCGTTGGCGACCGAGAACTGCAGGACGATGCCCCACAGCCAGGGCCGACCGGTGAACTCCCGCCAGCCCTCCCGGAGATCGGCGAGCATGCCCTCACCCGGCGCACGCGGCGGGATGTGGCTGACGTCCAGGAACGAGCGGAGCGCTCCGGAGAGGGCGAAGGCCGCCGCGTCGAAGGCGAGGACCCAGCCGGGGCCGACCGCCGCGACGAGCGCGCCGCCCAGGGCCGCGCCGCCGAGGGCCGCGCCCTGGGTGGCCATGCGGAAGAACGCGAACGCCCGGCCCGCCTGCTCGCCCCGCACCGACGACATCAGCATGCCCTCGGCCGCCGGACCGAAGAACGCCTGCCCGGTGCCGCCGAGCGCGGCGAGCAGCATCATCTGCCACAGCCGGGGCTCGCCGGCCAGCACGAGCAGCGCGAACGCCGCCTGGGAGACGCAGTTGAGGGCGTTGGCGGCGACCATCACCCGGTGCCGGGGCACCCGGTCCGCGACCGCGCCGCCGATGAGCAGGAACACCACCAGCGTCAGCGTGCGGGACGCGGCGACCAGTCCCACGTCCCCGCCGTCCCCGCCGGCCTCCAGGACGGCGAACGCGGCCGCGATCAGCGAGCCGTTGGCACCGAGACTCGCGATGACGGCCGCCGAGGTCAGCAGCGTGTAGTTGCGGCCCGCCCAGGCGGGCCTGCCGGGGCGGGCGGCGGAGGGGCCGGCGGAGGGGTCGGGGGAGTCGGCGGCGGAAGTCACCGGGCGACTATCGCCGCTCGCCGCCCGCTTGCCAATCGAATTCCCGGCCGTCCGCCGCCCCTCGGGTCAGTCCGTCGGTTCGCCGTGCAGCCGGACCGAGCTGAGGATCTTCATGATCGTCGCGTTGTCGAGCTCCTCGCTCACGCCCTTGGAGCCGTAGAGGTCGAACGACACGATGTCGTCGGCAGAGTTCTTGAACGCGAACGAGATGGCCTTGCCGTCGCTCGCGCACTTGCCCTTCTGCGGGGTGCCGCTCGAGCGGGCCCAGGCGTAGGCGCCCTGGACACCCGACTTGGTCGTGTACGGCGTCGCCTTCTTGTCGAAGGTGATGCTCTTCTTGTCGGGCTGCGTGTAGCCGCCGTAGACGTACCAGGGCACACGAGCGACCGCGGCGTCGGCCGGGTTCTTGGCACCGTTCTCGCCGCGGGTGCCGGCGGTGGCCAGGGCGTTGTTGCTGGACTTGCCGTCGTGGTCGGTGTCGTCCGTGCACCACTTCGACTTGTACAGGGCCGGAGAGGCGACGGAGGTGATCAGCTTGTCCTTGTCGGAGTGGTCCTCCATGAAGCGGGAGGTGTCCGCCGACTCGACCTCCCAGTCCGCCGGGACGTCGAAGGCGGTGCCGAAGCGAGGGTTGATGACGACCTTCCAGCCCGCGATCACCGGCTTCTCGCCGTCGCCGCCGCGCGGGTTGTCGTCGCTCGCGGACACCGACGGGTCGGCCGTGGGCGAGTGGCTGGTCGTGCTCCCGCCCTTGCCGTTGTCGGCCTTGTCGTCCTTGGAGCCGCCGTTGCCGAGGATCAGGAATCCGGTCACGCCCGCGGCGACGACGACGGCCGAGGCCGCGACGATGGCGATCACCTTCGTCCGGTTGCCTCCGCCCTGCGGGGGCTGCCCCGGCTGAGGCGTACCGACCGGGGCGGGCGCTCCCCACTGCGGCTGCTGCCCGTACGGGTTCGCCTGCGGATACTGCTGGTACCCCGGCTGCTGATACGGATTCGGCTGCTGGTAACCCGGTTGCTGATACGGGTTGTTCTGCGGGTTCTGCGCGCCCCCGGGCGGCTGTTCTCCTGGCCACATGGCGAGTAACCCTAATGCGCCCCGAGAAACGTTTCGGTCACCACCCCTCGTCAGGGACGTACCGAAATCACGAGTCCGCGGGCTCGGCGTACAGGCGCACCGTGCGCATGATCGCACGGACCGTCGCGTCCTGGACCTCCTCGGAGACCCCCTTGGCGCCGACGAACGACCACGACAGTATGGCGCCGTCGTTGTCCTTGAAGGCGAACGTGGTCGCCTTGCCGTCGGAGTCGCACTTGTGCTTCGTCCCGACCCCGGACGAGCGGGAGGTGGCGACGCTGCCGGTGAGACCGGAGGCGGTGGTGTACGAGGTGACCGGGCCGGTCGTGACCTTGTCGTGGTCCGGCTGCGTGAACCAGCCGTAGACCCAGTTCGCCGAGTCCTCGCGGGCGACCTCGTCGGTGCTCTTGGCGCCCTTGTTCCCGCGCGTGCCCCCGTTCGCCAGCGAGGTGTAGTCGGTCGTGCCGTCCTTGTCCTCGTCCATGGCGCACCACTTCGCCTTCAGGACGGCGGGCGCCTTCATCCCGACCAGCACCTTCTCGTCGGGATCGGAGTCCTCGGTGACGTAGGTGATCCAGGACTTGGAGCGCACCTGCCACTCGGCGGGGACGTCGAAGGCGATGCCGGTGACCGGGTTCGCCACGACCTTCCAGCCGTCGACCGTCGGCTTCGGGGCGCGGTCCGCCGCGCGCGGGTTGTCCGTGACGGAAGGGGTGGTCGTGGTGGAGGAGGAGGCGGTGGGCGAGGAGGTGGCGGGGCCGGGGCGGGCCTCGTCGTCGTTCTTGCCACCCAGCACCAGGATCCCGGTCACGCACGCCGCGACGACCACGGCCGCCGCCGCGACGACCGCCACCACCTTGGTGCGACCGCCGCCCGGCTGCGGTGCCGCAGGCCCGGCCGGGGGCTGCGGCCAAGGGGCGGGCGGCTGTTGACCGGCGTAGGCGCCGGGCCCACCGTGGCCGGGCTGCAGGTACGGATTGTGCTGCTGGCCGCTTCCCGGCGGCTGTTCCCCTGGCCACATGGGCCGCAACGATACAGCGATGATCGCTCTGGTGTGCGGGGCACTGGTCAGGCCTTGCTACCCACGAGTAACATGACGGCATGAGCGCAGACCAGATGTCGATCGGCGAGATGCTCGCCGCCACCGTGCCGATGGCCCGGACCCTGAACCTGGAGTTCGTGGAGACCGCCGCGGACAAGGCCGTGGTGTCCCTGCCGGACCAGGGCGACTACCACAACCACGTGGGCGGGCCGCACGCCGGGGCGGGATGACCGATACCCACACGCCGGTGTTCCGCGTCGAGCTGCCGCTCCCGGCGACGGAGAGGGTGCGTGACCCGAGAGGCTTCTTTCGAGCCGAACGCGGGGCGTAGGCAGGGCTGGCCAGCTCCACTACCCATCAGTAACATCTCGCTCATGACAGTTGACACCGCCTCGATGGGCGAAATGCTGGCCGCCGCGGTCCCGATGGTGCGCACCCTGAACCTGGAGTTCATCGAGGTCACCCCGGAGCGCGCCGTGCTCCGGCTCCCGGACCAGCCGGGCTACCACAATCACGTTGGCGGCCCCCATGCGGGCGCCATGTTCACGTTGGCCGAGTCCGCCAGCGGTGCCATCGTTCTCACAGCCTTTGGCGATCAACTCTCGCGTGCGGTGCCGCTCGCGGTTCGGGCCGAGATCGACTACAAGAAGCTGGCCATGGGCCCGGTAACGGCCACGGCGACGCTGGGCCGCCCGGCGGCCGAGGTCATTGCCGAACTCGACGCGGGCGAGCGACCGGAGTTTCCTGTCGGTATCGCCATTCAGCGCGAGGACGGGGCTGTCACGGGCGAGATGACGGTGGTGTGGACCTTGCGGCTGAACGGCTGAGGGGCCACGGAGGAGCTGACTGGGAACTTCTGTCAGGTCGGGCCGACGCTTCGGTCCCGGACCGTTTCAGCTGCAGGCCGAGTCGCCAGCGTGAACTCCGCTTCTCGGGGCGCTGCAAGCAACGTGATCGCTGCACACATCCTCAGTGCATCCCAGGACCGCGAGGCGGCCGGAGGGCACCTCGCTGCTGTTTCAAGCGGACGTGTTCGGTGAGGTTTCGGCTCGTTTCACGGTCTTCCCGGGCTCGTAGCGTGGGGCTGGCCTGCGATTCTTCGAGCCGGGTGGGCGTCCCGGCCCGGGCCGGGAGGGTTGGGGCACACCGGCGGGACGGGCGGTGTTCACGCGGAGGTGGCGGAACCCGCGGCGGACCCGGGCGGGGGTGAGCCGACGGGGCTCGGCGGGCCGTTCCCAGGGGCGGCGGAGGTCCTCGACAAGGGGTTCACTGGCCGGGACGTTCACCGCGGCCGCCGACCCCGTCGCCGCCGCGCACGGCGGGGTCAGTTGTGCAGGGCGTCTTCAACGAGTGCCACCGTCGCGCGGGGATCGGAAACCTGGATCACGAGGCGGGCGTAGCGCTCGTCGGCCAGTTGGATGACCACCGCCTTCGCCGGGTCGCGGAGGTCCCAGAAGACCCGTTCGCCGTCGACGTGGAAGGTGCCGGCGGTGACGACGCCCGGGACATGGGTGCCCGGGGAACGGAGCCCCTTGGGCTCCTTGACGATTCCGGGGTCAGCCGTGGCGCCGCGCACGTGGGCCAGCGGAATGGTCAGGCGGCTCTTGAGCGCCCAGAGTTTGTCCAGCCCCTCGATCTCCACGATCAGGTTGCCGTCGTCGATGCTGATGTGTGCCATGGTGCTTCCTTTGCTGTGAGAGTGTCAGGGTCGGCCGAGGCGCTGTGCCAGGTCGACGCCGGCTCGGATGATGCCCTCGTCGGTCGTGGCGGACCTGGCCCGTGTGCGCAGCCCGATGAGCAGTGCGGTGGCCGCTGCGGGAGCGGCGCGGGCGTCACCGTTCCCGGCCGCGCGGCCCGCGTCACCGACTGCCCTGTCCAGCACGGTGAACGCCTTGCCGACCAGTCGTGCCACCTCGGCGTCCACCGGTGCCCGCTCGACCGCTGCCAGCAGGACCAGGTCGAGTTCTGTTCCGGTGACCGCGTCGGCCAGGGCCTCCTGCGTCACTTCCGCGTGGCCGCCCGCTTCGGCGACGCGCTCGGCCAGCCCGGTGACCTCGTGGTCCAGGGACCACTTCAGCGCGGCCAGGTAGAGCCCGCGTTTGCTGCCGAACGTCTTGTACAGGCTGTTGCGGTGTACACCGAGGTGTGACACCAGGTCGTCGACGGATGTGCCGTCGTAGGTCCGGGTTGCGAAGAGTTTCGCCGCCGACCGGACTACGTCAGCCTCGTTGAATCCTCTCGGTCGTCCCATGGAATGACCGTACACAGTTTAGGAATGACCAGTCAAGAACGATCGTTCCTTTACTCTGTTCCGGGTCTCACGGGACGGGAACGGTTCGGCGGGTGCCGAAGTTATCCGCCCCTACGCTTCGATCATGAAGATCGTTGAGCCCCTCGTCCGGCCCGGTTCCGGCACCGACCCCTGTGTCTCCATAGCGCCGAGCGTTCTGTACTTCGGCACTCCCGTGGTACTCCTGTCCACCGAGAACCCGGACGCCTCCGTCAACCTCGCGCCGATTTCCTCCGCATGGGCACTGGGACAGGTGATCGTGCTCGGCCTGGGCCCGGACGGCCAGACCGCGCACAACCTCACCGCCCGCCCCGAACTCGTGATCAACATCGCCGCCCCCGGTCAGTGGCAGGCCGTGGAGCGTCTGGCTCCGCTCACCGGCCGCCATCCGGTCCCCCCGACCAAGCACGACGGTTGCCGCTTCGAGAAGGACAAGTTCAGCGCGGCGGGGCTGAGCAGCCGCCCGTCCCATACGGTCCGGCCGCCGAGAGTTGACGGATGCCCACTCCAGCTGGAGGCACGAGCCGAGCACATCCGGCCGGACGCCTCCGGTGAGTTCCTCATCGTCGAGGCCCACGTGCTGAAGGTGCACGCCGACCCCCGAATAGTCGTCCCCGGTACCGATCACATCGACCCGGCCGTGTGGAGCCCGCTCATCTACAGCTTCCGGCACTACTTCGGCCTCGGCCCGGAACTCGGCCACTCCTACCGCTCCGCCACACCACGTCAGCAGATGACCCAAGCACCCGGCATCGACGAAGGCGGACACGCGTGACGGCGCTGTACGTCCGTCACTACGGTGCAGCCGAAGGACCCGCACTGCTCGCGCTGCACGGGATCAGGGGGCACGGCGCTCGCTGGCAGCGCATCGCCGAGACGTCCTTGTACGACTTCTCGGTCATCGCGCCGGACCTGCGCGGCCATGGACGCTCCGACCACGCCCCGCCGTGGAACACCGAAGCCCATGTAGCGGACATGCTCGCCGTGCTGGACGCCCATCACCTCGACCGTGTGGAGCTGCTCGCGCACTCGTACGGCGGGCTGATCGCGCTGCGCCTGGCCCACGCGGCCCCCGAACGCGTCGGCCGGATCGTCCTGCTCGACCCCTCGGTCAGCCTGCCCGCCGGGCGGATGCACGATCAGGCCCGCCGGACGCTGAGCTCCGGCTTCTTCGCGGACCCGGAACAAGCGCGCGCGGAGCGGAGGTCGGCCTGGCCGGCCGCCTCCGCCGCGGCCGTGGAAGAGGAGGTCGCCGAGCACCTCGTACGACGTGGCGATGGGCGGTGGCAGTGGCGTTTCGAGCCCGCAGCCGTCGTGACGGCATGTTCCGAGATGGCGGGACCGGCCGTCACTCCGCCCGCCACCGTGCCCACACTCCTCGTCATCGCCGGGCGATCCGGCTTCGTCTCCGCGGAGTACGTCCGGGCGTGCCGGGCGACACTGGGCGAGCGCCTGACGGTGGCGGAACTCGATGCGGGCCACATGCTGTATCTCGAACGCCCCGAGGAGACCGGCGAGCTGATCCGCCGCTTCCTGACGTAGCCGCGAGCGCCGCACGGTGGTCGCGGAGGTCTTCAAGGAGCGCTGCCGCAAGCCAGTGAAGGCCAGTGCCTTCGCCCAGGCCCGGCGGCTGGTGAAGGAGTACGGTCCATGAATGCGGGTGGCCGTCTGCTACTCGGTGCGCAGTCCGTCCAGCCGCAGCAGCGGAGGCAGGCTGAGCAGCGTCACCAGCAGTACGACGCCCGCGCCGATGCAGGCCATGCTCAGTACGCTCACCCCCGTTCACCGTGGCGTCGGCCATCTTCAGCAGGAACGCACCCAGGGCCACCCCCACCGCCGACGCCAGCAGCAGGCCCAGAGCGACCGGGATCGCCGTCTGCCACAGCACCGACAGGCTCAGCGTGCGCCGCCGGGTCCCGATGGTCGCGCTGCCCGCCTGTCTGACAGCGGTTGTCGGCCGCCAAGGTGGCCGCTCACTGGTCTGTCGCGGTCAACCTGCCGGCCAGGAGCCTGGCGGGTGCCTGGGGTTAAGCGTCCTGGGCGGTGCGGATGCGCGGCTCTACTCTCTACAGGGTGCTGGCTGGGCTGATGGTGCTCATGGCCACGGCCCTGCTGGTCACGCACATCACTGCCCTAAAACACTCGCGCCGCCGCTGTCGGCGCAGCTGCCCACCGGGGACGTAGCCGGGTTCGGCATCGGGGTGGTCGCGGCGATCAAGGGCGTGGCCGGGGGGAGCTGCTTGATCCCGACGATCGTGCTGCTGTTCAGCGTGGCATCAAGACGGCGGGAAACCTGTCCGTGCTGGTGTCGCTACCGACCATGTTGCTGGCCGTTGCCCGCTACAACCGTGACGGCAGCTTCGAGGTGCCGCGCGCCACCACCGCTCCACCCTGGTGATGGCCAGCGGCTCGATCGTCGGCGTGATGCTGGGCGGGCTGCTCCTCGGTGTGTTCTCTGACCTGGTGCTTATCCCTGTCCTGGCCGTGATCCCGCTCATCCCCGCGGTCAACCTCGCCCGTCACGACTGAGTTCGCGGAGCCGACTCGGCCTCATCACCCGTAGGAAGGCTGGCCCAGGAAAGACGCGCTGGCCAGCGAATCAGTCCAGGAAAAGCGCGCCGCTGGCCCGCACCGACACGGGTCGGCTCTGCTGGCCGTCGTCAGGCCGCGCGGGCGCGCAGGCGGCGCAGCATGCGCGCGTCCTCGAAGCCGACCGAGCGGGCGGCGGCGTCGACCGTGGCGCCGTGGCTGATGAGGTGCTCGGCGCGTTCCAGGCGCAGGGTCTGCTGGTAGCGCAGCGGGGTGAGGCCGGTGGCGCGGTTGAAGAGCCGGGTGAGGGTGCGTTCGCTGACGCCGACGGCCGAGGCCAGGCTGGGCAGCGGTAGCTGTTGGTCGAAGCGGGTGTCGATGAGGTCCTGGACGCGGTGCACGGTGTCGTCGAGGTGGGACCGGTGCCGGAACATCGCGCTGGACTGCGGCTCGTGGCCGTTGCGGCGGGCGTAGACGACCATGTCCCGGGCGACCTGGGCGGCGACGGCAGGCCCGTGCCGGCCGGCGACGAGGTGCAAGGCCAGGTCGATGCCGCTGGCGATGCCGGCCGAGGTGATCACCCGGTCGTCGGCAGTGAACAGAACGTCGCGGACGACGACCGCTCCGGGGTGGCGCAGGGCAAGCTCGTCCTGCACGTCGTGGTGGGTGGTGCAGCGGCGGCCCTTGAGCAGGCCGGCCCGCCCGAGTGCCTCCGCGCCGGCGCAGACGCTGGCCACCGTCCCGCCCCTGGTGTGGTGGTCCCGCAGGACCTTCAGGGAGGCGTCGCCAATGTCAGGCGAGTCGGCAAGGGTGACGGCCCGCCAGCCGGGGACCACGATCAGGTCCTCGGGCCCGAGTTCGGGCCAGTCGGGCCCGGCCACCAGAGGCAGCCCTTGGGCGGTGGGGACCTGCTGCCGCTCGGCGACATAGGTGAGGGTGTAGGGGTGCCCGAAGTCGGCTGCGGTGGAGAAGACCTGCGCGGGGCCGGCCAGGTCCAGCAGGTGGACTCCGGGCACCAGGAAGAAGACGACGTGGCTCACTATTCGGTCATCATGCCCGAAGATCCGCCGCGGCCTCCACCTCGTCGACCGTCGCGATGGTGGCGAAGCGGCCGGCGAGGGCGTATTCGGTGCGCCGGACGACCTCGTCGGCGGGCAGGGTACGGGGGTCGGCGAGTAGTTCGGCGACGCTCTGGTCGGCGGGGGCGTCGCGGTGCGGGATCGGGTTGGTGGCGGTCGCGTCGACGACGAAGGTGACCACGTAGCCGAGGTCGCTCGCGACGCGTGCGGTGGTCTCCACGCACTGCTCGGTGCGGATACCACAAAGGGTGAGTTCACGGACCCCGTGCTCGGTGAGGAGTTGCTGCAGGTTGGTGGTGGTGAAGGCGTTGTGCGAGGTCTTGTGGATCAGCAGCTCGCCGTCCTCCCGCCGCTCCAGCTCCTCCAGCAGCCGGACGTGGCCGAGGGCCGGGTCGAAGGCACCGCCGCTCCCGGGCTCGGAGTGCAGTACCCACACCACCAGGTCCCCGGCCCGGCGGGCCAGCCGGACCAGTCGGTTCACCTTGTCGGCGATCTTCGGGTCGGAGATCGCTTCCCACAGCGGACGGGCGCGGAAGGACTCCTGGACATCGATGACGATCAGTGCTCGGGTCATGTCCCAAGCCTCAGCCGTGCGGACGGGGCGGCGACAGGCCGCATCGGGTCCCGAAGCGGACCGATCCGGTCAGCCGATACCTGCGGTCGCCTCGCTCGACAGAGGAACTCGGCCATCAGACGGCGGCCCAGTCCCCGGCCCTCGGTCTCCTGCGCCTTCGCACCACCGACCTCGACCTCGCACAACGCGTCGTCCACCTCGACACCGAGCCCCATCCCCTCGACACCCCCAGGCTCGACACCCGCGAGATTCTGAAGAAACGGATCGACGGCCGGAGTTTCACCCTGGACAGCCCCGAGCAGGACGAGAAGGTCCGGCACTCGTGCAAGGACAGGATCGAGCCGTGCATGGCCGCGGCTGACACCCTAAGAACTCCTAACGTAATGACGCTTCTTGCCTTGACATGTTGGCGTCTGATGGAGCGTTAGTCTTCATGTGAGAAAGGGTGAGCAGCTTCCGTGGATCGTGTCCGATGAGCTGTGGGCGCGGATCGAGCCGTTGCTGCCGCGCCGTCCGGATCATCCAGGGCGCAAGCGTCTAGACGACCGGAAAGTGCTGTCGGGCATCCATGCCGCGTACGGGGGTGGCATGCGACGAGGACGCTTTCACGACCGCCGCGCTCGAACACCTGCAGTGGACATCGCCCCGGGGATTGCGGAAGTTCTTCGGCACGCGATAGCCGGGCGAGGAAGGGTCCACCGCGTCGGCCCTGATCGTCGCCGTGGCGGGTGGCCCGATTGCCGGCGCGCACCATCGGCTGCTGCTGTTCAGACACGTCGGCCTGGTGCCCGTAGATTTGCTCCGTTGACCAAGCGAGGGGGAGGCAATCCCATGGCGAGAACGATGACAGAGAAGGTCGAACTCAGGCTCACGGACGCGAAGTTGCCTGGTGAGCGGGTGCTCTACGGGGTACTGGCCTTCCGGGTCGGCGGGGTCCGCACGACGATGATCGGCGGCGCGGCCGGTCTCGCCGGGTCGGCCGGTGCGGCCACGATGGCCGTGATCACCTCGCGCGGACGGGCGGCGGCGCCGGATGTGCCGCTCCGGCTGCCCGGCCGGGTCATCATCGCGTTGACCGACCAGCGGCTGCTCGTTTTCTCGGTCGGTGGGGTCATGGTGGGCAAACCCGGCAAAATGCTGCATTCCTTCGCGCTCGATCAAGTCGCCTGGGTCGGTGAGCCGGAACTGATCCCCGGCGCTGCGCAGGCGCTTCGCGTGCAGATCGGCATGGCCGGGGTGGGCGTTTTGGCCTTCGAGCACCCGAGGCTGCAAGTGACCGAGGGGCGCAACATGATCAAGCGCCTGGTCCGGGAGCTGCCGCAGTCGCCGGCGGCTGAGAACTCCTAACAAAGTGCGAGGTTCCTCAGTCGTCGCCAGCAGATGATGCTGCAGGCCAGGCTGAGGAACGCTTCGTGGGTGTCGTCGCGTATCTCCCAGTGGATGGGTAATCGGCGGAACCAGTGCAGCATCTTTGGAGCCTGCTCGGGCACGGTCGACCGGGCTCGGTCCGGTTTTGGGCCGCCCTTCATGGCCCGCACGTGAGAGCCGTCGAGCACCGCCCTCGACCGGTCCAGGGCGCCGGCGGCGTGCAGCGCCTGCGTCGACGCCGCCCGCACCCACACGCCTGCCAACGCTGACCTGGTGCTGCTGCACGTCACCGGCCACGAGGTGCCGGGCGCCGCGCACGGCGCCTACGCCGGGCTGCTGGGCCGCGCACGCCCCGACCGCGCCCCGGCACCGCCGTGGAACACCTGGCCGCCGCCTTTGCCGAACAGCTCCTGGCCAGTGCGGCCGAGCAGCTGGGACGCCCGTGCACCCGGCAAGAACGCTCGGGCAGCGTCGAACGAGAAGTCGTGGCCGCCGCAGAAGGCGCCGACCTTCTCATCCTCGCCCGCGACGGCGACCGCACCCACCTCGAACCCCGCAGCCTCGGTCCCACCAGCCGCTTCATCGTCGACCACGCCCCCTGCCCCGTCCTACTGGTCTGGCCGGAGACCGCACCCAGCACGACCACCATCCCGCCACCGCCACCACACCCGCCGCAGTCTCCAGGCCGCCGCCCCGGTCGCTGAAAGACACGGCGCGGAGCGCTGCGGATGCCGTACGGCTACGTCATCCCCGATGACTGGGCCCGGCCGGACTTCCGCTCGGGACATGGCCCGCGGAGCAGCGGAGGTTCCACAAGGCGAGGCATCTCGATCCGGGGCGGGTGAAGCAGCTGGACGGGTTGGGGATGGTGTGGTCGCACCACGTTTCCCGTGCCGCACAACTGCGCGCTGGCAACGCACCCCGGGCAATTGCCCCATCTCGACGAAACCGCAACACCCCTGGGCCGGACCCCAGCCTCCACCCCAGCGTTACTTGCGGAGGATGCGGCGGAGTTCGTCCACGATCGCGGTGGCGCGGTGGTCCGGTCCCGCTTCCATGAGGTTGGTCAGGAAGGCGAATCCGACCTGGTGTGTCGCGTCGGCAAAGGCGACCTGCCCGCCGGCGCCGTCGTGTCCGAAGGAGGCGGGCCCGAGGAATTCGCGGGCGAGGGAGGGGAGCTGGAATCCCATGCCCCACCGCGGGAAAGGGGGTTGTCCGCCGAATATCGGGGGGCCTTCGGTCTGCGGTCGCGTGGCGTCAGTGACCGTGCCGGCATCCAGCAGCCGCACTCCGTCGGTCTCCACCACGGTGGATGACCAGATCGAGGCCAGCGCCCGGGCGGATGCGATGCCGCCCGCTCCCGGCAGCTCCGCCGCTTGGACACGGGGGTCGTTGAAACCGCCGGTGGCGTCGACGAGTTCCGGCGGGAACGCGTTTCCGAGGGTCATGGCCCGCTCGGTCCAGTCGATCTCGCCGGCAACGCGCGCCGCTGCCTGTTGAGCAACGAGCGCGGTGAGGCTCGTTCCGGCCCGCAGATGGGCGACCTTGTGCCGCGCCCCGCGGGGGATGCCGATCCACGCGTCGGCCTGCAGCGGTGCGGCGATGAGCTCGTCGAAGTACTGGCCGACCGTTTTGCCGGTGATCCGGCGGATGACCTCACCGGCGAGCCAGCCGTGGGTGAGGGCGTGATACGCGTGCCCCTGGCCGGTGGTCCACAGTGGTTGCTGGGCTGCCAGGCGATCCGTGACGACATCCCAGTCGATGACGTCCTCGACGTTCAGGAGATCGCGTGGTGCCGAGAGCCCGGCCCGGTGGGCGAGAAGATCGGCGACCGTGATCTTTTCTTTCCCTTCGGTGGCGAACTCGGGCCAGTAGGTCGCGACGGGAGTCTGGTAGTCGAGAAGGCCGTCCTGCACGAGACGCGCCGCGAGGATGGAGACAAGGCCCTTGGTGCAGGAGAAGATGACGCTGGTGGTGTCCTTCGTCCAGGGCGAGCGGTCGCGCGGGTCGGCAATCCCGCCCCACAGGTCAACGACTGTCTCGCCGGCCACCCGGACACAAAGTGCCGCGCCCATGGCGTCATGGCCGGTGAAAGCGGTGGAGAAGGCTTCCGCGAGGGGCGCGAAGCCTGGGGCGGTGCTGCCCTCGATGCGGGTGCTCATTCCGGGGTGCCTTTGCTCTGGAGGGCCAAGGGGGCGATGCCGTGCCGCTCCGGTGACCAGCTCACGTGGATGGGGTCGGATATCGAGCCGGCGAACCTGTCGTCGACAGTGGAGTTGTCGAAGGCGAGCATCACGGTTCTGCCGGTTCGGTCTTCGATGAGGCGCCCGCTGTAGAGGGATTCCTCGACGACCAACGTGGCGTCCTCCACCGGGTACGGGCCCAGGACCGCAGCGGCTGGAACGCTCCAGACACCTCCGACCTGGCCGGCTTTGCGCCGTGCGGCGGACAGTCGTGGAGTGTCGCAGGACAACAGCAGTACGGACTCGCCGTCGACGGTCATGATCTGGGGGACCTCCAGGTGGGCGAAGCCGGCGCCCACGCGGCTGAGCGGTGGCCGGACGGTCCATGCCTGAAGATCCGGTGATGTCGCGTGCCCGATCACGCCCCGGTCGTCGTCAGCACCGTGGTTGGCCCGGGCCGTGATGAGCATGTGCCAGCCGTGACCGGCCGGGTCCGGGAAGACCCAGGGATCGCGCCATGCCTCCTCCGGCCAGCTGGAGTCTCCCAGCCTCTCGTACCAGCGCCCGTCCGCCTCGATGAGCGGCCCGGGCTGTTTCGTCCAGGTGTGCAGGTCCGGGGAGGTGGCCACGCCGATGGTTTCGACGTTGCCCCCGGCGTCGAGGAAGCGGGCTCCGGTGTAGAACATCCGCCAGACGCCGTCGGGTCCGCGGAGCACGCTGCCCGTCCACGTGGCGGTCTCGTCGAAAGTGCCGGGTTGTCCGGGGCCGAAGACCCGTCCGTGGTCCTGCCAGTCGACCAGGTCGACGGAGGTGGCGTGCCCGATCCGGGCGTTGCGGTGGCGCAGCTCCGGGTCGCCCAGGTTCTTGGGTGCGTGGAGGTAGAACAGGTGGAAGGTGTCGCCGTCATCGGCGAACCAGAAGTCCCACACCCAGGCGTGGTCGAGGCGAAATGCCATGCATTGTCCTTGTGGCTGCGGCTGTCGTCGTGAGCAGGCCGGATCGATGGGAGGGATGGAGGAGGTGCGCTTCAGCCTTTGACCGCGCCCTGGAGAAGCGCCTTGATGAACTGGCGCTGGAAGATGACGTAGATCACGATCGTCGGCAGCATGATGATCAGCGCGCCCGCGAACAGCAGGGGGAGCTGGTTGAGGTACTGCCCCTGGAACGCTCCCAGGGCTCCGGCCATGGTGCGTTTGTCGGGATCGTCGACCAGGACCAGAGGGAGGAGGAACTGGTTCCAGGTCCACAGGAACAGCAGGATGGCCAGGGCGGAGAGGGCGGGCATGGCCAGTGGAATCTGGATGCGGCGGATCTCCTGGAAGGTGCTCGCCCCGTCGATCCGGGCCGCTTCGGAGAGTTCGGTGGGGACGCCGACGAAGTGCGCACGCATCCAGACGACGCTGAAGGGCATGTAGAGCCCGATCAGCGGAAGGATGATCGCCCACTGGGTGTTGAGCAGTCCCATGGCGCTGATCTCGTAGTAGATCGGGATGATGATCGCTTCGAAGGGAATGGTCAGCCCCAGCAGGAGCAGGACGAACACGAATCTCCCGCCGGGAATGCGCAGGTTGCCCAGGGCGTAGCCGGCCAGCGTCGACAGGAGCAGGCTGAGCGGCACGACGCCGAGGATGATCAGGGTGCTGGAGCCGAGGAGTTCCCAGACATGCGCGGTCTGGAAGGCGACGACGAAGTTGCCCCACTGGGGATCGCTGGGCCAGGAGAATCCGTCAGGGATGCGATCCGCGGGCTGCAGGGCTCCGGAGAGCATCCCGGCGAGCGGCAGCAGAGTGAGGATCAGTACGAGGACGAGGACGATGCGTCCGATGACCGCTTCCGTCTTGTTGACGACCATCAGTCGCGTTCCCTTCCCAGCAGTTGGATCGGCAGCACCGCCAGGAGGACGAGTGCGAGGAGGATGATGCCGAAGGCGGACGCCAGGCCGACTTCGCTCTGGGTGAAGGCGAGGCGGAAGATCGAGATGCCGGGGACGAGCGTGCTGGTTCCCGGACCGCCCTTGGTGGTGGTGTAGATGATGTCGAAGCTGCTCAGCGCGGCGATGACAGTGATGGTGACCAGCACCACGATCTCCTGCCGCAGCCCGGGAAGGGTGACCGTCGCGAATTCTCGCCACCAGCCCGCCCCGTCGAGCCGTGCCGCCTCGTAGAGGGAGGTGGCGATCTTTCCGATGCCGGTGAGCAGCAGGATGGTGCACAGGCCGGTCAGTACCCAGGAGCCGATGAGGCCGACGGCGGGCAGAGCGGTCCCGAAGCCCGCCAGCCAGGACCGTGAGAGGAAGCCCAGGCCGACGGAGTCGAGAATGGTGTTGATCGTGCCGGTCTGCGCGTACATCCACGACCAGGCGATACCTGCGGCCACCAGCGGGATGATCTGCGGAAGGAACAGCACCGTGCGGGCGACCGTGGCGAAGGGACCGGGCCGCATCGTGCGGATCAGGGTCGCCAGGGCCAGGCCGCTGGCAACCGGGATCACCGTGAAGAAGACGATGAGGACCAGCGCGTTGACGATCGAGATCAACAGCTCCGGATCGGTGAAGACCCGGACGTAGTTGTCGACGCCGACCCAGGTCGACGCGCCGATGCCGTTCCAGCGGTAGAACGAGTACTGCACGGCGGTGATCAACGGGTAGACCACGAAGGCGCAGAAGAACGCCAGTGCCGGCAGGACGAAGAGCCAGCCGATGACGCTCCGGTGGCGGGCCGCCCTTCGTACGGAGGGCCGGCCGGCCTGACCGGAGGACCTTCCGACGCCCGCAGCATGAGCGCCCATGTCGGGTTGCCGCAGTGCCGCGGTCGGCTTCGGGTCCTCATGCTTACAGACATCGTTGACCATCAGCCCGCCAACTCCTTGGCGTAGTACTCCTGGATCGCCGCCACGAAAGCCTTGGGTTCCATGCGCCGGGTCAGCAACTTCTGCTCGTCCGGCTGGAAGGCGCCCGCGTAGATGCCCGCCGTGGTGTTGGCCATGAAGTCGACGAACCCGTCATCGGATCCGACCTTCGCCGACGCCGTGAGGGCCTGCGCGATCAGCGAACCGTCCTTCACCTTGGGCAGCTTCTGCGAGGGATCTCCACCCGGGGAGGCGCCCGTGACGTCGACCACGATCTGACGGGCCTTGGGGTCGGTGTGGATCCAGTCCAGGAAGAACGCCGCCGCGTCGGCATGCTTCGCTTTGGCCGGGATGGCGAAGGAGTTCGCAGCGCCCATCGCCACGTGCGCACCACCGGCGGTAGCCGGAGGCACCAGGACGAACCGGGCCGCGCCTTCCCCCATCGCCTTGTCGGTCTTCGCGGCGTCCCAGTTTCCGTCGAACATCAACAGACCCTTGCCCGCCTGGAAGTTGGACACCATCGTCGTGTAGTTGATCGCGTTCACGTCGGAGGGGAAGTACCCTGCGTCGGCCCACTTCTTGAAGGTCGTGGCGCCCTTGAGGCTGGCCTCGGTATCGAAGGTGGCACCGGGCTTGTTGAACATCCAGTTCACCAGGTCCGCCTTGTCCCCGTACTGGTTGATCAGCGACTGGAGCGCGAACGTTCCCACGCCGTCCTGCATTCCGATCTGCACGGGAAGGATCTTGGCCGCCTTGGCCTTGGCCATCCACTGCTCCAGCTCCGCGAGGGTCGACGGCGCACCGGAGAGCCCCAGCTGCTTGGCGTACTTCTGGTTCACGTAGATGCCCGTGACGCTGTATCCCAGGCCCATCTGGTACAGAGAGCCCTCGCCCCTGACTCCCTCGGCGCTCATCCGGGACGCGGCCAGCTGGCCGGCGGAGAACTTGTCCCACCCGTAGCCCTTGAAGTACGGGTCGAGGTTGGTCAGGAGCCCGTCCTTGACGGTGTCCCCCATGGTGGGAAGCCGGATGAGGTCGGGCGCGTCGGCGCTGGCCAGGAGGCGTGGCGCGTTGGCGGTGAGGTTGGCGAAGCTGTCCCGGACGACCTTGAAGGTGACGTTCGGGTGCTGCTTGGTGAATTCGTCGGCCAGGTTGTCGGTGACGGGGAAGCCCGCTTCGTCCTGGATCTTGATCGTGATCTTGTCGGAGGGGAGCTTCAGGCTCACCTTGCCCGATGCGGTCGGGCTCGCTTCCGGGGATCCCGGCGCACACCCGGCCAGGACAAACCCGCTGACGGCGACCGCGGCCGCGACAGCCCGCCTCCGGCTCATGAGTGATACGGCTCTGCGTCCCTCACCGGGGCGGATCGACTTGTGTGCCATGTACAAGACTCCGTGGTCTGAGCGTGCTTCGTGGAAGATGCCTCTGCGCACCACAAGCGGGTGCCGCCACTGGTCGGGGTTCGACACCCCCGCCAAACGGGCTAAACTGTCTGCTAAAAGCATTTAGCGCTGCTCATATTGGGATGCCGGATGCCCCCTGTCAAGGAGTCAGAGGTCAGGACGTTGTGATTGTCTTGGGACCGGCACGCACGCCGTCCCGTCGCCCCGCACGAGAGGAAGTCATGCCGCCCAAGCGCGTCACGCTCGCCGATGTCGCCCGCCGTGCCGGGCTGTCCCCGACCGCCGCGTCGATGATCCTCAACGGCAGGCCCGACTCCCGGCTCTCCGCCGACGCGCATGCCCGGGTCCACGAGGCGGCCGCCGAACTCGGATACCGGCCGAACGTCGCGGCGCGCAGCCTGCGAACCGACAAGAGCCTCACCATCGGGTTCATCTCCGACGTCGTCGCCACCACCCGCTTCGCGAGCGGCCTGATCCGAGGAGCACTGGACGCCGCGCAGCGGGCGGGGCATGTCATGCTCGTGCTGGAGACCGGAGGCGACCCAGCACGTGAGTCGGAGGCGATTGGCGCTGTACTTGACCGTCAGGTGGACGGAATCATCTTCGCTGTCATGCGCGCCCGGGAACTGTTCGTGCCCGAGATCCCGTCGACCACTCGCGTCGTCATGCTCAACGCCACGAACAAGAGGCACCCCGTCTCCGTGCTTCCCGACGAACACGCCGGAGGTGCCTCAGCAGTCAGACTTCTCGCTGCCGCCGGCCACCGTGAAGGAATTGCCCTCATCGGGCACAACGCGGAGGCCGAGAAGGGGCTCTTCCGGTCCACCACCGTCGAGCAGCGGATTTCCGGCATCCGCGCGGAGATGGCCAGACAAGGGCTGCAGTTCGCCACCGAGGAGTCGTGCTGGGACTGGGAGCCCCACCACGGCTACGACGTCACCCACGCGCTCCTCGAACGCCGGAACGACATCCGAGCCCTGCTGTGCATGAACGACCGCCTCGCGTTCGGCGCGTACCAGGCCCTGGCCGATCACGGTCTGACCGTCCCGAAAGATATCTCCGTGGTCTCGTTCGACAACGACGAACTCGCCTCCTACCTCCGGCCCGGCCTCACAACTGTCGGACTGCCACACGAGGCCATGGGCCGTGCCTCCGTCGAAATCCTCCTCTCCCCCGGCGCACCGTCCGGCAGCCGCCTGATTCCCATGCCGGTGATCGAGCGGTCATCGGTCCGGGCCCATCCGCTCGATCATGCGACTGCCTGAGAGCCAGCTCGTTCGAGTGCCGGCTGCGAGTCTCTCCCGGTGGCCCCTTGGCCATCGGCGCTACGGATCAGGTGCGGCGGAGCAGTGAACCGGCCGCTGCCGAAGTGCCGGGCAGTGGCGGCCGGTCAGCCGCCCCGCGAGCGGGTGCTTGTACAGCGCACGGTCTGGGGAGGCGCTGCGCACCGGCCTGCAGCGCCCGCCACACCACCCTGTAGTACGACAACGCCGGAAACCTCACCCAGGCCACCGACTCCCGCAACAAGACCATCAGCTTCACCTACGACGCCCAGCACACTCGGCACCAGCTGCACCTTCCGCCACACCTACACCACGACCACCGGTCTGCCGTTCCGCGACATCTACCCCGCGGGCCGACGGCCTGCCCTCCGAGACCGTCACCCACGCCTACTCCGGCGCTCTCGATCTGCCCTACAGACTGGGCAGCACCTCCGGCTACGCCCAGACCACGGCCTACGACGCCTTCGACCGGGTCCAGCAGGAGACCATCGGCACGGGCTCCAACGAAGCCTGGATCACCAACACCTATGACCCGCACAACAGCAGGCTCACTGATCAGCTGGTGACGCGCACGCGGCCGGGTCACCGCCGGCCCCTTCACCCGGGAGGCGAGGACCCCGCAGGACGGGCAGGCCCGCGCCGCCTCGTCTGCGGTGATCAGGTGCACCCGACGCGTCCCGTCGGGCAGTGACTCGATCCTCGCGACGGACACCCCGTCGAGACCGAGCAGCAACGTCGTATCGTTGAC
>NZ_JBSFXG010000018.1:0-184305 GCF_053595235.1 Streptomyces sp. NPDC002520 | reverse complement strand
GTCGGCGGCGAGGTGGACCTTGCTGGTCTGCCCGCCCCTGGAGCGTCCAAGGAGCGCGGCCTTCAGTCGGAGTTTCCGCCGACGCCGGATGCGTCGTCGTTCTTCCCGCGCGGGATCGCTTTCGGCCTCCTGCCCGCTTTGTTCTTCGAGGACGCCCCCTTTGACCTGGCCTTCTCCTCCTCGGCTGCGGCTTTCTCCAGGGCGGTGAGGACGTCCTCGCCGAGGTGCATCCCGGCCGCGTCGTGGTGGGCCCGGGCGGTGGTGGAGTCGATACTGACCAGGGACAAGTCCACCTCACCGCGCTTCGCGGCTTCCGTGATCAGGCCCTCCAGCAGGGCCTCGAAGACACCGGCATCACGCCACTGCCGGAAGCGGTTGTGGACGGTCGACCAGGCGCCGAACTCCGCCGGCATCTCCCGCCACTGCCCGCCCGTCTTGAACCGCCAGATCACACCCTCGAACTGCTGCCGCAGCCGCTCGGGGTACGGGCCATACTCGCCGATCGGCAGATACGGCCCGATGAACTCCCACTCTGCATCCGTCAGTTGTACTCGCGTCACGCAAGACGATCTACCGGATCACGCCTCACAGTGAGAGCGAATCCCGCATATTGATCACGACCCGATACGCGCCCTAGCCCAGGGGCCTCGCCCTCCCCTCCGTCCAGGGACTTTTCAGGGACTTTCAGCACTGTCCGAGGGACTTCCGAGGGATTTTCCGCCGCCTAACGCGGCGAGCCCCTGAAAGATCGGAAAGGGCCTCCGCCGCAGGTTAGAGGCCCTTCCTCAGACAAGGCCGCAGGCAGCGGCAGACGAGTCGGGCTGTACGCCGGGTTCTGGTCTGCATGCGACACGAGATGTCAGGGCGGAGTCGTGTGCCGTGGGTACACAAAGGTTTGAAGAAGGCTCTGGCTCCCCAGCGGACTCCCTAACCGGTGTTCAAGCAGTCCACGACGTTGCAGCCGAGCCGATCCACGGCTGTAGCCACCGTCGTACAGCCCCTCTCATTGCGAAGCCGAGGGCCCAGCTTCGGCTGCCGACACCTCCCAGTCGTCGGCACAGCCGATGATGTGGCACCCGACAGACGCGGCGGCAGTCAGCACGTTCTCGTGTTGCCGCTCCGGAGATCACGTGGCGAGCTTCATCCGCGAAAGCCGTCGCACGCCGAGCAGGCCCTTCCCACAGCCGTCGTGGACATACGCCGCCGAGACCGGCTCGCCAGAAGCCACCTTTCCCAGCGCGCCAGCCTGACCTGGTCGGATGAAATATTCGGCAGCCGCAGCCCGAGACCTACCTCCCCGGCCTCCACCTCCGCACCTTAATGATCTGGATCAACGACCTCCTCCAGTGAACTGGTTGATCACAACATCACACAGGCCATAGCCGGCGTTTGACGGAAGCGCCGCGGCTATCGGTCCGCCGTCGTTTCAACCCGTCGCTGACCCTCAGGGCAGTTCGCCCAAGGCAGACGACCATGACTTGAGACCTGCGCGAACACCATGCCAACGTACGGGTGCTGGCAAAACCGCAGCTCAACGAGATAGGAGGACCCGGCGTCATGGACTGCTAAGCCCGAAATCAACAGTCGTACCTCAGCCCCCTGATGCAGTCAAAACGTGCACTACCACAATTTCCCGGTTTCACCAATACCGGACTTCTCCGGATCGTGAGTGCATCAACTTTCCTCACCCTGGAGACCGGACATGCATGAGCAGATCGCGTCCACGCATGAAGCCGCGTTCTTGAACCTGAACAAGGCGGCAGAATACCTTGGCATTTCACCGAACACCCTGTATGTCTGGCGTCACCGACGGCAGGGTCCGCCGAGCTTCCGTATGGGCCACCGCGTCATGTACAGGATCTCGGCGCTGAATGAGTGGGTCATAGCGCAGGAGCAGGCGGATTCACGTTCCAACGCTGCTCTCAATCCTCTCACCCAAGGCCCGATGAAGCGCGCCGTACCCACTCCTTGAAGGCTGTCCACGAGCCCGAAGACGGTGCGTCGGTCTCTCGGCGTCCCGGCGCCCAACTTCCCACCGTGCCATACGACCATAACCCAACTGAGTTCATAGGAGAACGTTCCCTTGGCGGGGTACATAGAAGACCGCTGGCTCAAAAAGAAGCCCAACAAGGACACCGGTAAGCGGGAGCGAACTGCCCTGTGGGGCCAGGGTAAACGCTATCGGGTGAAGGGCATCCCGGGCGTCCGGGACCGCTCGTTCGACACGAGCGAAGACGCGAAGCAGTGGCTCGCCAAGGCGCAGACCGACACCACACGTGGCGAATTCGTCGACCCTCGCGACGGGGCGATCCCCCTCGTCCAGTACATCGAGAAGCACTGGTGGCCGGGCCGATCGGACGAACCGTCGACCGCCGCCCCCATGCGCAGCAAGATCTGGAACCACATCATCCCGTTCCTGGGTACAACCGCGCTCCGGGACATCGACGCTGCCGTGCTGCGCACCTGGAAGGCCCAACTGCTGACACGGGTCGAGGCGTCCACGGCCCAGGTGATCTGGATCCACCTTTCCACGATCCTCGAAGCCGCCGTCGACGACGGCCGGCTGGTCAAGAACCCCTGCAAGGCCCGCCGGAGTGTCAAGGCGCCCAAACCCGCGAAGAGGAAGGCCAAGGCATGGGCCAGGCCGACCGTGGAGGCCGTCCGGGCGGGCCTCCAGGATCGATACCGTATCGCGGTGGACCTCGGTGTCGGCCTCGGCCTGCGCCAGGGCGAGGCGTTCGGCCTCGGCGAGGAGGATTTCGACTTCGATGCCGGTGTCGTACACGTCCACCGACAGCTGCGGTGGGACTCCAAGGGAAGGCCGTACTTCTGCCTGCCCAAGGGCGGCAAGACGCGAGACGTTCCCCTCTCCCCCAACCTCGCCAAGCGTGTCCGGGACCATCTGCGCCGCTTTCCTTCGGTCGCCTGCACGCTCCCGTGGCGCAACCCTGAGCCGCCGACGACCGAGTTGGAAGCGCGACAGCGCAAACCGATCACCGTCCGGCTGGTCCTGATCACCTCGCAGGGCAATCGAATCAACTACTCGATGTGGAACAGGCTGAGCTGGCGGCCCGCACTCGCAACGGCCGGTGTCCTGAAGAAGGTCGGCGAGAAAGTCAGGACGTACGGTGGCCGCAGCCGTCGGTACCCCATCTATGAACTCTCCAGGGAGGACATGTTCCACGTCCTCCGGCACACATACGCGAGTACCCAGCTTGAGGCAGGCGAGTCGGTCGTGAGCGTGTCCGCGTGGCTCGGGCATGCTTCGCCGCAGACCACACTGACGCACTACGCTCATTTCATGCCCGGTGCGGGCAAGCGGGGCCTCGCCGCCATGGACGAGTGGTTCAGTCAAGATCCACAACCGAATGTCCCTGAGAAATCCCTGGGCGCCCCGCACGCCCGCAACAGGCCATGAACCCGCAGGTGAGGGCAGTAATCGCGCACACTGACAGCGTGTACACCGAGTACAAGGAGCCGCTGTACGCCGCTCCCCCGCTGCTCCAGCGCATGGTCGAGGCGGGCCGGCTGGGCCGGAAGACCGGCTCGGGCTTCTACACCTACGGCTGACCACGCAGAGCGACGGCCCCGTGGGCCCGGCACCGGATCCGGTGCCGGGCCCGTCTGTTTCACACACCGTGTGCGCGCCGGGCTCGCATATGCCGTTCGCACACGCTCCCCATGCGCCCACCAGGCGAGTTGACTCTTCATGCGCATGCAAGGGACGCGGAACCACCGCGTCCGACTACGGAAGGGAGTGAACCCGTGACCGCCGAGCCTGAGCATCCTGTGGTTCACGAAGAACTCGCAGAGTTACGCCGCCGCCTCGACGTCGCCTACGTGCGGGTCGAGGGAGGGCTGGCGCTGCTCAGCCATCGCACCGAGGAGACCGTCAAGGAACTCGACGAGCTGAACTCCCGCATGATCTCCCTGGAGCACGCACGCTGGCCGCTGCCCTCCGTCGCCGTGCTCACGGCCCTGGGAGCCCTCGTCGCGACGATCTGGCCGGCACTGGGCCGCTAGCCCTCGGCGAGCCTCATGTGGTGCAGCAGGAGTAACGCGGCCGCCATGTTGGCGGCCGGGACCTCCCCTCGGGCGATCAGGTCGGGGACGACTTTGAGCGGGACCCATTCACGGCGGTCCGACTCGAAGTCGTCCACGGGGTGGCCGACGTACTGGCCCCGGTCGGACCAGTAGATGTGGTGCCGGGCGTCGGTCAGGCCGTTGGACGGTTCCACGCTCATCAGGTGGCGCAGGGGTCCCGGCCGCCAGCCGGTCTCCTCCTCCAGTTCTCTGGCTGCCGCACTCACGATGTCCTCGCCGTCCTCCACAACTCCGGCTGCCAGTTCCCAGCCCCAGCTGTCGGTGATGAAGCGGTGGCGCCACAACAGGAGGACCTCGCCCGCCTCGTTGACCACCGTGGCCACGGCCACGGGCCGCAGCCGGATCACGAAGTGGTCGAGGTGCCGGCCGTCCGGCAGCTCGACATCTGCGAGATTGACGCTGAACCACCGGTTTGCATACACAGTTTGTTCATTCTGTTTCGTCCACTGCACGGTTCTGCCACCTTCCGTCGAGTAAGTGGCAATATCGCAGCAGGGACTGTGTACCTACAGTGCGCCTACAGGGGTACGCGCAGTGCACCGTCGATGAGTTCGGCGGCCTCGGCGGTCCCGGCCGAGCCGCACCGCACCAGATGCTCGCGCACCGCACGGAGTCTGTCGCGCAGCCGCTGCGACTCCATTCCGCGGGCCTGCTCGGCCATCCGCACGGCCGTGGCCACCGCCTTCTCGGCATTGCCCTGGCGCAGTTCGATGGTGCTGAGCATGGCGAGCCGGTGCACCCGGCCCCGGTCGTGAGCGGGGTTGTCGACCGCGGCCGCCGCGTGGTCCCCGGCCGCGGCGATTTCCCCGAGGCTGAGCAGCGCCTCGGCCACCTGCACATTGACCAGCCCCGGCTGGACGTAGCCGGTCTCGTCCGGCTCGTGGCCGCGCCGGATGTGTTCCGCGGCCGTCTCCGCGCGCCGGATGCAGGACAGCGCACTGCTGGAATCGCCGAGGTGGGCGTACGCCTTGGCCTGCATCGCGTACAGATCCGAGGCGAGCGCCGGGGTGATGTGCTTGCCGGCAGCGCGCAGCGCGGCCTCGGCGAAGGCGACGGCCTGCCGGTACTCCCGCATGAACAGGGACTGGTTGACCAGCAGCGCGATGACGTACGCCCCGAGCCCCCGGTCCCCGCTGGCCTTTGCCAGTCGTAGCGCCTGGTGGAAGTAGCGCTGGGCGAGACCGTGCGCGTCGGAGTCGTAGGCGCAGATGCCCGCGACCGCCACCAACCCGCCCGTCGCGCGGTGCAGTTGACGCCCCGTGGCATCGGTGTAGCTGCCGCGCAGCAGCGGGGCCGCCTCCGCGTTGAGGAAGCCGACGATCCGGGTGCGGGTCGCGATGCCGCCGGCCTTGCGGTACATCTGCTCGTAGTGCGTGCGGGCGGCACGCAGCATCTCGATGTCGGCCGCGGTGACCCGGTGCCGGCCGCCGCGCGAGACGTCCACGTCCTCGGGCGGGTTCTCCCACTCCCACACCGGCATGACGGCGGGGGTGCCGGTCACCGTGGGGGCGCCGAGCACGTGCGGGCGCTGCTGTTCGTCGGAGCGCCACAGTGCGGTGGCCCGCTCCACGAAGCCGGAGAGCGAACCGGCGTGCGGACTGCTCGGCTCGCCGGGCACACCGAGGCCGATGTCGTCCAGGGTGACCGGCCGGTGCAACCGGGCCGCGAGCACCTCGCAGATCAGGTCGGGTACCTGGCCGCGCGGCCGCTGGCCCTTCAACCACCGTGCCACAGCGGTGTGTTCGTACCGGAGAGCGAGGCCCCGGCGCCGGCCCGCCTGGTTGACGTGGGCGGCGAGACCGGCGTGCGAGATCCCCGCCTCGTCCAGGATCGCGTCGAGCAGTGTGTTGGGCTGCATGGGTTGCCCCCCGAGTGGCCTGGTCCCGTCAGCGCAGTCAGCGCAGTCAGGCTAGTGTGTCCGCTTTCACACGGGGTGTGAACGGAGTACGCGCATCCGCAGCGTGTGCACACTGTCGCGGAGAGTGGCGGGCCGGTTGACTGAGGTGCCTCGCAAGAGGACGGCCAAGCCGCCGGCTCCCCCTCCAAAAGCGGCGGCTTGGCCGGGTGCGGCCGCTGTCTCGGCCGGCTGCGACTGCGGGGGCGGCAGCGGCGCGTTGTCTCGGCCGCGGGTCCGCGGGGTGTCCGTGCGGCGCGGGTCCGGGCTCGTCGTGGGCTGCCTCGCGAAAGCCGCGTCAGCCGACCTGAAGGGGCGCAGGGAACGACGCGGCCGGCCACGGGAAAACCCGCAGCCGGCCGCGAACAGAAAACCTGACGGCGATCAGCCCCGAAGCACAGCCCCGGTCCGCTCGCCCGCCAGGGCGACCGCCGCGTCACGAGCGGCAGACGCCTCGTCCACGGTCAGCGTCCGGTCCCCGGCCCGGAAGCGGAGCGCGTACGCGAGCGACTTCTTGCCCTCGCCCAGCTGCTCCGCGTTCTCGTACACGTCGAACAGCCGGATGGACTCGAGGAGTTCACCCGCGCCCTCGCGCAGCGCCGCCTCGACCCGCGCGGCCGGGACCGGCATGTCGACGACGAGGGCGACGTCCTGCGTGGCGACCGGGAACGTGGAGATGCTCGGCGCCTGCGGGACACCGTCGCCGACGGCCGAAACGGCGTCCAGGTCCAGCTCCATCGCGCAGGTGCGCGCGGGCAGGCTCAGCGCCTTGACCACACGCGGGTGCAGTTCGCCCGCGTGGCCCACGACCTTCTCGGCCCCGTCGGCGACGACGACCAGTTCGGCGCAGCGGCCGGGGTGCCAGGGACCGTACTGGCCCTTGCGCACGACCAGCTCGGCACCGGCCTCGCGGGCGACGGCCCGGGCCGCCTCGACCGCGTCGGCCCAGCCGGCCGGACGGCCCGCGCCCCACCAGCCGGCCTGCTCGCGGGCGCCCGCGAGGACGACGGCGACGTGGCGCGGCTGCTCGGGCAGCGCGGCGTTCAGCGCGGCGAGCTGCTCGTCGGTGGGACGGCCGTCGACGGACAGGTGCCCGGCGACGCGCCGCTCCTCGCCCGGCTGGAAGACCAGACCGGTCTCGAACAGGGCCAGGTCGTGCGAGCCCCGCCCGTCGTTGCGGCGCAGGGCGCCGAGCAGGCCCGGCAGCAGCGTCGTACGGAGCGCGGGCTCCTCGTCGTTGAGCGGGTTGGTCAGCTTGACGACGCGGCGGGCCGGGTCGTCCGCCTCCAGGGCGAGCTGGTCGAAGACCTGCTCGGCGACGAACGGGTAGTTCGGCGCCTCGACGTAGCCCGCACCGGCCAGTGCACGACCGACGCGGCGGTGCAGCCGCTGCCGGTGGGTCAGGCCGCGGCCCGAGGGCAGCTTGGGCAGCGTGGAGGGCAGGTTCTCGTAGCCCTCCAGGCGGATGACCTCTTCGGCGAGGTCGTTCGCCTCGAGGAGGTCGGGCCGCCACGACGGGACGGTGACGTTCAGCTCGTCCTGCCCGTAGACGTCGCAGCCGATCTCCTGGAGGCGGCGGACGACGGTCTCGCGGCCGTAGACCACGCCCGCGACCTTGTCCGGGTGGTTCGCCGGGACGGTGATCGTGTGCGGCGCGGAGGGCGCGCTGACCTCGGTGACGCCGGCCTCGGCCGTGCCACCCGCGAGCAGGACCAGCAGGTCCACGGTGCGCTGCGCGGCGGCAGCGGCGGCCTGCGGGTCGACACCCCGCTCGAAGCGACGGGAGGCCTCGGAGGACAGCTTGTGACGGCGGGCCGTGCGGGCGATCGCGACCTCGTCGAAGTGGGCGGCCTCGATGACCACGCCGGTCGTGGCGTTCGCCCCGTTCTCGGCGTCGTGGTCGGCGATCTCCGTGTTGGCGCCGCCCATGACGCCGGCGAGGCCGATCGGGCCGCGCTCGTCGGTGATGACCAGGTCCTCGGCGTGCAGCTTTCGCTCGACGCCGTCGAGGGTGACGAGCTTCTCGCCCTCCTCGGCACGGCGCACGCCGATGGTGCCCTGGACCAGGCTCCGGTCGTAGGCGTGCAGGGGCTGGCCCAGCTCCATCATCACGTAGTTCGTGACGTCGACGGCGAGCGAGATCGGGCGCATGCCGACCTTCTGCAGACGGCGCTGCAGCCAGATCGGGGAGCGCGCCTCGGGGCTCAGGCCGGTGACGGTGCGCGCGGTGAAGCGGTCGCAGCCGACCGGGTCGGAGACCTGCACCGGGTAGCCGAAGGCGTTCGGGGCGGGGACGTCGATCAGGGCCGGGTCGCGCAGCGGCAGGCCGTAGCCGATCGCGGTCTCGCGGGCGACGCCGCGGATGGACAGGCAGTCGCCGCGGTTGGCGGTGACGGCGATGTCCAGGACCTCGTCGACCAGTTCGAGCAGCTCGATGGCGTCCTTGCCGACCTCGGTCTCCGGCGGCAGCACGATGATGCCGTGGGTGCCGTCGTCGCCCATGCCCAGCTCTTCGGTCGAGCAGATCATGCCGTGGGACGTCTTGCCGTAGGTCTTGCGGGCGGCGATGGAGAAGCCGCCGGGGAGGGTCGCGCCGGGCAGGACCACGACGACCTTGTCGCCGACCGCGAAGTTACGGGCGCCGCAGACGATCTCCTGGGGCTCGCCGGTGCCGTTGGCGGTGCCGACGTCGACGGTGCAGAAGCGGATCGGCTTCTTGAAGCCCTCCAGCTCCTCGATGGTCAGCACCTGGCCGACGACCAGCGGGCCCTTGAGGTCGGCGCCGAGGTGCTCGACGGTCTCGACCTCGAGCCCGGCCGAGACGAGCTTCTCCTGGACGTCGCGGCCGGATTCCGTCGCCGGCAGGTCGACGTACTCCCGCAGCCAAGAAAGCGGGACCCGCATCAGATCTCCATCCCGAACGGCCGGGTGAACCGGACGTCACCCTCGACCATGTCTCGCATGTCTTCGACGTTGTGGCGGAACATCAGCATCCGCTCGATGCCGAACCCGAAGGCGAAGCCGCTGTACTTCTCCGGGTCGACGCCACAGGCGGCCAGCACCTTGGGGTTGACCATGCCGCAGCCGCCCAGCTCGATCCAGCCCTCGCTGGAGCAGGTGCGGCAGGGCCGGTCGGGGTTGCCGACGGACTCGCCGCGGCAGACGTAGCACACCATGTCCATCTCGGCGGACGGCTCGGTGAAGGGGAAGAAGTTCGGGCGCAGCCGGGTCTTCATGCCCTCGCCGAACAGCGACTGGACCATGTGGTCCAGGGTGCCCTTGAGGTCGGCCATGGTCAGACCCTCGTCCACCGCGAGCAGCTCGACCTGGTGGAAGACCGGGGTGTGGGTGGCGTCCAGCTCGTCGGTGCGGTAGACGCGCCCCGGGCAGATCACGTAGACCGGCAGCTCACGGTCGAGCAGCGAGCGGATCTGGACCGGCGAGGTGTGGGTGCGCAGCACGACACCGGACTCGGTGCCGCCCTCGGGGCCCTGCACGAAGAACGTGTCGGCCTCGCCGCGGGCCGGGTGGTCCGGGCCGATGTTGAGGGCGTCGAAGTTGAACCACTCGGCCTCGACCTCGGGGCCCTCGGCGACCTCGTAGCCCATGGCCACGAAGACGTCCTCGATGCGCTCCGAGAGCGTGGTCAGCGGGTGCCGGGCGCCGGCCGGTACGCGGTCGAACGGGAGCGTGACGTCCACGTCCTCCTCGACCAGCACGCGGGCGTCCCGCTCGGCCTCCAGCTCGGTCTGGCGGGCGGCGAGGCCCTTGTTCACGGCGCCGCGGGCCATGCCGACGCGCTTGCCGGCCTCGGCCTTGGCGTGCGGGGGCAGGGCGCCGATCTCCCGGTTGGCCAGCGACAGCGGGGAGGCCGGGCCGGTGTGGGCGACCTTGGCCTCGTGGAGCGCGTCGAGGGAGTCCGCGGCGGCGAAGGCGGCGAGCGCCTCGTCCCGCATGCGCTCGATCTCTTCCGGTTTCAACGCCTCGACCTCTACAGGGTCGTACGACTTATTCGGTGCCGACATCTCTTCCCGTGCTTCCGATTGGCTGGCTGAAGGTCCCCGTCAGCGACTGTGAGACTCGCTGAGACTCCCCGCGGGCCGCGTGCAGGGCACAAAGGTGCCAAAGGCCGAGTCTAACGGGGTGGAGGTATACGAAGAGCCCGCGGGCCGCTAGGCGAGATACGCCGGTGCGCCCACGGGC
Source organism: Streptomyces sp. NPDC002520 (assembly GCF_053595235.1). Taxonomy (NCBI): domain Bacteria; kingdom Bacillati; phylum Actinomycetota; class Actinomycetes; order Kitasatosporales; family Streptomycetaceae; genus Streptomyces; species Streptomyces sp. NPDC002520. The sequence goes on along the minus strand of NZ_JBSFXG010000018.1, from coordinate 174,104 downwards.
AACGTAAATCGGAACTCGGCGCCGCCGTCGGCCGCGCGGCCGACCGTGATGACGCCGCCGTGGGCCTCGACGATGCCCTTGACGATGTACAGCCCGAGGCCCGTGCCACCGCGCTTGCTGCCCCGCCAGAAGCGGGTGAAGACGCGGTTCATGGATTCCTCCGGGATGCCGGGCCCTTCGTCGCTCACCGTGACCGATGTGCCGGTTTCCTCGCCCTCGCGCGGGGACGCCGAGGGCGTGACGTCAATGGTGACGGTTCCCTCACCGTGGCGCACGGCATTTTCGATCAGGTTGCTGAGCACCTGGTCGACCTTGTCGGGGTCGGCCCACAGGGCGGGCAGCGGCTGCTCGATGCGCAGCAGGAAGCGGTCGGCGGGCTGTCCGGCGGCCACGTAGGCCTGGATGTGCCGGCCGACGGCCGCGCCGATGTCGACGGGCTGGCGGCGCACCTCGAGGCGTCCGCTGTCGATCCGGGAGATGTCGAGCAGCTCGGCGATGAGCCGGGTGACACGGTCGGCGTCGGCGTCGACGGTCTCCAGCATCAGCCGCTTCTGGTCGTCGGTGAAGCGTTCCCACTTGGCGAGGAGCGTGGCGGTGAAGCCCTTCACGGAGGTCAGCGGGGAGCGCAGCTCGTGGGCGACGGTGGCGATCAGCTCGGCGTGGCTGCGCTCGGTGCGGCGCCGGGCCTCGGTGTCCCGGAGTGTGACGACCACCCGGCCGACCGGCCCGAGGGGTTCGGCGCGCACGTACCGGGCGGAGACGAGCACTTCCCGCCCGCCCGGCAGCAGCAGGTTGCGCTCGGGCTGCCGTACCCGGATCGCGAGTCCGCCGTAGGGGTCGGTGAGCTGCCACCAGCGGCGGCCCTCCAGGTCCTCCAGGGGCAGGGCCTTCTCCAGGGGCTCGCCGAGGGCGTCGGCGACGGGGACGGCGGTGATGCGTGCGGCGGCGGCGTTGAAGCAGACGACGCGGCCCTGCTCGTCGGCGACGACGAGGCCGTCGGGCAACTGGTCGGGGTCGATACCGAGGCCGGTCCCGAGGTCCCTCCCCGGGTCGGTCCCCGCGGCGTCGACGGGCCGGGGCGCGGGCGTGCGGCGCACGTCCCGTCCGTCCGGCGCAGTGCTCGTGCCGACGCCACTCATGCCCGTACCCCACCTCTCAGCCGGCGCAGGGGCCCGAGTTCGCCACCCTACTAGCTGACGGTGACGGAGCGGCACCCTCCGGAGGCGCGCTGTGCACGGGCCGATGCGTAGAGGCATACGGCGGCGGCCGTCGCGAGGTTCAGACTCTCGGCCTTGCCGTGGATGGGGACGCGTACGACGGCGTCGGCGAGGGCGCGGGTCTCCTCGGGGAGCCCCCAGGCCTCGTTCCCGAACACCCAGGCGGTCGGCCCGCCCATGGCCCCCTTGTCCAGTTCCTCGTCCAGGTCGCGGTCACCCGCGCCGTCGGCGGCGAGGATGCGCACCCCTGCGTCCTGCAGCCCCCGCACGGCCCGCTCGACGGGCACGCCCACGGCGACGGGCAGATGGAAAAGGGAGCCGACGGAGGCGCGTACGGCCTTGGGGTTGTACAGGTCGACGGAGGCGTCGGTGAGGATCACGGCGTCGGCGCCCGCGGCGTCGGCGCAGCGCAGCACGGTGCCGGCGTTGCCGGGGTCACGGACGTGGGCGAGCACGGCGACCAGCTTGGGCCGGGCGGCGAGGACGTCCTCGAACGGGGTGTCCAGGAACCGGCAGACCCCGACAAGACCCTGCGGGGTGACGGTGGTGGAGATGTCGGCGATGACCTCTTCGGAGGCGAGGTGCACACGGGCGCCCGCGCCGCGGGCCTCCCCCACGATGTCGGCGTACCGCTCCGCGGCCTCGACCGTGGCGAACAGCTCGACGAGGGTGGCGACGCCGCCGGCCCGGTGCCCGGCGGCCTCCCGCACGGCCTGCGGCCCCTCGGCCAGGAACAGCCGGTCCTTGCCCCGGAAGTTCCGCTTGACGAGCCGTCGCGCCGCGGCGACACGGGCGGACCGGGGAGAGATCAGCTCGGGGCTGACGGGGGGCATCTTCTTCACCTTCAGGAGAAATTCGGCGTGCCGAACAACAGTTTCACTCACCGGCGCCGGCGGCCGCAGCTCCCCAGGGGCGCGGGGAACTGCGCGACCAGCCCCCACCGCCCCGCAGCCGAAACGGGAGCCGAGGGCCCCAACGGCAGGACCCGCAAGCCAAAAGCCTGCGGGTCCTCAGTCACGTCGGCCTAAGGCCGGCGCAGCGTCACGCGGCCTTGGGCGCGTTGACGTCCGCCGGCAGCGCCTTCTGCGCGGCCTCGACCAGCGCCGCGAAGGCGCTGGCGTCGTTGACGGCCAGCTCGGCCAGGATCTTGCGGTCGACCTCGATGTTCGCGGCCTTCAGACCCTGGATGAAGCGGTTGTAGGTGATGCCGTTGGCGCGGGCAGCGGCGTTGATGCGCTGGATCCACAGCTGACGGAAGTCGCCCTTGCGCTTCTTGCGGTCGTTGTAGTTGTAGACCAGCGAGTGGGTGACCTGCTCCTTGGCCTTGCGGTACAGGCGCGAACGCTGACCGCGGTAGCCGGAGGCCTGCTCGAGGATCGCCCGGCGCTTCTTGTGGGCGTTCACTGCCCGCTTGACGCGTGCCACTTCTTAACTCCTTGTAGCGGGGCCGTGGGTGTCCTCACACGGCCCGATGTCGATGGGGTCCCGGTCCTGACGTTCGGCGCTCGCTGGGAGCACCGCGCACGTCACTTGCCGAGAAGCTTCTTGATCTTCGCGGCGTCGCCCGGGGCCATCTCGGCGTTGCCGGTGAGGCGGCGCGTCACGCGGGACGACTTGTGCTCGAGCAGGTGGCGCTTGCCGGCGCGCTCACGGAGCACCTTGCCGGAGCCGGTGACCTTGAAGCGCTTGCTGGCACCGCTGTGCGACTTGTTCTTCGGCATAGCGCCGTTCTCTCCTCGTCGGGTGGCGCTCCGGTGCCCGGTCGCGAAACCGGGCACGGGGTGGAGCGTCGCTCTTGTATGGGTTACATCCTCAGGGACTCGCGTCCCCCTGGATCACGCCTCGGCGGATGCCTCGGCAGGGGCCTCGGCGGCCTCGGGCTCCGTGACGTCATCGGTGTCCGCGGCGTTCTGCGAGCGGCCGGGGTTGGCCTTCGCCTCCGCCTTGCGGGCCTCCTGCGCCTGACGCGCCTCGGCCATAGCCTCGGTCTTCTTCTTGTGCGGACCGAGAACCATGATCATGTTTCGGCCGTCCTGCTTCGGGTTGGACTCGACGAAGCCGAGGTCCTGGACGTCCTCCGCGAGACGCTGCAGCAGTCGGTAGCCCAGCTCGGGGCGGGACTGCTCACGGCCACGGAACATGATCGTGATCTTGACCTTGTCGCCCTGCTTGAGGAACCGGACGACGTGACCCTTCTTGGTGTCGTAGTCGTGCGGGTCGATCTTCGGCCGGAGCTTCATCTCCTTGATGACCGTGTGCGCCTGGTTCTTGCGCGCCTCACGGGCCTTCATGGCCGACTCGTACTTGAACTTCCCGTAGTCCATGAGCTTGCACACGGGCGGACGGGCGTTCGCCGCGACCTCGACCAGGTCCAGGTCGTACTCCTGCGCAAGCTCCAGTGCCTTGGCCAGCGGGACGATACCCACCTGCTCGCCACTGGGACCGACAAGTCGCACCTCGGGAACGCGAATCCGGTCGTTGATGCGGGGCTCGGCGCTGATGGATCCTCCTCGGTAGCACCACGCGACGGTCTGGCGGACAGCCGCGTAACGTCTCTGTTCGTGAGACCTAACCGCGCCGAAGCACAAAAAATGCCCCGGACGATCACAGGCGGGGCTCCTCGAACTACCGGAACACCTCCACATGACGCGGGGCGCGCTTTCGGACGGAACGCCGTCGCCAGGGCGACGCATCCGTCTGACCGGTGACCCGCCGCCCCGAAGGACGGTCAGGTGGGAGTTCGAAGCCTCCACTTGTGGGCCGGAACGCTCGCCGTGAGGCATGCTGGTCCGGCCGGTCGTCACACAAGGTTAGCAGCTCCGGGCAGGAACGGCGAACCGAGGCCAACTGGGGCACGAGAACCCCCGGCGCCTATGGTGTGCGGTATGAGTGAGACCCCTCCTGAGAACGCCGACTTCGACGCGATGACCCGGGACATCGCCGAGGTTCCCGCCGTCGAGGTGATCGTGACGGTCGCCGTCAATCTGATGAGCGCCGCCGCGGTGAAGCTCGGGCTGAGCGAGGAGGGCGAGAAGTACAAGGACCTGGACGAGGCCCGCAAGCTGATCACCGCGCTCGCCGGTCTGCTGGACGCGAGCACGACCGAGATCAGCTCCTTCCACGCGGCGCCGCTGCGCGACGGCCTGAAGTCGCTGCAGCTGGCGTTCCGTGAGGCGTCGATCGTCCCGGACGACCCGGGCCAGGGCCCCGGCGAGAAGTACACCGGCCCGGTCTACGGCTGAGCACTCCGCAGTTCCCCGCGCCCCTTCGGGGCGCCTACATCTCCCCGCGCACGAACAAGGGCTCGCCCGGAGGGGTGGTCCCGGCCGGCAGCAGTGCCAGGTCGAGGCCGCGCACCAGGCGGGCCCTGAGTGTTTCGTCGGCGGCCAGGCGCTCGGCGACCGCGCGGGCGGCCTCGGCGGGCTCGGTGGCCGGGTCGAGGACGAGAGCGAGGGTGCCGTCGGCCTGGCCGGGGCCCAGGTGGGCACGGAGCACGGCCGGCTCGGCGGCCACCGCACGGCGGACGGCGTCGACGACGGCCGGGTCGGTCAGCGGGTCGGTGCTGGTGCGGCCCTCGGCGAGCGCGAGCAGCGCGGGGCCGGTCAGCTCGAGGGGCACCGGCCCGGCCAGGTCCAGCACCACGGCGTCCGCCTTCTCGTGCGCGGCGGCCTGCAACGCCTGGTGCAGCGGTACGGCGACGGGCCGGGCCGCCGGGTCCCAGCGGGCCAGGGAGTCGGTGGAGGTGAACGCGGGCAGGGCGGTGCGGCCGGCGGCCTTGAGCGTGGGGACGGCCATGTCGCTGGTCTTCTCGCGGCGCACCCCGTTCTCGTCCTCCTCGACCTCGCCGAGCACGGCGACGACGGGGACGAGCAGGCGTGCGCCCTTCAGCGCCTCCAGGACGGGGCCCAGGGCGCCGCGGTCCTCGGCCCAGGCGGCGAGCGCGGCGCCCAGCCGGGGGTCCGCGGAGCCGTCGTCGTCGGAGAAGCCGGGGTCGGGAATGTTCTTGTTCGCCACGGTCACCGACCCTATAGCGGGGTAGCCGCCTCCTTCGTGCGGGGCCGGTCTCGTCCGCTCGCCCCGGGCGTCGTCGCCCTCACGGCAATCTCAGGACTCCCTGAGGCGGATCTCATCCGCGTCCAACAGGGCGCACAGCCCCCGCCTCCAGCATCCCGGGCATGGAGTCCCCAGGAGCCGGCCGTCACGGCCGCGTACGCCGTCCCCGTGCCCGTCCTCGTGCCCGTCCCCGACGCCGCCCGATGCTGCGCACCGTGCTCGTCGCCGTCGCCCTGGCCGGGGCCACGGCGGGCGGCACGGTCTATGTGAAGGCCCACGCGCACGCCGGTGCGCACGCCGTATCGTCGGCGGCGTCGCCGTCGGCCACCCCCTCGGGCCGGGCGACCGAGGAGGCATCGGTGGAACCCGCGACGGAGCCTTCGCCTTCGGCGGTGGACCGAAAGACGCTGCTGAGCGCGGCGATGAAGGCCGTGCGGGTGCCCGCGGGGGCGGAGGTGTCGGTGGCCGTGCTCGATCTGGACTCCGGTGCCGGCGCGGCGTTCGGGGACGCGGTCTTCGACACGGCGAGCATCGTCAAGGTCGACATCCTGGCCGCGCTGCTGCTGCAGGCGCAGGACGCGGGGCGGCGGCTGACGGAGGCGGAGAAGGCGTACGCCACGAAGATGGTCGGGAACAGCGACAACGCCTCCGCCTCGGCGCTGTGGCGGACGATCGGGCGCGCGCGGGGGCTGGACGCGGCGAACGCGCGGTTCGGGCTCACGGCCACGTCGGGGGGTGACGGTGAGTTGTGGGGGCTGACACAGACCACGGCCGGGGACCAACTGCTGCTGCGGCAGGTGTTCGGGCAGGACTCGGTGCTGAGCGCGGCTTCCCGGACGTACGTCCAGGGGTTGATGAAGCAGGTGGAGGCCGATCAGCAGTGGGGGATCTCGGCCGCGGCCGCCGGGGGCTCCTGGGCGTTGAAGAACGGGTGGCTGGCGCGGAGCACGACCGGACTGTGGGTGGTGAACAGCATCGGGCGCGTGACGGTGGACGGGACCGCGTATCTCGTGGCTGTGCTGTCCAAGGGGACGGTGAGTCAGGGAGAGGGCCGAGCGCTGGTGGAGGCCGTCGCGAAGGCGGCGGTGTCCTCGGTCGCCTCGGTGCCGTAGAGGGCGTGTGCGGGCGCGCGTGCCGGCTCGTCGTGGCTCGCCGCGCAGTTGCCCGCGCCCCTCAGGAAGTCGCCCTGCGGTTTCTCCACAGGATCACCGACGCCACCAGGAGCACTCCGCCGATGCTGCCGGCCAGGGGGCCCGCCCAGTCGGCCGCGCTGTCCGTGGCCTTGGGGGTGTCCGGGCCGGGGCCGAAGTACTTCTTGTCGTACGAGGCCGGGTGGAGCGTCTCGGGCTTCAGCTTCGCCGCCGCTCTCATGGCCGCGGCCGGGTCGATCATGCCGAAGCCCCGGGAGTCGTCGCGGCCACCGTCCGGGGCGTCGCGGGCCGTGGACTCGATGAGCTTCTTGATCTGGGTCGGGGCCAGGTCGGGGTGGGCCGCCTTGATCAGGGCCGCGGCACCGGAGACGAAGGCGGAGGCGGCCGAGGTGCCCCAGCCCTCGTAGTACTTGTGGTCGGGGTCGGCGATGACGACGTTCACGCCGGGCGCGCTGACCGCGGCGTACCAGCGGCGGGTGGAGAAGGCGGCGCGGGTGCCGAAGCGGTCGACGGCGGTGGCGGCGATGACGCCCGGGTAGGCGGCCGGGTAGGAGACGTGGTCGCCCTTGTCGCCGCCGTTGCCCGCGGAGGCGACGACGACCACGCCCTTCTTGAGGGCGTACTGCACGGCCTCGTCCTCGCTCGGCTCGGGGTGCGCGGAGTTCGAGTCGTCGCCGAGGGAGAGGTTGATGACGTCGGCGCCGTGGTCGGCGGCCCAGCGGATGCCCTCGGCGAGGGCGTTGCCCCGGTTGGTGCGGGCCTTGGCGCGGGCGGGGTCGCCGTCCTCGAGGATGACCCGCACGGGCAGGATCTTCGCCTCCGGGGCGACGCCCATGACCCCGGCGGTCCGGCCGGGGCCGTGGCCGTGTCCGGCGATGATGCCGGCCATGGCGGTGCCGTGCCGGGCCCAGGTGCGGTCGCCGGGCCCGGCGCCGAAGCCGATCATGTCCTTGGCGGGCAGGACGTTGCCGGCCAGGTCCGGGTGGTCGCCCTCGACGCCGGTGTCCAGGACGGCGACGGTGACGCCCTGCCCCTTGGTGGTGTGCCATGCCTCGTTCAGGTTGAGCGCGGTCAGAGCCCACTGCTGGGCCCGGATGCCGTCGGCGTGGGCGGCGGTGGCGGGCAGCAGGGCGAGGGAGCCGGCGAGCAGGAGGCTCGTCGCCGGCCCGGTGACGCGCATACGGCGGCGGGCGCTCGTCGGTCGGCTCAAGAGGATCTCCCCGTGGCCGGGCTGACGGTGGCGCGCAGCCGGCGTTCGATACGGTCCGCCAGGCCCTGGGCCTCGTTGCCGAGGCCGGCCTGGGCGGGTGCGGAGGTGGCACCGGAGTCGATGGCGTCCGCTGCGGGCTGGGGCTCGTCGACGGTACGGCCGTCCGACCAGCCGGAGACGGAGAAGGCGACGACGGGGGCGTCGGTGAGGACGGCGACGGTCCAGCTGGCGCGCTGCTTGTCGCCGAAGCCGGCCGCGGCGGTGCCCGGGGCGGCGTACGGGCGGGGCATGAGGTCGGCGCGGCGGTCCAGGTGCTCGTCCCGGAAGCGGGCGGCGAGCGCGGACATGCCGGCGGCGTCGGCCTTGGTGAACAGCAGCCCGACGGTGGTGACGTAGCTCTGGGTCGCGTCGGTGTAGGTGGCCCGCAGGAGGCGCTGGCAGCCGACGGGCGCGAGGACCTTGTGCAGCAGCGGGTCGAAGGCGTCGGCGCAGCCATTGTCGGGGGCTACGGCGATCCGGGTCCAGGTGCGGTCGGCTCCGCCGGGTCCGGCGCCCGTGCCCTGGACGGTGGGCGGGAACAACTGGTCCACGGGGACGCTGTGCCACAGCTGGCCGGCCGCGTTGAACCCGGTTCCGGGCGTGCCGTCCCCGCCGTCGCCGGTGAGCCAACTCCCGGTCACGGCACCGCCGATGAGACCGAGGCCGAGCACGAGGCAGGCGGCGGCAGCGGTGGTGGTGCTGCGCATCCGGGCGCCCAGCGGCCACGCCCGTCCCCGTTCGTCGTACCCCTCCGGCTCCCCGAACGACACCACGGGCCGAGCCGCCGCGGCGGCGGCCCAGGACAGGGCGGGGTCCGGCACGGCCGTCGCGGGGCGGGCGGGACGGGCGGGATCGCTCGCACACCATCCGGCGCGGGCCCCGGCCGCGGCGGGCCTGGGCGGCGGCAGCGCCGCGGAGCCCACGGCCGAACGTGCAAAAGCGGTGGAGGAAGGCGCCGGCAAGGGCCCCGGCGCACGACCGTCGAGCCCCGCGGCCGTGCCCGGCTGCTCTCCGTCCGCCGACGGAATCGGCCGCAGCCGGGCCGTCGTCTCCGACGTCGACTCGGCAGGAACTCGGGGGCGGCGGGCCGGTGCGGCTGGAACACCCGGCCGCGCGTCAGAGCCCGGCGGCACGAGCCGTGACTGGCCCGTCGTCGCCGCCGTGGACCCGGCAGGAACCCCGGGACGGCGAGACGGTGCGGCCGGAACACCCGGCCGCGCGTCAGACCCCGGCGGCACGAGCCGTGACTGGCCCGTCGTCGCCGCCGTGGAGCCGGCAGGATCCCCGGGGCGGCGGGACGGCGCCGCGCCCGCGCCCGTCTGCGTCTCGGACACCGGCGGGATCGGGCGCGGGGAGGCTGTCGTCTCCGACGGGGTGTGCGTCGGGGCTGCCGGGCGCCCCAGGCCGCTGGGCCGGGCGTTCGGGCGCTGGGCCGGGCGTGGGGGTACGGCGGTACCGGCGTCGTCGCGGCGAGGGGCGCGGCTCGCACTCGGTGGGGCGTCGGGGAAGCGCGCCGAGGCGGGGGGCGGGGGCGGTGCCACGGGGTCGGCGGCACCAGGCACGGCGGCGGCTGAAGCGGACCGCGTGACGGAGGGACGCGCGACGGCAGAGACGGACGGCTCGGCAGAAGGGCGCGGCACCGCGGAGCCGGACGGTGCGGTGAAGCCGGGGCGGGCCGGGGCGGTGGGTTCCTCCGGGGGCTCGGTGCGGGGCTGTGCCGCTCCCCCGGCCTGGCCGTTCGTGGCGCGTGGCGTGCGCGGTGCGAAGACCGAGGGATCCTCGTCGAGGTCGTCGCCCGTCGGTGCCGGGGCGATGTGGTCCGGTCCGAGGTCGTGGCGGGCGGCCGGTCCCGCGGTGGTCCTGTGGACAGAGCCGGGGCCGGGTGCCGGACCGGATGCCGTAGCCGTGGGGCCCGTCGATTCGGCAGGGGTGGCGGGGGTGTCCTGGGTGTGGCCCGGTGGCTGGGAAGAGGGGCGGGGAGGGGTCGTGGGGCGCGGGGGGATCGGGGCGCGGCGCGCTTCCGTGCTCAATGCACCCCCCGTTTTCTCGTGCCCGGGCCGTCTCCTCGTACGCGGGCCGTCGTCTCGTCGGCCGCGCCCGGTGCGAAAGTTCGGTCCGGGCACGCATACCCGTACGGCTGGACCGGCATCCCGGTTCACGCGATGCGGCCGGATTCCTTCCGCGTACGTGCGCGTCACTCTACGGGTTGTCGCGGAGAGAAACAGAACCAGTCCGCACCGCCGGGGCATCTGCCCGGAACGTCCCCCTACCCTGCGGTAATCGCGTCTGGCAGGCTTCCGTCATGACTGCGCGCGCCGCCGACCGGTCCCGTTACGACCGGGCCACCGCCCATCTCGACGCCCCCCTCGCGATCGTGGACCTGGAGGCCTTCGACGCCAACGCGGCCGACCTGGTCCGCCGCGCCGCCGGGAAGCCGGTCCGGGTGGCCAGCAAGTCGGTCCGCTGCCGGGCCCTGCTGGAACGCGTCCTCGCCAGGGACGGCTTCCAGGGGATCATGTCGTTCACCCTGGCCGAGTCGCTGTGGCTGGCGCGTTCCGGGTTCGACGACATCCTGCTGGCGTATCCGTCGGCCGACCGCGCGGGGTTCGCGGAGCTGGCCGGCGATCCGAAGCTCGCCGGTGCCGTCACGGTGATGATCGACGACATCGGCCAGCTCGACCTGATCGACGCGGCTCGCGACGGCGGGCGTGAAGTGGTGCGGGTCTGCCTGGAGTTGGACACCTCGCTGAAGCTGCTGGGCGGCCGGGTGCGGGTGGGGGCCCTGCGCTCCCCGCTGCACTCCCCCGCCCAACTGGCCGAGCTGGCCCGGTCCGTGGCCCGCCGGCCCGGTTTCCGGCTGGTGGGGATCATGGCGTACGAGGGGCACGTCGCCGGGGTCGGGGACGCGGTGGCCGGACGGCCGCTGCGGTCGCGGGCGATCCGGCTGATGCAGGCCGCCGCCCGCCGTGAACTGGCGGCGCGGCGCGGCGCGGTGGTGCGTGCCGTCCGTGCCGTGGTGCCGGACCTGGAGTTCGTGAACGGCGGCGGCACGGGCAGTGTGCAGCACACGGCCGCCGAGGACGCGGTGACCGAGATCGCGGCCGGTTCGGGGCTGTACGTGCCTCGGCTCTTCGACAACTACACGTCCTTCAGCGGACGTCCGGCGGCCCTGTTCGCCCTGCCCGTCGTACGGCGGCCGGGCGTCGGTGTCGTGACCGTGCTGGGCGGCGGCTATCCGGCCTCCGGTGCCGCCGGCCCCGACCGGCTGCCGGTGCCCTACCTGCCGGAGGGCCTGTCGTACGACCCCCAGGAGGGTCCCGGCGAGGTGCAGACCCCGCTGCTCGGCTCGCCCGCCGACGATCTCCTCATCGGGGACCGGGTGTGGTTCCGGCACGCGAAGGCGGGCGAGCTGTGCGAGCGGTTCGACGCCCTGCGGCTGATCGAGGGGGACACGGTCACGGGGACCGTGCCCACCTACCGGGGCGAGGGGCGGACGTTCCTCTGACCGGTGCGACCGGCGCGACCGGCGCCTCATGGAGCGTTCCGACCGGCGCCTACAGGGGCGTGACGTAGGCGCCCGAGATCCCGCCGTCCACGAGGAAGTCGGTGGCGTTGACGAAGGAGGAGTCGTCGCTGGCGAGGAAGGCGACGGCGGCGGCGATCTCCTCCGCCTCGGCGAACCGGCCGAGCGGGATGTGGACGAGGCGGCGGGCCGCCCGCTCCGGGTCCTTGGCGAACAGCTCCTGGAGGAGCGGGGTGTTCACGGGCCCCGGGCACAGGGCGTTGACCCGGATGCCCTCGCGGGCGAACTGCACGCCCAGTTCCCGGGACATGGCGAGGACGCCGCCCTTGGAGGCGGTGTAGGAGATCTGGGAGGTGGCCGCGCCCATGCGAGCCACGAAGGACGCCGTGTTGATGATGGACCCCTTGCCCTGGCGGCGCATGTAGGGGAGGGCGGCCTTGCAGCACAGGTAGACGGAGGTGAGGTTGACCTCCTGGACGCGCTTCCAGGCCTCAAGACCGGTCTCCAGGATGGAGTCGTCGTCGGGCGGGGAGATGCCCGCGTTGTTGAAGGCGATGTCGACGCTGCCGTAGGTGTCGTAGGCGGCCTGGAACAGCGCCTCGACCTGTTCGGGGTCGGTGACGTCGACCTTGACGAAGAGTCCGCCGACCTCGTCGGCGGCGGCCTTGCCGCGGGTTTCGTCGACATCGGCGCAGACCACGTTCGCGCCCTCGGAGGCGAGTCGGCGGGCGGTGGCGAGACCGATGCCGCTGCCGGCTCCGGTGACGACGGCGGTACGGCCGACCAGGCGGCGGCAGACGAGGGAGTCGGTCACTGTGCGGGGCCCTCCGTGCTGATGAAGACGTTCTTGGTCTCGGTGAAGGCGGTCAGGGCGTCGGGGCCGAGTTCGCGGCCGAGGCCGGACTGCTTGAAGCCGCCGAACGGGGTCCAATAACGGACGCTGGAGTGGGAGTTGACGGACAGGTTGCCCGCGCGCACGGCCTGCGAGACGCGCAGCGCGCGGCCGACGTCCCGGGTCCAGATGGAGCCGGAGAGGCCGTAGGGGGTGTCGTTGGCGAGCCGGACGGCGTCGGCCTCGTCGGTGAAGGGGAGGAGGACGGCGACGGGGCCGAAGATCTCCTCGCGGGCGGCCGCGCTGTCCGGCCGCTCCCCCGTCAGGACGGTCGGCGGGAACCAGAAGCCGGGTCCGTCGGGGGCGCTGCCGCGCAGGGCCTGGGCGTCCTCGGGGACGTACGACCGTACGCGGTCGAGCTGCTGACGGGAGATCAGCGGGCCCATCCGGGTCTTCTCGTCGGCCGGGTCGCCCACGACGACGGCGGCCAGCGCGTCGGCGAGGAAGGCACGGGCCTCGTCGTACACCGACTCGTGGACCAGGATGCGGGTGCGGGCGCAGCAGTCCTGGCCGGAGTTGTCCAGGAAGGAGAAGGGGTCGAGGGCGGCCTTGAGGTCGGCGTCGGCGAAGACGACGTTGGGGCTCTTGCCGCCGAGTTCGAGGGTGACCGGCTTGACGAGGCGGGCGCAGCGCTCCATGACCTCGCGGCCGGTGCGGGTGGAGCCCGTGAACACGATCTTGGTCACGTCAGGGTGGTCCACCAGAGCGCGTCCGGCGATGTGGCCGTGGCCGGGCAGCACCTGGAGGACGTGCTCGGGCAGGCCCGCGTCCAGGGCGAGTTCGGCCAGGCGCAGCGCGGTGAGCGGGGTGGTCTCGGCGGGCTTGAGGACGACCGCGTTGCCGGCCGCGAGCGCGGGGAAGGCGCCCCAGGCGGCGATCGGCATGGGGAAGTTCCAGGGGGCGATCACGCCGATGACGCCGAGGGGTTCGTGAAAGGTGACGTTCCAGCCACCGGGTGCGGGGATCTGCCGGCCGAGGAGGCGTTCGGCGCCACCGGCCGCGTAGAGCAGCAGGTCGCGGACGTTGCCGGCCTCCCAGCGGGCGTTGCCGACGGTGTGGCCGGCCTCGCGGACCTCCAGTTGGGCCAGTTCCTCGACGTGCGCGTCGACGACGTCGGCGAAGCGGCGCAGCAGGCGTGCCCGGTCGGCGGGCGCGAGGGCGGCCCAGGCGGCCTGGGCGCGCACGGCCCGTACGACGGCCGCGTCCACGTCCTCGGCGGTGGCGGCGGGGACGGTGGCGACGACCTCTTCCGTGGCTGGATCGAGGACCTTCAACTCTTGCGGGTCGGACACGGGTTGACCTTTCACGGGCGTGCGTCTCACAGGCGTGCGTCTCACGGGCGTGCGTCGGCAGCGGCGGGACTCACAGTCGTTCGAAGGAGCGACGCAGCTCCCAGTCGGTGACCGCGGCGTCGAAGGCGTCCAGTTCGACGCGTGCCATGTTGCGGTAGTGGGCCACGACCTCGTCGCCGAAGGCTGCCTTGGCGATGGGGCTGTTCTCCCAGAGCTCGGCGGCCTCGCGCAGGGTGGTCGGGACGTGCTCGAAGTCGGCGGTGTAGGCGTTGCCCTGGTACGGCTCGGGCAGTTCGAGGCGCTGCTCGATGCCGTACAGGCCGGCCGCGACGAGTCCGGCGACGGCGAGGTACGGGTTGACGTCGCCGCCGGGGAGGCGGTTCTCGAAGCGCAGGGAGCGGCCGTGCCCGACGACGCGGAGGGCGCAGGTGCGGTTGTCGTGGCCCCAGGCGACGGCGGTGGGGGCGAAGGAGCCGGGCTGGAACCGCTTGTAGGAGTTGATGTTGGGGGCGTAGAGCAGGGAGAAGTCGCGCAGGGCGGCGAGCTGTCCGGCGAGGAAGTGCCGCATCACCTCGGACATTCCCTCGCCGTCGGCCATCGCGTTGGTTCCCTCGGCGTCGGCGAGCGAGAGGTGGATGTGGCAGGAGTTGCCCTCGCGCTCGTTGTACTTGGCCATGAAGGTGATCGAGACGCCTTCCTGGGCGGCGATCTCCTTGGCGCCGGTCTTGTAGAGGGCGTGCTGGTCGCAGGTGACGAGGGCTTCGTCGTAGCGGAAGGCGATCTCGTGCTGGCCGGGGTTGCACTCGCCCTTGGCGGACTCGACGGTGAGGCCGGCGCCGGCCATGTCGTTGCGCAGGCGGCGCAGCAGGGGCTCGATGCGGCCGGTGCCGAGGATGGAGTAGTCGATGTTGTACTGGTTGGCCGGGGTCAGACCGCGGTAGTTCGCGTCCCAGGCCTGCTCGTAGCTGTCCTTGAAGACGATGAACTCCAGCTCGGTGCCGGCCTGGGCGGTGTAGCCGAGTTCGGCGAGCCGCTCGAGCTGGCGGCGCAGGATCTGGCGCGGGGCGGCGACGACCGGGGAGCCGTCCTCCCAGGCGAGGTCGGCGACGAGCAGGGCGGTGCCGGGGTGCCAGGGGACGCGGCGCAGCGTGGCAAGGTCGGGGCGCATGGCGAAGTCGCCGTAGCCGCGGTCCCAGGAGGACATCGCGTAGCCGTCGACGGTGTTCATCTCGGTGTCGACGGCGAGCAGGTAGTTGCAGCCCTCGGCGCCGTGCCTGAGGACCTCGTCGAGGAAGAACCGGGCGGCGAACCGCTTGCCCTGCAGCCGCCCTTGCATGTCGGGGAAGGCCAGGACGACAGTGTCGATCTCACCGCCGGCGACGAGGGCGTGCAGTTCCTCGACGCTCAGCGGGGCTGTGCGGTCTGCCACGGGAGGGCCTCCTTCGGCTTCTTCGCATGGTGCGGCCTTGCCGGGAGCCATAAGGTATTGCCGAGAACCATTGCTTGGGAAGGGGGCAGGGCCGGTGTCGCGGGACGCGGAGCGGGGCGTGGATCCGAGGGGGCTGCGTGAGCAGCGGGAGGACGACCGGCTCACCGCGGTGTTGTGGCCGGTGCGGGCCGGCAACGGCTTCGAGGAGGCGCTGGAGCAGATCCTCCAGGTCGTGCGCCTGGGGCTGGTGCCGGGCGGGGAACGGCTGCCCGCCGAGCGGGAGCTGGCGGAGCGGCTCGGGATCAGCCGGGTGACGCTGCGCGAGGTGCTGAAGGTGCTCCAGGACCAGGGCCTGGTTGAGGCGCGGCGCGGGCGCTACGGCGGAACGTTCGTCCTGCCGCGCGCGGACGCGGGCGGCGAGGACGAGCTGCGCCGGCGGATCGCGTCGGTCGACATCGAGGACGTGCTGCGCTTCCGCGAGGTCCTGGAGGTGGGCGCGGCCGGACTGTGCGCGGCGCACGGGCTGACCGACGAGCAGGCCGTCCGGCTGCGGGAGGCGCTCGACCGCACCCACGAGGCTCCGCTCACCGAGTACCGGCGGCTGGACACGCTGCTCCACCTGACCCTCGCCGAGCTGTGCGGCTCCCCGTCCCTGACCGCGCGGTACGCCGCGGTACGGGCGACCGTGAACGACCTGCTGGACTGCATCCCGCTGCTGGTGCGCAACCTGGAGCACTCGCAGCGCCAGCACACCGCGCTGGTGGAGGCCGTACTGGACGGGGACGCGGACGGCGCGCGGGAGATGATGCGCGAGCACTGCGCGGGGACGGCGGCGCTGCTGCGGGGCTTCCTGGCGTGAGCCGCTTCTGCAAAGGTACGCGGCACAACCTTTCATCCCCCCGGAGGACAGCGTGACCGCACGACCGCTGATCGGTGTGAGTACGTATCTGGAGGCCGGTGTGCGCTGGGGCGTGTGGGAGCTGGCCGCGGCGCTGGTCCCGGCCGGCTATCCGCGCCTGGTGCAGCGGGCCGAGGGACTCGCGTCCCTGCTCCCGCCGGACGCGCCCGAGCGGGCCGCCGCGGTCGTGGAGCGACTGGACGGGGTGGTGATCGCGGGCGGCCCCGACGTCGACCCGTCCCGGTACGGCGCGGAGCGCTCACCGCGCACGGGGCCGCCCGCACCCCAGCGCGACGCGTGGGAACTCGCCCTGATCCGGGCGGCGTTGGCGGCGGGCAAGCCGCTACTGGGGATCTGCCGGGGGATGCAGCTGCTGAACGTGGCGCTCGGCGGGACGCTGGTGCAGCACGTGGACGGGCACGCCGAGGTGGTCGGCGCGTTCGGGGACCACGCGGTGAAGCCGGTGCCCGGCACGCTGTACGGCGGGATCGTCCCGGAGCACACGTCGGTGCCGACCTATCACCACCAGGCGGTGGACCGGCTCGGCGAGGGACTGGTGGTGTCGGCGCACGCGGAGGACGGGACCGTGGAAGCGATCGAGCTGCCGTCGGCGAAGGCGTGGGTGCTGGGTGTGCAGTGGCATCCGGAGATGGGCGAGGACCTGCGGGTGATGCGGGCGCTGGTGCGGGCCGCGTCCTGAGATCACCCCCTCGTCAGCGACAGCAGTTCCCGGGCCGGCCCCGTGGGCCGGTGCCCCGTCGGCCACACCGCGCGCAGGTCGCGGTGCAGGGAAACGCCCTCCACCGGGATGCTCACCAGGCGGCGCATCGCGAGCTCCTCGCCCACGGCGAGTTCGCTGAGGACGGAGGGGCCGGCGCCGCTCACCGCGGAGGCTTTCACCGCGGTCGTCGAGGAGAGTTCGATGAGGGGGCGGGCGAGGCCGCCGAGGGCGGTGTCCAGGACCTGGCGGGTGCCGGAGCCGCGTTCCCGCAGGATCAGGGGGGTGGCCGCGAGTTCCTCGGCGGTCACGGGGCGCCGGCGGCGGGCCCAGGGATGGGCGGGGGCCGTGACCACGATCAGACGGTCGTGGCCGATGACGGCCGAGTCCAGGCCCGCGGGGACCCTCACGCCCTCGACGAAGCCGAGGTCGGCCTCGTCGGCCAGCAGGAGTTCCGCGACCTTCGCCGAGTTGCCGGCGAGGAGCGACACGGCCGTGTCGGGCCGCCCGGCGCGCAGCGCGAGGAGCCAGCCGGGCAGCAGGTACTCGGCGATCGTCATGCTCGCCGCGACCCGCAACCGCGAGTCCCGGCGGTCCCGCAGCGCCTGCGCACCCGCGTCGAACGCCTCCGCCGCCTCCACGACCCGGCGGGCCCAGTCGGTCACCAGGGCGCCCGCGTCCGTGAGCCGGGAGCCGCGCGGCGAGCGGTCGACCAGGGCGACGCCCAGCTGCCGCTCCATGGAGCGGATGCGGCTGCTGGCGGCCGGCTGCGTGATGCCGACCTCCCGCGCGGCCGCCCCGAGGCTGCCCAGCCGTGCCACGGCCAGCAGCAGCTCCAGGGCGCCGAGGTCCGGCACCCGGTGCGCCAGCGAGCCGCCGGGCCGTCCGTCGTCGGTCGCAAATCCCTCGCTCATAAGACCACCTTATGCCCCCATAGACGCGAACTCCCTGGTCAGCGACGATCGGCGGCGCGAGGGTGGCGACATGGTCACCGCAGTGCATTCGCTTCCCGCCGTCCGCGCCGCGCGCGTGCGACACCTCGGCCCCAACTGGTACGCCGCCGTCATGGGGACCTCCGTCGTCGGCACGGCCGGCGCCACGCTCCCCGTGCACCTCGACGGGCTGCGCGGGCCCTGCACGGTCGTCTGGGCGCTGGCCGCCCTTGTGCTGGTCACGCTGCTGACCGCCCGTGCCCTGCACTGGACCCACCACCGCGACCAGGCCCGCGCCCACCTCCTCGATCCCGCCATGGCCCCGTTCTACGGCTGCCTGGCGATGGCCCTCCTCGCGGTCGGCGGCGGTGCCGTGACCCTCGGTCGGGACTGGATCGGCACCGGCCCCGCGGTCGCCCTCGCCACGGTGCTGTTCACCGCCGGCACCGTGATCGGGCTCCTCGCCGCCGTCGCGGTGCCGTACCTGATGGCGGTGCGGCACCGCGTCCAGCCCGCCGAGGCCACTCCGGTCTGGCTGCTGCCGCTCGTCGCGCCGATGGTGTCGGCCGCGGTCGGTCCGCTGCTGGTGCCGCATCTGCCGCCCGGACAGCCCCGGGAGACCCTGCTGCTGGCGTGCCTCGCCCTGTTCGGGGTGAGCCTGCTGGCCACGCTGCTGATGCTGCCGCTGGTCTTCGCCCGGCTGATCACCTGCGGCCCGCTGCCGCTCGCGCTCACCCCGACGCTGTTCCTGGTCCTCGGCCCGCTCGGGCAGTCGACCACCGCGCTCGGTCTGATCGCGGACGAGGCTCCCGGGGTCGTGCCGGCGCCCTACGCCCGCGGCCTCGAGGTGTTCGCCGTGCTCTACGGGGTGCCGGTGATGGGTTTCGCGCTGCTGTGGCTGGCGTTCGCCGTCGCGCACGTGGTGCGGGCCCGGCGGCAGGGCATGGGCTTCGCCATGACCTGGTGGGGGTTCACCTTCCCACTGGGCACCTGCGTCACCGGCGCCGGCGCCCTCGCCCGGCACACCGGCCTCGACGTGTACGACGCCCTGGCCGTCGGCCTGTACGCCTCGCTGCTCGCCGGGTGGCTCGCGGCCTCGGCCGGGACCGTACGGGGTCTGCTCAGCGGTGAGCTGCTCCGAGGGCCCGCCCCAGCACCCGCGGCGCCTCGGCCAGCGACGGCCCGTACCAGGTGAGGTGCCGTCCGCTGACCAGGGCGCAGGCCAGGCCGGGGAAGGCCTCGGGGCCGTCGGCGGCGGTGAAGCGGTAGGGCTCGTCGGGCAGGACGACGAGGTCGGGGTCCGCCGCCCGCAGCTCCTCCAGGGGCACGCGGGGGTAGCGGTCGGGGTGAGCGGCGTACAGGTGGTGCACGCCGAGGCGGGCGAGGACGTCGCCGGCGAAGGTGTCCCGGCCCAGGACCATCCAGGGGCGGCGCCAGATCGGTACGACCGCCGTCGTACGGCCCGCGGGCTCCGGCAGCGCGGCCCAGGCCGCCTCCGCCTCCTCCAGCCAGCGGGGCCGGGCCGGCACGCCGCACGCGGTCAGCACCCGGTCCAGTTCCGAGAAGGCCTGCGGCACCGTCCGCACCTCGGTGACCAGCACCTCCAGGCCCGCCGCGCGCAGGGCGTCCAGGTCGGGGGCGCGGTTCTCCTCCTCGTTGGCGATCACCAGGTCAGGGGCGAGGGCGATGATCCGGTCCACCCGGGGATTCTTGGTGCCGCCGATACGGGTGACTTCCAGGTCGGCGGGGTGGCCGCACCAGTCCGTGGCGCCGACGAGTCCCCCGGGCAGGCTCACGGCCACCGCCTCGGTGAGGGAGGGAACGAGGGAGACGACCCGCACTACGTGCTCCCGGCGAGGGCGGTGCCCCGACGGGCTCGGGGCTGTGCCGGCATGCGGCAAAGCGTGGGCGTGAGCGGCCACGACGCCCCCGCGCACGATCGGCGGCCCATCGGGCGGGGCACCTAGCGGGACCGGTCCTGGACGGCCTCGATGTGCTCGGCGACCGCCACCACGATCACCCGGGTCTCCGGGACCGTGGCCCGCCAGCGGTGCCGGACACCACCGGTCAGGTAGAGGGTGTCGCCGCGGCCGAGCCGGTAGGCGCGGCCCTCGGCCTCGATCTCGACGGCGCCGTCGACGACATACATCAGCTCGTCGTTGCGGTGCTGGAACTCGCGGCCGGGGTCGTGGTCGCCGGTGAACTCGGAGGCGTGCAGCTGGTGGTGGCCGCGGACCAGGGAGCGGGTGCGCGGGTCGAAGTCGCCGTCGACGCGGGGCTCGCCCCGTACGACGTCCACGCTGCACGCGGGGTCGGCGGCGGCGAGCAGTTCCACGGCCGTCGTGCGCAGGGCGTCGGCCAGCTTCTCCAGGGAGCTGCGGCTGGGGCGGGCGCGGTCGTTCTCGACCTGGCTGAGGAAGGGCACCGACAGGCCGGTGCGCTCGGCCACTGCGGCGAGCGTGAGTTCCAGCACGCGACGGCGCCGCCGGACGGCCGCGCCCACCCGCACGGGCTGCTGCTCCTTGTGGTCGCCCATCGCTCCGGCTCCCTCCTTCACGCGTCGTGCCGTCCTCCGGGTGTCCCTGTTCGGGCGCACCCCTCCTGATGAGTTCTCTGCACCCTACGCATGTTCGGCAAACCGTTTCACGCGCCTGTCACATCCCTGTCATGCCGGCAGGCCCCCACCCCCACGGTTCGTGCCGGTGCGCCGGCCCGCCGAGCGGACGGCATGCCCCCCGCTTCAAGGCGCGAACGGGCGCCGGTGTTCCCGGCGGGCCGGTGCGTGGCGCTCCGTGGTCGGCCGGATCCGGTCCGTGGCCCGGACACCGCGAGGGGTGGGCAGCGGCCGGACGTCAGCGAGACGTACGGCGGTGCCCACCCCTCGGGTGGCGGTCCGGACGGGTCAGGTCACCCGGCCGCCTGGCTCTTGGCGTCCTTGCCGGCGACCGGCGCCCACTTGTCGACCAGGCCCGGGTTCTGCTTCAGCCAGGTGCGGACGGCGTCCTGCTCCTTGCCCTTGCCGGCCTTCTGGATCTGCGCCTCCAGGCCGGTGAGCTGCTTCTCGGTCATCGAGAAGTTCTTCAGCCACGTGCCGACCTGGGGGTTGTCGGC
The DNA here is from genome assembly GCF_053595235.1 of Streptomyces sp. NPDC002520. NCBI lineage: Bacteria > Bacillati > Actinomycetota > Actinomycetes > Kitasatosporales > Streptomycetaceae > Streptomyces > Streptomyces sp. NPDC002520. Next base: position 153,639 of record NZ_JBSFXG010000018.1, on the reverse strand, counting down.
GGCGAAGCCCTTGCGGGAGAGGGTGTGCACGCCGTCGCCCTTGCCCCAGGCACCCTTGGGGTCCTTCAGCTTCTTCAGGTCGTAGTCGCTGTACGCCCAGTGCGGCGACCAGAGGGTGACGACGACCGGCTGCTTCTTGGCGTAGGCGCGCTTCAGCTCGGCCAGCATCGCGGGCGTGGAGCCGTCGACGACGTCGTAGCCGCCCTCGAGGCCGTACTCCTTGAGGACCTTGGTCTTGAGCATGCTCATCATGCCCGCGCTGGGCTCGATGCCGACGATCTTGCCGCCGAACTCGGAGGCGTGGTTCTTGAGGTCCTCCAGTGAGTTCACGTCCTTCACGTACGAAGGGACGGTCAGCTCCAGAGAGGTGGGGCCGTACCAGCTGCCGAGGTCGTCCAGCTGCTTGCCGTACTTCTTCCAGTACTCGGCGTGCGTGGTGGGCAGCCAGGAGTCGGTCTCGAAGTCGAGCTGTCCGGTGGCGAGGCCTGTGTAGAGGGGGCCGGCGGCGTAGGTGGAGGTGGTCACCTTGAAGCCGCGCCGCTCCAGCAGTTCCTTCCAGAGGAAGGTGGAGGCGATGCCCTCGTCCCAGGCGATGTAGCCGAGCTTGATCTCCTTGCCCTTGCCGACGTTCGTGCCGGAGGCCTCGGAGGAGCCGGAGGAGGACCCGAAGACGTTCATGCCGCCCGCGACGAGCGCGAGGACGACCACGCCGACGACGGCGACCGCCGGGCGCGGCCGGTACGACCACGCCCTGGTGCGGGCCCTGGCGGCGGCCCTGCGGCCCAGCGGGGACAGCTGGGTGCCGAGCGCGCTGGTCATCCGGTCGAGGTAGATGGCGAGGACGACGATGCCGACGCCCGCCTCGAAGCCGAAGCCGATGTCGAGCTGGCCGATGGCCTCGTTGACCGCGCCGCCGAGGCCGCCGGTGCCGACCATGCCGGCGATGACGACCATGGACAGACCGAGCATGATCACCTGGTTGACGCCGGCCATGATGGTCGGCAGGGCCAGCGGCAGCTGGACGCGTAGCAGGGTGTCGCGCGGGGTGGTGCCGAACGCCTCGGCGGCCTCGACCAGTTCGGCGTCGACCTGGCGGATGCCCAGCTCGGTCATGCGGACGCCGGGGGCCAGCGCGAAGATCAGGGTCGCGATGACACCCGCCGCCGTGCCCAGGCCGAAGAAGAGGATGGCGGGGATCAGCAGGACCATCGACGGCATGGTCTGGAGCAGGTCCAGAGCGGGCCGTACGGCGGCGCTGACGGCCTTGGAGCGGGCGGCCCAGATGCCCAGCGGGATGGAGATCACCAGGGCGATGACGGTGGCGACGAGGACGAGCGCCAGCGTGGACATGGCCCGGTCCCACAGGTCGAGCGAGTCGACGAGGGCGAACCCGGCGAAGGCGAGGACGCCCGCGACCAGGCCGCGCAGCCACCAGGCGACGACGGCGAAGATACCGGCCATCAGCAGCGGGGCTGGAGCGGTGAGGACGGCGTCGATGCCGTTGTACATGCCCTCCACGACCGCGCGGACCGCGTCGAACAGCCAGGACATGTGGGCGACCAGCCAGTTGACAGCCGAGTCGACCCAGTCGCCTATGTGCAGCCTAGGCACGGGCGATCACCTTCTCCCCGTCGTTCCTCGGGTGGTCGCAGGCGGTCGGCTCGCTCTCCTCGTCGCCGAGGAAGCCGACCAGGCGCTGCCGGGGCACGACGCCCACGAGCCCGCCGTCGGCGTCGACTACGGCGACCGGGTGGCTCAGCCGGGCGCTGAGGGCGCACAGCTCGGTGAACGGCATGTCGGGGCCGGCCGTCGCGCAGCGGCAGTCGGCCTCGTCGCCGTCCACCTCGGTGTCCATGACGGCGGCGGCGGTCAGCACGCGGGAGCGGTCGACGTCCTGGATGAAGGAGGCGACGTAGTCGTTCTCCGGGCGCAGCAGGATGTCCTCTGCGGTGCCGTTCTGCACGATGCGGCCGTCGCGCATGACGGCGATGCGGTCGCCCAGGCGCATGGCCTCGTTGAGGTCGTGGGTGATGAAGACGATGGTCTTCTTCAGCTTCTTCTGGAGTTCCAGCAGCTGATCCTGCATGTCGCGGCGGATCAGCGGGTCCAGGGCGCTGAAGGACTCGTCCATGAGCAGCAGGTCGGCGTCGGTGGCGAGGGCGCGGGCGAGGCCCACGCGCTGCTGCATGCCGCCGGACAGCTCGTCGGGCCAGGACTTCTCCCAGCCGGCCAGTCCGCACAGAGCGAGCGCCTCGTCGGCGCGGCGTTCGCGCTCGGCGCGGGGCACGCCCTGCACGGACAGGCCGTAGGCGGCGTTGTCGCGGACGCTGCGGTGCGGGAAGAGCGCGAAGTGCTGGAAGACCATGCTGATCTTCCTGGAGCGGACCTCGCGCAGCTCGCGGTCGCTCAGCGCGGTCAGGTCCTGGCCGTCGAAGCGGACCCGGCCGGCCGTCGGCTCCAGCAGGCCGTTGAGCATGCGCAGCAGGGTGGACTTGCCCGAGCCGGACAGGCCCATGACCACGAAGATCTGGCCGGGTTCGACGGTGAAGGAGGCGTCGATCACGGCCGCGGTGGTGCCGTCGGAGCGCAGCTCCTCCCGGTCGGCGCCCTGTCTCAGCCGCTCCACCGCTTGGTCCGGTCGTCTGCCGAACACCTTGAACAGGTGCTCGGCCTCAAGCCTGGATGACACGCGTACCTCTCGTCTTCGACAACAGAAAGGGAGCGACCGGCCACCATCAGTTGAACAGGCAACCGGCATCGCTCCGAGGCGGCGCCTGCCCGGGCTCCCGGAGGACAAACGCACAAGTGGCCCGCCTCACGGCGGTGCGCATACCGCAACGCGTTCCGGCGTCTTTCGGGGCGAGGGCCCGCTGTCGGTGCCGTGCGGCATGATGCGAGCGTGACCGGACGACTCATGCTTCTCGACACCGCCTCGCTCTACTTCCGCGCCTACTTCGGCGTGCCGGACTCCGTTCGGGCGCCCGACGGCACGCCGGTGAACGCCGTGCGGGGGCTGCTGGACTTCATCGACCGGCTGGTCAAGGACCACCGCCCGGACCGGCTGGTGGCCTGCATGGACGCCGACTGGCGGCCCCAGTGGCGGGTGGACCTCATCCCCTCCTACAAGGCGCACCGCGTCGCCGAGGAGCACGAGACGGGACCGGACGCGGAGGAGGTGCCGGACACCCTTGCCCCGCAGGTGCCGGTCATCGAGGAGGTGCTGGACGCGGTCGGCATCGCCCGGGTCGGGGTCGAGGGGTACGAGGCCGACGACGTGATCGGCACGTTCACCGCGCGCGCGGACGGTCCGGTGGACATCGTCACCGGCGACCGCGACCTGTACCAGCTGGTCGACGACGAGCGTGGGATCCGGGTGCTGTACCCGCTCAAGGGGGTGGGCACGCTGCAGCTGACCGACGAGGCGGTGCTGCGCGAGAAGTACGGGGTCGACGGGCGCGGGTACGCGGATCTGGCGCTGCTGCGCGGCGACCCGAGCGACGGCCTGCCGGGCGTGCCCGGTGTCGGCGAGAAGACGGCCGCCAAGCTGCTGGCCGAGTTCGGCGACCTGGCCGGGATCATGGCGGCGGCCGAGGATCCGAAGGCGAAGCTGACCCCGACGCAGCGCAAGCGGCTGACCGAGGCGGGGCCCTATCTCGCGGTGGCGCCGAAGGTGGTCCGGGTGGCCGGCGACGTCCCGCTGCCGCACGTGGACACCGCGCTGCCGCGCGCGCCGCGCGACCCGGCCGGGCTGGACGCGCTGGCGGCCCGCTGGGGGCTGGGCGGCTCCCTGCAGCGGCTGCTGATCACGCTCGAGGAGTGATGCCGGGGCCCCCGGGACCCGGCGCCGGACGCTTCGACGCCGATTCCACGGGAATATTCCGGCAAAGGGATCTCATCCTCCACCAGGGGCCGAGGTGTTGACCGGATCGGGATGCTAACTTAGGCAAACCTAACCAATGCGTCAGTAGTGCAGCAGGAGGCCGCCATGGCAGAGCGCCCGGGACGAAAGCCGCGCAAGCCGCGCGCCGCACAGGTGGTGCGCACCGAGCGGCTGACCCCGCACATGCAGCGCGTGGTGCTCGGTGGTGACGGCCTGGCCGGATTCACCGCCGACACCTGCACCGACCACTACGTGAAGCTGCTGTTCGGGCCCGCGGGCGTCACCTACCCGGAGCCGTTCGACCTGGAGCGGATCCGCGCCGAGTTCCCGCGCGAGCAGTGGCCGGTGACCCGGACGTACACCGTGCGCGGCTGGGATCCGGAGCACCTCGAGCTGACCCTGGACTTCGTGATCCACGGTGACGAGGGTCTGGCCGGGCCCTGGGCCACCCGGGTGCGGCCGGGCGAGACCGTGCGCTTCATGGGACCCGGCGGCGCCTACGCTCCCGATGCGACCGCCGACTGGCATCTGCTCGTCGGGGACGAGAGCGCGCTGCCCGCGATCGCCCGTGCCCTGGAGACGCTGCCCTCCGGTGCCCGCGCGCACGCCTTCGTGGAGGTGTCCGGCCCCGAGGAGCAGCAGAAGATCGACTCCGATGTGCAGGTCGTCTGGCTGCACCGCGGGGACCGGCCGGTGGGCGAGGCCCTGCTGGAGGCCGTACGGGCGCTGGAGTTCCCGGAGGGCCGACTGCACGCGTTCGTGCACGGCGAGGCGAGCTTCGTGAAGGAGCTGCGCCGGATGCTGCGGGTCGACCTGAGCATCCCGCGCGAGGACCTGTCCATCTCCGGGTACTGGCGGCTCGGGCACAACGAGGACGGCTGGCAGGCCTCCAAGCGGGACTGGAACGCCCGTATCGAGGCCGAGCAGGAGAGCGGCGGCCAGGAGAACGACGGCGCGGCGGCCGCCTGAGCGGCACCGCGCGACATCACCGACCTCGCGGGATCAGTCCGTGCGAAGGCGCGCGTGCAGATGCATGTCGTGCCAGCCGTCCCGGTGCAGGAAGCCGCTGCGCTTGGTGCCCTCCAGGGCGAAGCCGGTCTTCGAGGCGACGCGGCAGGAGGCCGGGTTGGCGATCGAGTGCAGGAGTTCCAGTCGCATCAGGCCGACCTCCTCGAAGGCCCAGCGGGTCACGGTGGTCGTGGCACGCGCGGCGACGCCCCGGCCCCGGGCCTGCGGCACGGTCCAGTACGCCACCTCGGCCACGCCGTCGCCGAGCACGATCTGCCGCAGCGCGACCCGGCCCAGCAGCTCGTCCGTGTCCGCGTCGGCCACGGCCCACTGGGCGTTGTCCTCGCCCGCCCAGGCGCCGCGCCACTCGTCGATCCATTGCGCGGCCTCCTCCTCGGACTCGCAGCCGCGCAGGTGCCACTGGTGCAGCACCGGGTCCTGGAAGGCGGCGTGGACGGCGGGCGCGTCCTCGGCCCGCCAGGGGCGCAGGACCAGACCGTCACCGGTCGGCAGCACAGGCTGCGGGTTACGGGCGAGGGTGCCGGCGGCCAGCACCGGTTCGGTGAGATACGGCATGATCCGCATCCTGCCAAGGCGGCGGCCCACACCTCAGCGGTTTTCCGCCGCCGTACCCTTGTGTCCCGATGAGACGCCGTACACCTCCCCCGCCCGCCCCGCTCCCCCAGCGCGACGGTGTCGATCCCGTGCGGGTGCGGCTGCCGTTCGACGGGGCGTGGGCCACGGTGCGCGAGCATCTCGTGGAGCGGCTGACCGGCGCCGGGCCCGGGGTGATCGAGGCGATGTTCGGCTCGGGGCTGATCGTGGGGGCCGACGGCCGGGCGGTGGCGCCGGACGCGCCGTACGAGCCGGGGATGTTCGTGTGGTTCCACCGGGAGCGGGCCCCGGAGGTGCCGGTGCCGTTCCCCCTCGAGGTGGTGTACCGGGACGCGCACATCGTCGTCGCCGACAAGCCGCACTTCCTGGCGACCACTCCGCGCGGCTCCCATGTCACCGAGACCGCGCTGGCGCGGCTGCGCCGCGACCTGGACCTTCCGACGCTGTCCGCCGCGCACCGCCTGGACCGGCTCACCGCAGGACTGGTGCTGTTCACGGTGCGGCCCGAGGAGCGGGGCGCGTACCAGACGCTGTTCGGGGACCGCCTGGTGCGCAAGGAGTACGAGGCCGTCGCCCCGTACGACCCGACGCTGGCCCTGCCCCGGACCGTGCGCAGCAGGATCGTGAAGGAGCGCGGGGTGCAGGCCGCCCGGGAGGTCGAGGGCGAGCCGAACGCGGTGACCGTCGTGGAGTCGGCCGAGCGGCGGGCCGGCCTGGCCCGGTACCGGCTGCTCCCGCAGACGGGTCAGACCCATCAGCTGCGGGTCCATCTGAACGCGCTCGGCATCCCCGTCCTCGGCGACCCGCTGTACCCGGAAGTGACCGCCCCCGTGCCGGCCGGCGACTTCCGGCGTCCGCTGCAACTGCTCGCACGAAGGCTGGAGTTCACCGATCCGGTCACGGGCGCGGAGCACCGGTTCCGCAGCGACCGCACCCTCCAGGCGTGGACGGACCCGGCGAAGTGGGCCGGTGGAGGGCAGTAGTCCGCGCGCGCTATTCGCGGTCGGCGCCGCTCGCCACACCCTTCGCCCGCTTGCCGGGCCGGCGTCGCCTCACTTCCTCACTCCCCTCGCCACCAGCGCAGCATCCGCCGCCACACGTTCAGGCGGCGGGCCGGTTCCGAGGCCATGGGGGCGGGCCGGGGCGGGGCCACTCGGGCGCGAGCCGGGGTGCGCCGACCGTGGGTGCCCGGCAGGGTGGCTCGGGGACCGGTGCCGGGTCCGTGCCGAGGGTGCCGACCTGCCGACTGGCCCGCTGCGGCGGGGGTGCCGGAGGAGGAGGAGGGGACGGCAGGTCGTCGGGCCCGCGCCGTTTGCGTCGCGGAGAAGTCATACGGTCTGCCCGTTGCGCCGGGGTGGACTGGTGAGATGCGCGCCGATGCGGACGACGAGGTCGCGCATCATGCCGTCATCCGGCCGGGTTCGCAGGTGACGTCGGCGAGCACGGCGAGAAAGGCGTTGGCTCCGGCGTTCATCAGGTAGAAGTAGCCGCCCTCGATCTCGATGACGACGAGCTTCGTGTCGCCGGTGCCGTGGATCTCCTGGATGATGGCGCCGGCCAGGCTCTGCACGCCCGCGCAGGCAGCGGCCACCCGGTCCGCCGCGTCGGGGTCACCGCCGTAGCGGGCGATGCGCAGTCCGTCGGCGGAGAGGACCACGATCATCTGGATGCCCGGCACACCGTCGTTGAGCTGCTTGAGCATCCAGTCGATGTTGCCTCGCTGCTGGATCACTTGAGGTCCCCCTCGTCGTCGGCGCCGGTGGCGGCCTCGGGGCGGTGTCCGATGTGCGGCTGCGCCGCGCTGGGGTCCCCCGCGCTGGGGGACCCCCCGCTCGAGCGAAGCCGAGAGTGGGGGAGAAGCCGAGAGTGGGGAGAAGCCGAGAGTGAGGGAGCGACAAGCCACAGACCACCCGCACCCGCAGGCGAAACCGTCACCCCACCGACGAGTAGGCGACAACCCCCCGCAGCAACTGGTCGACAGCCTTCCGCGCGGCCTTCGCCACGGTCGAGCCCGCCGCGGGAGAAGCCGCCGAGATCTGCCCCAGCACGTCGATGACCTGCTTGCACCAGCGCACGAAGTCGCCCGCCGGCATCTCCGCCTCGCGCAGCACCTCGTCGAGGCCCTTCCCGGAGGCCCACATGTACGCGGCCCACGCGAACCCGAGATCCGGCTGGCGCTGGCCGACGCCTTCGGTCTGGTTGATCCGGAAGTCCTCCTCCAGCGCGTCCAGCCGGCCCCAGATCCGCACCATCTCGCTGAGCGCGGCCTTCGCCTTGCCGGAGGGCAGCTTGGGCGCCATGGCGTCGTCGCCGACCCGGGCCTCGTACACCAACGCCGAGACGCAGGCGGCGAGTTCGGCGGGGCCGAGCCCTTCCCAGACGCCCTCGCGCAGGCATTCGCTGGCGAGCAGGTCGAGTTCGCCGTAGAGCCGGGCGAGCCGCTTGCCGTGCTCGGTGACCTCGTCGCCGCGCAGGTAGTCCAGCTCGGTCAGCAGGGCGACGATGCGGTCGAAGGTCCGCGCGATGGTGTTCGTGCGGCCCTCGATGCGCCGCTCCAGCTGCGAGGTGTCGCGCATCAGCCGGTGGTAGCGCTCGGCCCAGCGCGCGTGGTCCTCACGGTCGTCGCACCCGTGGCAGGGGTGCGCGCGGATCGCGGTCCGCAGCCGGGCGATCTCACGGTCGTCGGCGGCCTGCGAACGCTTCTTGCGGGCCCGCTCCGGCGGGATGTGCCCGGCCTTGGTGCGCAGCGCGGAGGCCAGGTCGCGGCGGGACTGCGGGGAGCGCGGGTTGAAGGACTTCGGGATCCGCATCCGGTCCAGGGCCTCGACCGGCACCGGGAAGTCCATGGACGCCAGCCGCTTGACCTGCCGCTCGGCGGTGAGCACCAGGGGGCGCGGGCCGTCGTGGTGCTCCAGGCCGCGGTGTCCGTTGGAGCGGCCGGCGGGCAGGCCCGGGTCCAGCACGAGGGCGAGGCCCGCGTACTTGCCCGTCGGCACGTGGATGACGTCGCCGGGCTTGAGCTTCTCCAGGGCGACGGCGGCCTCGGCGCGCCGCTCGTTGGCGCCCTGCCGGGCCAGTTCGGTCTCGCGGTCCTTCAGTTCGCGGCGCAGCCGCGCGTACTCCTCGAAGTCGCCGAGGTGGCAGGTCATGGAGGCCTTGTAGCCCTCCAGACCCTCCTCGTTGCGCTGCACCTGCCGGGAGATGCCGACGACCGACTTGTCGGCCTGGAACTGCGCGAAGGAGGTCTCCAGCAGCTCGCGCGAGCGGTGCCGGCCGAACTGCTCGACCAGGTTGACCGCCATGTTGTACGACGGCTTGAAGCTGGAACGCAGCGGATAGGTACGGGTGCCCGCGAGTCCGGCGAGGTGCTCGGGGCTGGTGGCCCGCTGCCACAGCACGACCGCGTGTCCCTCGACATCGATGCCGCGCCGTCCCGCACGGCCGGTGAGCTGCGTGTACTCGCCGGGCGTGATGTCGGCGTGCTGCTCGCCGTTCCACTTGACGAGCTTCTCCAGCACCACGGAGCGGGCGGGCATGTTGATGCCGAGCGCGAGGGTCTCGGTGGCGAACACGGCCTTGACCAGGCCGCGGACGAACAGCTCCTCGACGACCTCCTTGAAGGTCGGCAGCATGCCGGCGTGGTGGGCGGCGATGCCCCGCTCCAGGCCCTCCAGCCACTCGTAGTAGCCGAGGACGTGCAGGTCCTCCGAGGGGATGGCGGCGGTGCGCTCCTCGACGAGGGCGCGGACCTTTTCCCGCTCCTCCTCGTCGTTGAGCCTGAGGCCCGCGTACAGGCACTGCTGGACGGCGGCCTCGCAGGCGGCGCGGCTGAAGATGAAGGTGATCGCGGGCAGCAGGCCCTCGGAGTCGAGGCGTTCGATGACCTCGGGCCGTCCGGGCGTCCACACGCGCGAGCGCTGTCTGCGCTCGCGCTCGCGGTCGGCCTCGCGCATCGCGCGGCCGCGCCGGCGGTCCTGGTACGAGGGCCGGGTGGCCTCCATCCGGGCGAGGCGGACGAGGTCGGGGTTGACGGCCTTCTTGTGGCCCTCGCCCTCCTCGAACAGGTCGTACATCCGGCGTCCGGCGAGCACGTGCTGGAACAGCGGCACAGGCCGGTGCTCGGAGACGATCACCTCGGTGTCCCCGCGGACGGTGTCCAGCCAGTCACCGAACTCCTCGGCGTTGGACACGGTCGCCGACAGTGACACCAGCGTCACCGACTCGGGCAGGTGGATGATCACTTCCTCCCAGACGGCGCCGCGGAAGCGGTCGGAGAGGTAGTGCACCTCGTCCATGACCACGTAACCGAGGCCGAGGAGCGTCTGCGAGCCGGCGTAGAGCATGTTCCGCAGCACCTCGGTGGTCATCACGACCACCGGGGCGTCGGAGTTGACGCTGTTGTCGCCGGTGAGGAGGCCGACCTTGTCGCTGCCGTAGCGACGGCACAGGTCGGCGTACTTCTGGTTCGACAGCGCCTTGATGGGTGTCGTGTAGAAGCACTTCTTGCCCTGTCGCAGGGCGAGGTGGACGGCGAACTCGCCCACGATCGTCTTGCCGGAGCCGGTGGGGGCGGCGACCAGTACGCCCTTGCCGTCCTCGAGTGCCTGACAGGACTCGACCTGGAAGGCGTCGAGTCCGAAGTCGTACATCTCGCGGAAGGACGAGAGCGCGGTGGCCTGCTCGGCTGCCCGCAGACGGGCTGCCGCGTACCGCTCGGCCGGTGAGAGGTCCTCTGTCATCGTCTTTCGAGCGTACCGGGCCGCACTGACAACAGGACGATCATTATCCGTTCGGCCTGCTGCGGGCATGTGCACGCGCGCGAGGGGCCGGACGGGAGATCCCGTCCGGCCCCTCGCTCATGCCGTGACCTGTGGGCCGGTGTCCGGCCGCTCAGGTGATGTCGTCGTAGCCGTTGTACTTGCCCGACGGCGCGCCGTCGACGCCTCCGCCGGCCTGTTCGGGCAGGGCCGCGGCGGCCGGGACGGGTTGTACGTCGTCGATGGGCTGCGGGGTCAGGTCGAGGGACGAGGCCTCGTCGTCGTCCAGCTCCGCGTCGGGGTTGGCACGTCCGCGGCGGCGATCGTTGAGGATGGAGAGGCCGACGGCGATGAAGTACAGCACCACGATGGGGCCCGCGAGCGCGATCATGCCGAAGGGGTCGGTGGTGGGGGTCGCCACGGCACCGAAGACGAAGACGCCCATGACGACGCCGCGCCACCAGCCGAGCATGCGGCGTCCGGACACGATGCCGACGAAGTTCAGCATGATCAGCAGCAGGGGCAGTTCGAAGGCGCCGCCGAAGATGAGGATCATCCGGACGATGAAGTCCAGGATCTTGTCCATCGGCAGGATGTTCGCCGAGCCCTCGGGCGTGATCCCGAGCAGCACGCGCATGCTGATCGGCAGGATCGTGTAGGCCAGCCAGGCACCGGCCAAAAAGAGCGGCGCGGCCGCGGCCACGAACGCGTACGTGTACTTGCGCTCGTGCTTGTGCAGACCGGGCGCGATGAACGCCCACAGCTGGTACAGCCAGACGGGGCTGGAGATGATCACGCCCGCCATGAAGCAGACCTTCACCGTGGTCGTGAAGGGCGACAACAGGTCGGTGTAGGCGATGACGGCGCAGTGGCCGCCCGTGGACTCACCGAGCCCCTTGGTGCAGCGCGGGACCGGATGCATGAGGAAGGACATCAGGTCCTGGCTGTAGAAGGCGACCACCACGGAGACCACCGTGATCGCCAGCATGCCCTTCGCGAGCCGGTTGCGCAGCTCCCGAAGGTGCTCCACCAGGGGCATCCGCCCCTCGGGGTCCTTCTCTTTCTTGCGGGCAGACTTGAGCAACCCACGTCCTCATCTCGTGCGGCAGACCGGAGATCCGGCCGCGTGTCAGCGCTTGGTGGTGTCCGTCGGCTCGTTGACCGGGCGCGAGCTGCTCACGTCACCGGGGGCGGCCTGGATGGTGCGCTGGGCGGGAGGCTCCTCGTTGGTGTTCGGCGGGCCGGCCGGGGCGGCGGTGTTGCCCTCCTCCTTCATCGCCTTGGCCTCGCTCTTGAGGATGCGTGCGGACTTGCCCAGCGAGCGGGCCATGTCCGGAAGCTTCTTCGCGCCGAAGAGGAGGAAGACGACGACGAGGATGAGAATGATCTCGGTAGGACCGAGCCTTCCGATCATGAGTGTTTACCTTCTCACCGAGGCGACTGGGTGGGTACTGTCCGACCTGTCGGACATCCGTCCGAGTGATCGTGCTGACAGCGATCGTAACGCTCAGGGGTAAACGGCGGGCAAGCCCCGTGCGTACTCCCGGTCAGCGGTACGCGCCTCGCTTTTCGCACCGCGAAATGCAGCGTACCTGCCCCGGTGGTCGGCATGACAGGGCGAAGTGACGCAAAACGCTTGCATCACGGCAGTTGGGGCTGTTACCAGGCGTGTCACAGAGTGTCGACGGTGCGGGCCGCGCTCACCGCCGCGCGCTCCAGTTCCTCGGCCGCCCTGTTGATACGGCGCCCGGATTCCGCGACCTGCACGCCCAGGCGCCGGGCCTCCAGGAACACCCGGACGGCGAGCACCCCCAGGACGGCGAGACCCAGGAAACCCACAGCTACCGCGATCATCGGCCAGAACATGACGCCGAGCCTAGACCGTCCTAGACGGTGGAGTGCAGCCGCAGGGTGCTGACACCGCCGCCGGTGAGCAGCTCGACGATCCGCTCGCCGGCGGGCTTGCGCACCGAGGCACCGCAGTCGGGGCAGGTGAAGGAGTAGAACGTCGTCCGGCTGCTCGCGCCGATCGCCAGGCGCAGAGCGCTCGCGGCGAGTTCGAAACGGCCCCGGCAGTCCGGGCAACCCGCCTTGAACACCACGGGGACCACTCTCCTCATCCCCGCGAAGGCGGCCGCCACCGACATCTGGCCCGTGTCACCCGCACCCGGCACGGAAGACTCGCTCAAAGCCCTCGCTCCTGCCTCTCGTACGACCCGTCGTGAACCGCGTGCGCCGCCGCGGGCGCGCTGTCGTAGGCCGCGAGAGCCTCGCGGGCCGCGTGCCGCGCGCTGTCGGCCAGCTCGGGCGGCGAGACGATCCGGCCGTCGCCGCCCAGCCGCAGCGCGAGGCGCCGCAGCGACGCCGGATCAGGGGTGCGCAAAGTGATCCGCAACCCGCCGTCGGGCAGCTCCTCGGCACTGTCGTGCGGGTAGTACTCGGCGACCCAGCGGCCGCCCGGGGCGACCTCGATCACAACCTCCGGGTCCTCCGCCGCGGGCTGCACCAGGGCCTCGGACAGGTCCCGCAGTTCAACCTCGGGCGGCGCGGACGGCTCGTCCAGGATCCGGATCTCGGCGACCCGGTCGAGCCGGAAGGTGCGCCGCGCCTCGGAGCGCCGGCACCACGCCTCCACATAGGTGTGCCCGACGCTGACCAGGCGGATCGGGTCGATCTCCCGCTCGGTGACCTCGTCACGCGCCGGTGAGTAGTAGCGGATCCACAGCCGGCGGCGCTCGGAGATCGCCCGGTCGACGTCGGCGAAGACGCCGCCCTCGGACTCGAACGTCACCGAGAGGCGGGCGCTGGCACCGGCCGCCTCACCGGCCGACCCCTCCACCTTGGCGGTCGCCCGCAGCAGGGCCTGCCGGTCGCTCTCCCGCAGCCCGCGCAGGGTGGAGACGGCGCGGGCGGCGACCAGCAGGGCGGTGGCCTCGTCGGCCGCAAGCCGCAGCGGCTCGGCCGCCTCCTCGCCGAGCGCGGCCGGGTTGTGCCACCAGATCCGCTCGCCGTCGGTGTCGATGTCCAGCAGGTCGCCGCCGCGGAAGCTGGTGCCGCACATGGGCAGCAGATCCAGGTCGGAGACCAGCTCGTCCTCGGTGATGCCGAAGGCGCGCGCGACGTCCGCGATCCGGGCGCCGGGGCGCTCCCGCAGATACGTCACCAGGGAGAGCATCCGCCGGGTCTGGTCGATGGCGCTCGCGGGCCTGACCGGTTTTCCTGCCATGGTTCTTCCGCTCCCCCTCAGCCCTTGGCCACGGCACGCAGCCGGTCCACCACGTCCGCGCGCAGCTCGGCCGGCTCCAGCACCACGACGTCCGGGCCGAACTCCACCAGCCAGGCGTCCAGGCCGTGCCCGTACGGAATCTCCAACTCGTCCCAGCCGTCGCCGAGTTCCCGGACCCTGGTGGCCTTCGCCCGAAGGGGGTAACCGGCGCCGGAACGCAGCCGGATCAGCGCCGACCGGTCGGCGATCTCGCCCGCCCAGCCGGCGACGGTCTCGCGCACCGTGACGACATCGGGCACGGGAGCGGTGAAGCCGGTCCCGCGCGAGCGGACCTTGCCGGTGATCCGGGACAGCCGGAAGACGCGCTCGGCGCCCCGGTCGCGGTCCCAGCCGGCCAGGTACCAGTGGCCGCGCCAGCACTCCAGCGCCCACGGCTCGACATGCCGGGGCTCGGGGTGGGCGGCGGAGGCCTTGCGGTAGTCGAAGACGACGGTGCGCCGGTCGCGGCAGGCCAGCATCAGCGGCTCGAAGGCGGCCTCGTGCACCGGGATGCGCGGCTCCAGCGCGCCGTGCGCCTCGTACGGGTCGACGTCCTCGGGCAGGCCGGCCGCGCGCAGCTTCTGCAGGGCGCCGCTGGCGGCGCCGGCCAGGCGGGCCTGCTGCCACACCTTGGCGGCCAGGCCCAGGGCGGCGGCCTCCTCGGCGTCCAGGGTGATCGGCGGGAGCCTGTTGCTGTCGCGGCGGGCGAGGTAGCCGACCTCGCCCTCGACGTTCTCGACGGTCTCGATGACCAGGCCCAGCTCGCGCAGGTCGTCCTTGTCCCGTTCGAACATCCGGTTGAAGGAGTCGTCGCTGCCCGCTTCGAGGTAGGCCTCGATCGACCCGCGCAGCTCGCGCTTGCTGAGCGGCCGCCGTGTGCCGAGCAGACACAGCGCGAGGTTCATCAGCCGCTCGGCCTTGGCAATGGCCATCGACGCCCTTCGCCTTCCTGAAGTACTTCCGACCGACGACCGTACCGCTCCGGGGTGTCGCGGCAAAAGCCGGAGCGGAGAAGGTGACCGGTCCCGGACGGCGAAGACCACGGCAAAGGGGCCCGTGCGAACAGCACGGGCCCCTTTGCGACCATGTCCGGTCAGCGCTTGGCGACGCCCACCAGGTCGCAGACGAAGATCAGCGTCTCACCCGGAGCGATACGGCCGCCGGCGCCACGGTCGCCGTAGGCGAGGTGCGCCGGGATGACCAGCTGGCGGCGACCGCCGACCTTCATGCCCTGCACGCCCTTGTCCCAGCCCTGGATGACCTGGCCGACACCGAGCTGGAAGTCCAGCGGGTTGCCCCGGTTCCAGGAGGCGTCGAACTCCTCGCCCGTGGAGAAGGCGACACCGACGTAGTGGACCTTGACCAGGTCGCCGGCCGCGGCGACCTCGCCGTCGCCCTCCCAGATGTCCTTGATCTCGAGGTCCGCCGGGGGCTCGCCGCCCGGGAAGTCGATCTCGGGCTTGTCGATGTTCACGTCAAAAGCTCCTGCTTGTGTACGACACGAATCACGGACATTCTTTCATCCCCGCAGGTCCCCCGCCTGCCCTGGGTCACCCCGCCGAAACGGGGCGTCACATCGCCGCCAGGATGTCCACCGTGAACACCAGCGTCGAACCCTTCTTGATGACACCGCCGGCCGGCGGCGTGTTGCCGTAGCCCAGATCCGGCGGTACGACGATGAGGACCCGGCTGCCCACCTTCTTGCCGGTCACCCCCTGCGCCAGACCCTTGACGACCTGCTGCATCTGCTCCACCGCGAACTGGCTCAGCCGCCCCGAACCGTACGTCCGCTGGAACGTCTTGCCGCCGTCCCAGACCAGCCCCTGGAACTGGCACAGGATCGTCTGCTCCGCCTTGACCTCTTCACCGTCGCCCTCGAGGACGTAGTTCGACACCAGCTGCTTCGGCGGGTCGGTCTTCGGGACGGTGACCGAGGGCACCTTGCCGTCGGTGTTCGTACCGACCTTCGGCAGCGCCGCGTCGGTCTGCGGGACCTCCGTCCCCTTCGCCGAACTCTTGGAGTTGAACGAGTCGATCACATCGATCACGAACACCAGCGTGTCCGTGCCCTTGATACCGCCCTGCGGATTACCGGTCTTGCCGTAACCCCAGGTCGGCGGTACCGCGATCTGCACACGGCTGCCCGACTTCCTGCCCGTCAGCCCATACCGCCAGCCGTCGATGATGCTGCCCTGCGCGAGCTGCATCACGAGGGGCCGGTGACGGTCGTAGGAGTTGTCGAACACCTTCCCGGTGCTCCAGATCTGGCCCAGGTAGTTGGCCTGGATGAAGTCGTTCTCCGCGATCGTCCGGCCGCTGCCCGCGATCACCGTCTTGACCGCCAGATCCGGCGACGGATCGCCCGACCCCTTGGCCACCGTCGGCTTCTCGCCGAACTTCGTGCCCGCCGTGATCGCCGGCAGCGGCCCCTCCACGATCTTCGGCGGAGGCGCCGCGGACACCGACTGCGACGGCGACGGCGACGCCCCCGCCTTGTCGGAGCCGGACTTGCCGTCACCGCAAGCGGCGAGCGTGACCAGACCTGCGGGTACAGCGGCCAGGAGAAGTGAACGTCGGCGCACGGAGATGCCTCGTAATCGGTCGATCTTGCTGAATGGCGTGCGCGCAACTCTACGACGCGGGAAGGGCGCCGTACGGGAAACGTACGGCGCCCGTGTGGCGTTCCGGCACAGAGCCGCCCGAACGCCTGACACTCCCGGTTCTGTCACATTCCGGCGATGAGTTTCTCCACCCGGTCGTCCACCGAACGGAACGGGTCCTTGCACAATACGGTGCGCTGCGCCTGGTCGTTGAGCTTGAGGTGCACCCAGTCCACGGTGAAGTCCCGGCGCTGCTCCTGCGCCCGCCGGATGAAGTCACCGCGCAGCCGGGCCCGAGTGGTCTGCGGAGGAACCGACTTGGCCTCGAAGATCTTCAAGTCGTTGCAGATCCGGGTGGCTTGGCCCTTGCGCTCCAGCAGGTAGTACAGACCACGACGACGGTGGATGTCGTGGTAGGCGAGGTCTATCTGAGCGACCCGCGGATGCGACATGGTCATGTTGTTCTTGGCCCGGTACCGCTCGATGAGCTTGTACTTCATGACCCAGTCGATCTCGGTGCCGATCCGGTCGAGCTCCTCGGTCTCGATCGCGTCCAGCGTGCGGCCCCACAGCTCCAGGACCTGCGCGACCGTACCCGTGCGGATGCCACGGCGGTCGCAGAAGTCCACGGCCTTGTCGAAGTACTCGCGCTGCACCTCCAGCGCCGAGGCCTCCCGGCCACTGGCCAGACGCACCTTGCGCCGGCCCGTGATGTCGTGGCTGACCTCACGGATCGCCCGGATCGGGTTCTCCAGGGTCAGGTCACGCATCACCGTGCCCGCCTCGATCATGCGCAGCACCAGGTCGGTCGCCCCGACCTTGAGCAGCATCGTCGTCTCGGACATGTTCGAGTCGCCCACGATGACATGCAGGCGGCGGTAGCGCTCGGCGTCCGCGTGCGGTTCGTCGCGGGTGTTGATGATGGGACGGGAACGGGTCGTCGCCGAGGAGACGCCCTCCCAGATGTGCTCCGCACGCTGGCTCACGCAGTACACCGCACCACGCGGCGTCTGCAGCACCTTGCCGGCGCCGCACAGCAACTGCCTGGTCACCAGGAACGGAATGAGGATGTCCGCGAGCCGGGAGAACTCCCCGTGCCGGGCCACCAGATAGTTCTCGTGGCAACCATAGGAGTTGCCCGCCGAGTCGGTGTTGTTCTTGAAGAGGTAGACGTCGCCCGCGATTCCCTCCTCGTGCAGGCGTCGTTCCGCGTCTACCAGAAGTCCTTCGAGAATGCGCTCGCCGGCCTTGTCGTGGGTGACCAGTTCGGTCACATTGTCACATTCGGGTGTCGCGTATTCCGGATGTGAGCCCACGTCGAGATAGAGCCGGGCACCGTTGCGCAGAAAAACATTGCTGCTTCGGCCCCATGACACGACACGGCGGAAGAGGTACCGCGCCACCTCGTCAGGAGACAGGCGGCGCTGTCCCCTGAACGTGCACGTGACGCCGTACTCGTTCTCCAGCCCGAAAATGCGGCGGTCCATGAGTGAACATTACGCCCGATCCCCTGAGCTGAAACGGGGTTCGGCAGCACGATTTGGATCATTTTCCGATGAAGCCGCAACAACCCCGCCCCGCGCGGGAGCTGCGAGGACCCGCCCCGTCGCCAGCAGCACCAGCAACGACACGGCCCCCGCCACACCCGGCAACGCGAACCCCCACAGCGCCCCACCGGCCTCCACCACCGGCCCCGCCAGGCCCGTTCCGACCGAGGCACCCACCGTGAACGTCGTCACAAGCCAGGAAAAAGCCTCGGTGACCGTACCGCTCGGCGCATGCCGGTCCACGATGATGAACGCACACGCGATGCACGGCGCCAGGAACACCCCCGACACCACCGACAGCGCCACCATGGCCACCGCGCCCGGCATCAGCATCAGCGGCAGATAACACACCGCCAGAAGCGCCACCAGCACCCGCAGTCGCCGCTCGGGCACACCACCCCACTGCCGCGACCCGTACACCGCGCCCCCGAACAGCGCCCCGAGGCCCAGACCGGCCATCAACCAGCCGTACACCGCGTCACCACCGTGGTCGTCGGCGTACGGCACCGAGGCCACGGTGATCGAGCCCAACGCGATCCCGACGAACAGAAAGGCACCCAGCAACGCCAGCAGCCCCGGCGAACGCAGCGCACCCAGCCAGTGCGCCTCCCGCGGCGCCGAACGCCACGCGCGCGAGGGCGGCGAGACCACCACCGACAGGGCACCCAGCACCCCCACCACGTTCAGCGCCAGCACAGCCGCCCGCTCCGACCACAGCGACGCGCACAGAGTCACCAGCAGCGGGCCCACCGTGAACATCACCTCCTGCGCGATCGCGTCCATCGCGTACGCCGTGTGCACCTGCTCCTCACGGCGCAGCACGGACGGCCACAACGCACGCAGCCCGCCCTCCAGAGGCGGCGTGAACAGACCCGCCGCGGCGACGGTCGCGTACGCCAGAGGCAGCGGATCTATACCCGAGAACGCGAACGCCGACATGGCGAGCGCCGACAGCACCGCCGCGGGCAACTGCACACGCGGCTGCCCGTACAGATCCACCAGCCGGCCCAGAACCGGCTGACCGACCGCGTTCGCGACGCCGTACACCGCCGCCAGAGCGCCCGCCAGGCTGTACGTGCCGCCCTGCGCCCGGACGAACAGCACCAGGGCGATCGCGGCCGTCGCGTTGGGCAGCCGGCCCGCCAGGGTTCCGGTGAGCAGCCGCAGCGCGTGTCTCGCTCTGAGGATCTCCAGGTAACCCGTGGCCATGTCCTGCCCTTCACCAGCCGCCCCGGAACGCCCGAGACCCTGAAGTGTTACGTATAACGTCGTCTCTCATACGTACCATGTGCGCTGTTCACACGTCCAGACGAAGGAGCAGGCACACGGTGGCACGCAGCAACACGCGACCGACCAGCCGTGACGTCGCCCAGGCAGCCGGAGTCTCCCAAGCCGCCGTCTCACTCGTCCTCGGCGACAAATGGCGCGGCCGGGTCTCCGAGACCACCGCCGAACGCGTCCGGGAAGCCGCACGCGACCTCGGCTACCGGCCCAACCTCGCCGCCCGCAACCTCCGCCTCGGCCACACCCGCACCGTCCTGCTCGTCGTACCGGCCCTGACCACCGAGTTCTTCGCCGGCGTCTACACCGGAGCCGCCCGCGTCGCCGCCCAACACGGCTTCGGCGTCGTCCTCTACCCCTCCCCCGAAGGCATCGGCCCTGCCCGCGACCCCTTCGCCTCCGCACAAGCCGCCCTCGACGGCGTCATCGCCTCCTCCATGGCCGCCGACGCCCTCACCGCCATCCGCGGCGACCAACTCCCCCTCGTCATGCTCGACAGCGACCCCAAAGGCAGCCTCGGCGCCGCCACCGTCAACCTCGACATCGCCGACGGCGTCCGCCAGGTCACCGACCACCTCCTCGGCCTCGGCCACCGCCACATCCTGCACCTCGCCGCCGACATCCCCTCCTGGACCTTCGACGTGCGCGCACGGGAGCTCGCGACGCGGCTCGCCGCCGTGCCGGGCACACAGATCCGAACCGCGACCGCCCCCATCTCCATCGAAGGCGCCCGCACCGCCACCGAAACCGCCCTCGCCGCCCCCGGCCCCCGCCCCACCGCCATCGTCTGCGACGACGACAAACTCGCCGCCGGCGCCTACAAGGCCCTGCGCCGCCTCGGGCTCAAAGTCCCCGACGACGTCTCCGTCACCGGCCTCGACGACCTCGCCCTCGCCACCGCCATCGACCCCGAGCTCACGACCGTACGACTGGACGCCGAACTGTTCGGAGAACGCGGAATGCAGGCCCTCCTCGCCGTCCTGGACGGCCGGGAACCCGAAGGCGGGGACATCCCCGTCGAACTCGTCGTCCGAGGCTCCACGGCACCGGCACGCCGCCCCTGAGAACGACAGACGCCCCGGCCGGAGAACCGACCGGGGCACCACGAAGCGGCCTGGATCACTCCTCGTCCGAGCTCTCCGCCTCCGTCGCCGCACCGTCCGCCTCCAGCAGACGGGACAGCTGACGACCCACGATCCGCTTGAACTTGCGCTTCTGGGGACGCGTACGATCCAGCACCGCGACCTCCAGACGCTCCGCGGGAATCTCCCGCTCACTGCCGTTGGTGTCACGGGACAGCGCCTGCACCGCCAGCTTCAGCGCCTCGGCCAGACTCATGCCCTCACGGTGCTGCTGATCCAGGAAGCTGCTGATCTGCTCCGCATTGCCACCCACCGCGACCGAACCGTGCTCATCCACGATCGAGCCGTCATGCGGCAGCCGGTAGATCTGGTCACCCTCCGGAGTCTCACCGACCTCCGCGACCACCAGCTCCACCTCGTACGGCTTCTCGGCCGCCGAGGAGAAGATCGTGCCCAGCGTCTGCGCATACACGTTCGCCAGACCACGGGCCGTCACATCATCACGGTCATAGGTGTAACCACGCAGGTCCGCATAGCGCACACCACCGATGCGCAGGTTCTCGTACTCGTTGTACTTACCGGCGGCCGCGAAACCGATCCGGTCATAGATCTCGCTGAACTTGTGCAGCGCACGGGACGGGTTCTCACCGACGAACACAATGCCGTCGGCGTACTGCAGCACAACCAGGCTGCGGCCACGGGCGATGCCCTTGCGGGCGTACTCCGCCCGGTCGGCCATGGCCTGCTGAGGTGAGACATAGAACGGCGTCGACACCGGTTATCCGTCCCTTTCTGTCATGGTCACTGGATCACCTTGAAAAGAACCGGGCCCGCGCTCAGAGCAGGGCGGCCTTGGGGCCGTCCGGCTCCTCCAGGCGCCGCTGGAGCACCGCACGGGAGAGCTCCGAGGACTCCTCCTCGGTGAGCCTGCGGAAGCCGTCCTCGGTGATCACGGTGATGATCGGGTAGATCCGGCGGGCGACATCGGGACCACCGGTCGCCGAGTCGTCGTCAGCCGCGTCGTAGAGAGCCTGGACCACCAACGTCGTGGCCTGCTCCTCGGACAGGTCGTCACGGAACAGCTTCTTCATCGCACCCCGCGCGAACAGCGAGCCGGAACCCGTCGACGCGAAGTTGTGCTCCTCGGAACGACCACCCGTGACGTCATAGGAGAAGATGCGCCCCTTCTCCCGGTCCACGTCGTACCCCGCGAACAGCGGCACCACGGCCAGACCCTGCATCGCCATACCCAGGTTGGAACGGATCATCGTCGACAACCGGTTCGCCTTGCCCTCCAGCGACAGCTGCGCACCCTCGACCTTCTCGAAGTGCTCCAGCTCCAGCTGGAAGAGCTTCACCATCTCCACGGCGAGACCGGCGGTGCCGGCGATACCGACGGCCGAGTACTCGTCCGCCGGGAACACCTTCTCGATGTCCCGCTGCGCGATGACATTGCCCATCGTGGCCCGGCGGTCACCGGCGAGCACCACGCCACCGGGGAACGTCACCGCCACGATCGTCGTCCCGTGCGGCGCCTCGATCACACCCTGGGTGGGCGGCAGCTGCCGCTTGCCGGGCAGCAGCTCGGGCTGGTGGTCCGACAGGAAGTCCATGAACGAAGAGGACCCAGGCGTCAGGAAGGCAGCTGGTAGACGCCCGGTGCCACGAGTATTGGCTTCCACGAGTTTCCTTCCAGGTAGGCAACAGCACGACGGCCGACGTCGGGATCGTCCCTCAATTTGCCGATGGCCGAATTGCAGTTGAAGCACAGTACGCCACGGACCCTACCCGTCTTGTGGCAGTGATCCACATGTACGGCCGGAGCGTCCAGACAGATCACGCAGAGCCCCCGCTGGGAGGCCACCATGGCATCACGCTCGGCTTCGGTGAGGCCGTAGTTGCGCTTCAGGTGGCCTTCGCGGCCCTTGACGGCACGACAAGACTTGCAACTCGTCGACAGGCCGTCGGAGGCTGTCGCGTTGCGGTGCCACTCGCTGTGCGGCTTGATCTCCCCGCAGCTCCGACAGAACTTTTGCCCCTCAGGCGTCTCCACCCTGGGTCGGACGTTCTTGCCCTTGGCCAGTTGCCGGGCCTGGTGGTAAGCGGCCACGCACTCCCGGCAATAGACCTGCAGCCCATCACGCATCGCCTTGTTGCGCGCGAACGCTGCCCGCGGCTTGTGCTGCTTGCACCGTGAGCAGCGCCTCACGCCTTCGTCGCTTCCCAACTCCGACTCCCCCACAGCCTTCGATTCGAAGGCTACTCGCCGCCTTTCTGAACGAAACTTCGAACGAAGTCCTCTGCATTCTCCTCCAGGACGTCGTCGATCTCGTCCAGGACGGAGTCCACGTCGTCGCTCAGCTTCTCGTGCCGCTCCTTGAGGTCCTCGGAGGCCTGCGCGTCCTGCGCCTGCTCCTCGACCTCCTCGGTGGAGCGTGTGGCCTTCTGCTGGCCGCCGCCGGTGTCCTTGGTTGCCATAACCCTCACCCCGCTCAGTTCGCCCGACATGGTCGACGGGTCGGCATTCCTGCCGATCGGTGATGATCAGACCCTACAAGCCGGGTCCGACATCGGCCCCGCAGTTTCGACAACGTACGGGGGCCATCTCGATGATTCCCGGGCGGCGGGATTTCCACCCTGTCCGCCCGGGGTGATGCGTGTGCGCGCTGGTAGTGCTCAGCCGCCTGACAGGACCCTGACCAGGTCTTCTGCCGTGCGGCAGCGGTCCAGCAGCTCCTTGACGTGATTTCGCGTTCCGCGTAGTGGTTCGAGGGTTGGCACCCGCTGGAGCGAGTCGTGTCCCGGGAGGTCGAAGATGACCGAGTCCCAGGAGGCGGCGGCCACGTCGTCGGCGTACTGCTCGAGGCAGCGGCCGCGGAAGTAGGCGCGGGTGTCCTCCGGGGGCTTGGTACGGGCCCTGTCGACCTCGGACTCGTCCAGGAGTCGCTTCATGCGCCCACGGGCGGCCAGGCGGTTGTAGAGGCCCTTCTCGGCGCGTACGTCGGCGTACTGGAGGTCGACGAGGTGGAGCCGGGCGGCGTCCCAGTCGAGGCCGTCGCGGCGACGGTAGCCCTCCATGAGTTCGCGCTTGGCGACCCAGTCGAGTTCGCCGGCGAGGCTCATGGGGTCGTTCTCGAGGCGGTTGAGGGTGTCCTCCCAGCGGGAGAGGACGTCCTTGGTCTGGTCGTCGGCGTCGGCCCCGAAGCGTTCCTCGACGTACTTGCGGGAGAGCTCGAAGTACTCCATCTGCAGTTGGACGGCGGTGAGTGTGCGGCCGCTGCGGAGGGTGACGAGGTGCTTGAGGGAGGGGTCGTGGGAGACCTGGTGGAGGGTGCGGACGGGCTGGTCGACGGCGAGGTCGACGGCGATGAAGCCGTCCTCGATCATCGACAGGATCAGGGCGGTCGTGCCGAGCTTGAGGTAGGTGGAGATCTCGGAGAGGTTCGCGTCGCCGATGATCACGTGCAGGCGGCGGTACTTCTCGGCGTCGGCGTGGGGTTCGTCGCGGGTGTTGATGATCGGGCGCTTGAGGGTGGTCTCCAGGCCGACCTCGACCTCGAAGTAGTCGGCGCGCTGGCTGAGCTGGAAGCCGTGTTCGTGGCCGTCCTGGCCGATGCCGACGCGGCCGGCCCCGGCGAAGACCTGGCGGGAGACGAAGAAGGGGGTGAGGTGGCGCACGATGTCGGAGAAGGCGGTTTCCCGCTTCATCAGGTAGTTCTCGTGCGTGCCGTAGCTGGCGCCCTTGTTGTCGGTGTTGTTCTTGTAGAGGTGGATGGGCTGGGCGCCGGGGAGCTGGGCGGCTCGTTCGGCGGCCTCGGCCATGATGCGTTCGCCGGCCTTGTCCCACAGGACGGCGTCGCGGGGATTGGTGACCTCGGGGGCGCTGTATTCGGGGTGGGCGTGGTCGACGTAGAGGCGGGCGCCGTTGGTGAGGATCACGTTGGCGAGGCCGATGTCCTCGTCGGTGAGCTGGCTGGAGTCGGCGGCCTCGCGGGCGAGGTCGAAGCCCCGGGCGTCTCGCAGCGGGTTCTCTTCCTCGAAGTCCCAGCGGGCTCGGCGGGCCCGGTGCATCGCCGCCGCGTAGGCGTTGACGATCTGGGACGAGGTGAGCATGGCATTGGCGTTGGGGTGGCCGGGGACGGAGATCCCGTACTCCGTCTCGATGCCCATTACTCGCCGTACGGTCATGCGGCCCTCCTTGCCCGGCGGCACCCTCGGTCGAGGGCGCCGCTCACGTACCGCTGGCGCTCCGGTGCGTGTGCGGTGCCCGTCCCCGCACTGCGCGACTCGGCGGTAGGAAAGAGCCTAGAACGCCTTTGCACTGGTGGGGAGATCATTTGCGTCATTGCCTGCTTCGGTCGTGGCCTGAAAAGCAGGAGGCTGCGGGTGCCCGTCGAGGGCACCCGCAGCCGCCCTGTCGTTACAGGTACTGACCAGTATTGGCCACTGTGTCGATGGAGCGTCCGGTGTCCGCGCCCTGCTTTCCGGTGATGAGGGTGCGGATGTAGACGATCCGTTCGCCCTTCTTGCCGGAGATTCGGGCCCAGTCGTCGGGGTTGGTGGTGTTGGGCAGGTCCTCGTTCTCCTTGAACTCGTCCACGCAGGCCTGGAGGAGGTGGGAGACGCGGAGGCCCTTCTGGCTCTTTTCGAGGAAGTCCTTGATGGCCATTTTCTTGGCGCGGCCCACGATGTTCTCGATCATGGCGCCGGAGTTGAAGTCCTTGAAGTAGAGGACTTCCTTGTCGCCGTTGGCGTAGGTGACTTCCAGGAAGCGGTTTTCCTCGGATTCGGCGTACATGTGCTCGACCGCCGTCTGGATCATGCTCTGGACGGTCGTCTCCTTGCTGCCGCCGTGCTCGCCGAGGTCGTCGGCGTGCAGCGGGAGCCGCTCGGTGAGGTACTTGCCGAAGATGTCCTTCGCGGCCTCGGCGTCCGGACGTTCGATCTTGATCTTCACGTCGAGCCGGCCGGGGCGGAGGATGGCGGGGTCGATCATGTCCTCGCGGTTGGAGGCGCCGATGACGACCACGTTCTGCAGGCCCTCGACACCGTCGATCTCAGCGAGCAGCTGGGGGACGATGGTGTTCTCCACGTCCGAGCTGACGCCGGAGCCGCGGGTGCGGAAGAGGGATTCCATCTCGTCGAAGAAGACGATGACGGGGGTGCCCTCGCTGGCCTTCTCACGCGCGCGCTGGAAGACGAGGCGGATCTGTCGCTCGGTCTCGCCGACGTACTTGTTGAGGAGTTCCGGGCCCTTGATGTTGAGGAAGAAGCTCTTGCCGGCTGCCTGGCCGGTGACCTCGGCGACCTTCTTGGCGAGCGAGTTCGCGACGGCCTTGGCGATCAGCGTCTTGCCGCAGCCGGGAGGGCCGTAGAGAAGGACGCCCTTGGGCGGGCGCAGCTCGTGCTCCTTGAACAGGTCCGGGTAGAGGTAGGGCAGCTCGACCGCGTCGCGGATCGCCTCGATCTGGTTGCCGAGGCCGCCGATCTGCTCGTAGCCGATGTCGGGGACCTCTTCGAGGACGAGTTCCTCGACCTCGCTCTTGGGCACGACCTCGTAGACGTAGCCGGAGCGGGGTTCGAGGAGGAGGGCGTCGCCGGGGCGGATGGTGACGTCCAGCAGCGGCTCGGCGAGCCGTACCACCCGTTCCTCGTCGGTGTGCCCCAGCACGAGGGCGCGTTCGCCGTCCTCGAGGATCTCCTTGAGGGTGACGATGTCGCCGACGCTCTCGTACTCCATGGCTTCGACCACGTTGAGCGCCTCGTTGAGCATGACTTCCTGGCCGCGCCGGAGGTCTTCGAGTTCGACGCTCGGGCTGACGTTGACGCGGAGCTTGCGGCCGCCGGTGAAGATGTCGGCGGTGCCGTCCTCGTTGGCCTGAAGGAAGACTCCGAAGCCGGCCGGCGGCTGGGCGAGCCGGTCGACTTCTTCCTTGAGGGCCACGATCTGGTCGCGGGCCTCGCGGAGCGTGTTGGCCAGTCGCTCGTTCTGGGCGGAGACGCCGGCCAGGTTGGTCTGCAGCTCGACGATCCGCTCTTCGAGAATCCTCGTGTGTCGCGGAGAGTCGGCGAGCTTGCGGCGCAGGACGGCGATCTCCTGCTCAAGGTAGGCGATCTGCCCGGCCGGGTCGTCGGACCCTCGTCCCGGGCGGATGCCGCGGTTCATGTCGTCGTCGTGGGCTGCCACGGTCCTCACCTCCTCCAAGGGGAGCTGGACGCTTCCAGACCCTACCTGGGTGGGTGTCGATTGAAACCCCTAGATCACAAAGACTGTCAAGGTGTGTCGTCGGTCACCCGGTGCGCTCCCTCTCGCACGGAGGGGATACCCACTCAACGTGATTCGGAAGCGACTTGTTCCTGGCTCGAGGTGGTCAAAACCCTTCGTGACTGGCTGGAGTTGTCCGTTCCGGGCCGGTCGGCCAGTACGCGGGCATGGGTGGGGGCGCTCGCGCGGTCATCACGCAGAGCGACGATTGGGGCGGTCGATGTCACGTGCGGGGCGGCCTGAAGTGATTGCTCGGGTGGTGCGGGGCCGTCGTCCCCGGTCGTGCGCGTGTACCCGAGGGGGTGCGGGAGGAAACCCCGCACCCCGTCGCACAGGGCGGGAAAGCTGGCGGAGGTAGGGTCTGGGGTGTTCAACGACCGCTGGAGCGGACCCGACTGGCCTTCGTGCCCCGGTCACCGTCCGGCGAACCGACGGCAGGAGAGGTGACCGTGCAGCAGGAGGCCCCGGGCGGCGAGGCGCTGGAGGTCTGGATCGACCAGGACCTGTGTACCGGCGACGGGATCTGCGCCCAGTACGCCCCTGAGGTGTTCGAGCTGGACATCGACGGACTGGCCTATGTGAAGGGCGCCGACGACGAGCTGCTCCAGGAGGCGGGGGCGACGACGCCGGTGCCGCTGACCCTGCTCACGGATGTCGTGGACTCCGCGAAGGAGTGTCCCGGGGACTGCATCCACGTGCGCCGGGTTTCGGACAGGGTCGAGGTGTACGGGCCCGACGCGGACTGAGTCCGGGCCGGGCCCGGTGCGTCACACGCTGTGGGCCTCGGCCGGGGTGGAGCGGACGAACGCGCTGCCGTTCCACTGCCACTTGGCCTGCGTCTTCACGTCGGGGCAGCAACTGGGCACGTCGACGGAGGAGTAGCCGAGCAGGGTGGCGGTGACCGCCCGCTCGCGCAGGGCGAAGTCGGTCACGGTGAGCCGGTCCTCGGGGTCGACGAGCGTGGCGACCACGCGGGCCCCGGGGCCGTCGGCGGCGCGGGTGAGGACGTAGACGGCGTCCGGTGGGGTGCCCATCGCGGAGTCGCAGTGCACCACGGCGACGGTCTCGGGTCTGCCGTCCCCGTCGAGGTCACCTGTGGCCTTCTTGGCCACCACCGCCTTCACCGGACCGCACTGGAGCGGGAAGGCCACGCCGGTCGTGCTGGGCGGGGCGACGGTGGTGGGGGCGGTCTTGGCCTCGGTGCCGGTGAGGGCCTGGGCGGCGGTGGCGGATCCGGGCTGGACCAGCGAGGACAGGGCGATCACGCCGGCGACTGCGGTGGCGGTGCCGACCCAGTGGATGGGCCGGGTGTTCGTGTGGGCGAGCTCCGGGACGGCGGATTGCTGCACGAGGAGTGTCTCCTGTGAGGGCTGTGCCGGTGAGGGGGTGGCCTGCATGGTGCCACACGTCACAGTGCGGGGGAACGGCGGGGTCGGTCCGGGGTTCGCGCGGGCGACGAATCCGCGAATCCGCGCGCGCGGGGGTCGTACGTGCCCCGGTGCCGGGTCAACGCGTGGGCGCCGTGGCCGAGTTCCCGATGCGGGTGGGGAACTCGGGCACGGCGCCCTTGCGTTGTGCCGGGTGTGGGGGCCGGTCAGCGGCCGGTGCCGCCGTCGGCGTTGGGTCCGGCGTAGTCCTCGCCGTAGGCGCCCTTGGCGGGGCGGCGGCGGCGCATGGGGGGCTCGACGCCGTCGGCGAGGCGGCGGGCGGTGAGCAGGAAGCCGGTGTGGCCGATCATCCGGTGGTCCGGGCGGACGGCGAGGCCCTCGATGTGCCAGTTGCGGATCATGGTCTCCCAGGCGGTCGGCTCGTTGAAGCAGCCGATCTCCCGGATGGACTCGACGGTCCGGGCGAGCTGGGTGGTGGTGGCCACGTAGCAGCACAGGATGCCGCCGGGGACGAGGGCCTTGGAGACGGCTTCCAGGCACTCCCAGGGCGCGAGCATGTCGAGGATGACGCGGTCGACGTCGGTGTCGGAGAGGTTGTCCTGGAGGTCGCCGACGGTGAGCTGCCAGGCGGGGTGGGGGCCGCCGAAGTAGCGCTCCACGTTCTGCTGGGCGATCTCGGCGAAGTCCTCGCGGCGCTCGTAGGAGTGCAGCATGCCCTGGTCGCCGATGGCGCGCAGCAGGAAGCTGCTGAGCGAGCCGGAGCCGACGCCGGCCTCCACGACGCGGGCGCCGGGGAAGATGTCGGCGAAGGCGAGGATCTGCCCCGCGTCCTTCGGGTAGACGACGGCTGCCCCGCGGGGCATGGACAGGACGTAGTCGGGGAGCAGGGGGCGCAGCGCGAGGTAGGCGACGTTGCCGGTGGTGCGGACAACGCTGCCCTCGGGAGCGCCGATCAGTTCGTCGTGCGGGAAGGAGCCCTTGTGGGTGTGGAAGTTCTTCCCGGCTTCGAGCGTGAACGTGTAGTGGCGGCCCTTGGGGTCGGTCAGCTGAACCTGGTCCCCGACCTTGAAGGGCCCGCGCCTGCGGGCGGCACCGGTCGGTTCGGACATGTGACCAGCCTACCGGGGTTTGTGGGGGCCGCCGACCATGTGCGCTCCGCTGTCTAGGAGGGTCTGGCCATGGCCCTGACGAAGGCGCGCTCGACGTCGGCGGCGGACAGGACGCCGTAGATCTCGCCGCTCTCCTCGACGACGAGGTACTCGGTGGCGGGGGTGGCACGCAGGGTGTCGAGGAGTTCCTCGCCGGCGAGTTCGGCGGAGACGCGCATGCCGTCGGTGAGGTCCTGGGCGAGGCCGCTGACGGGGACCCAGGGGCGGCGGTGTTCGGGTACGCCGACGATGGCGGCCTCGCGGACGAGGGAGAGGGGGTTGCCGTGGGCGTCGACGACGACCAGGGCGCGGGCGCCGGCGGCGTTGGCGCGGCGCAGGGCCTCGGAGAGCGGGGTGTCGGTCTCGACGGGTACGGCGCGCCGGGTCAGGGCGCGGGCGCGCAGTTCGGGGAGGTGTTCGCGCAGCCGGGCCATGCGCAGGCTGTTGCCGGCGCCGGTCCAGATGATGGCGGCGAGGATGGCCGCGAGCAGGGCGTCGGTGACGGTGTCCATGCCGCGGAGGTCTCCGCCGCCGCCGAAGGCGTCGGACTGGTTGAGCAGGGGGAGGCCGACGAGGACGGAGAGGGCGAGGGCACGGCCGACCCAGGCGGCGGCGACGGTGCCGCTCATGGGTTTGCCGGTGATCTTCCAGACCACGGCGCGGAGCATGCGGCCGCCGTCGAGGGGCAGGCCGGGCAGGAGGTTGAAGATGGCGACGATGAGGTTGGAGATCATCAGTCCGGCCAGCAGGACGCCGGGGACGCTGTCGGGCTCGACCGGTTTCAGGGCCAGGTAGAACACTCCGGCGAGGACGAGGGAGAGGAGTGGGCCGACGAAGGCCAGGACGAACTCCCGGCCCGGGGTCTCGGCCTCTTTCTCGATCTCGGAGACGCCGCCGAAGAACTGGAGCTGGATGCGGCGGACGGGAAGCTTGAAGCGGATCGCGGCGACCGTGTGGGCCAGCTCGTGGACCAGGACGGAGGCGTAGAAGGCGACCGCGAAGAACAGGGAGACCAGGTAGCGGGCGGCGCCCAGCTCGGGCAGGACGCGGTCGAGCTGGCCGCCGAAGACCCAGGTGATCAGGGCGGCGACGAGGAACCAGCTCGGCGCCACGTACACCGGTACTCCGAAGGGCCTGCCCATGAGGATGCCCCCGCCGGGCTCCTTGGGCCGTGGCTGCGGCGGCTCTTGTCTGGCGATCCCGGAGTGCGCCAGCGTGCGGTGCTCGGTGCCTTCGGCGACGGCGCGGGCGCCCCGCTTCTCGTTCTGGCCGGCCGCGGGTGCCTCGTCGACGACGCGACCCTCGCTGGCGGCGTCGGTCTCGGGGCTCGCGGTCTGCGCGTCCGGGCGGGGCGTCGACTCCGGGCTCTCGGTCCGCGCGTCCGGACCGGGCACCGGCTCCGGGCTCACGGTCCGGGTGTCGGCACCGGTCGTCGGCTCGGGGCGTGCGGTCTTCGTCGGCTCGGGGCGTGCGGCCGTCTCGTCCTGGCCGTTCACCGGCTGCGGCTTCGCGGCCGAGGCGTCCGCTGTGGACGTGGGCTCCGGGCTCGCAGTCACGTCGGTGTCGCCGGCCGCGGTCGGCTCCGGGCTCGGCACGTCGCTCGCCCCGCTCTCCCCCTGAGCCTTCGGCTGTGGATCGCCCGCGCCGCTCGCCGCGTCGGCCTTCGGTTCCGGGCTCGCCGGGCCGTTCTCCTCCGGGGCCTTCGGCTCCGGATCGCCCGCGCCGCTCTCCCCGTCGGCCGCCGGCTCCGGATGCTCGGCCGTGGCCGGCTTGCGGTCCGCCGGGGGCTGGGCGGTGGGGTCGGGGGACGGGGCCGCGTCGGGGTGGTCGGCGGGGTCGGTCGTCGGGGTGGTTGCGCCCGCGGGCTGGTCGGTCGGCTCGTCGTTGCCGGACCGCGGCTGCCCGCTCCCGCCGCTCACGTCCACGGTGTCCCCTCGTTCGAAGCGTCTTCCGCGCCTGTAGGGACGGAAGGGTCTCGGGTCGATGGTATGCGGCCGTGGTGACGCGTTCCGCCCCGGCACCCCTTGTGTTTGCCCGGAGGCGCCGGGCTGACCCGGGCTGTGGCTGGGTGACTGTCAGTGGTGGGCCGTATGGTCTGTGGACATGGACAGCAGCAGCGAGGACACGGGCGGCCTGCCGGGCGGTGCGGGCGAGGGCACGGACCCGGTGTCGGGGCCTGGTGAGAGGGCGGCGGGTGTCGTCGGCGAGGGTTCGGGCAGGCCGGGTGCCGAGCGTGTCGTCGTCGCGCCGTCGTCGCTGTCTCCGTCGCGGGCCAGTGACTTCATGCAGTGTCCGCTGCTGTACCGGTTCCGGGTGATCGACCGGCTGCCGGAGAAGCCGAGCGAGGCGGCGACGCGGGGCACGCTGGTGCACGCGGTGCTGGAGCGGTTGTTCGACGCGCCGGCGGCGGAGCGGACCGCGCCGCAGGCCAAGGCGCTGATCCCGGGGCAGTGGGACCGGCTGCGGGAGAGTCGTCCGGAGATCACCGAGCTGTTCGCGGACGACGCGGAGGGCGAGCGGCTGGCCCGCTGGCTCGGTGAGGCGGAGCTGCTCGTGGAGCGGTGGTTCTCGCTGGAGGATCCGACGCGGCTGGAGCCGGCCGAGCGGGAGCTGTTCGTCGAGGCGGAGCTGGATTCGGGGTTGCGACTGCGCGGGATCATCGACCGGGTGGACGTGGCGCCGACCGGTGAGGTGCGCATCGTCGACTACAAGACGGGCAAGGCGCCGCGGCCCCAGTACGCCGAGGGCGCGCTGTTCCAGATGAAGTTCTACGCCCTGGTGGTGTGGCGGCTGAAGAACGTGATCCCGCGGCGGCTTCAGCTGGTGTATCTCGGCAGCGGGGACGTGCTGACGTACGACCCGGTTCTCGCCGACCTGGAGCGGGTGGAGCGAAAGCTGCTCGCGCTGTGGGAGGCGATCCGGGAGGCGACGGAGACGGGTGAGTGGCGGCCGCGGCCGACGAAGTTGTGCGGCTGGTGCGATCACCAGGCGCACTGCCCGGAGTTCGGTGGTACTCCCCCGCCGTATCCGTTGCCGGTGAGGGCGGGCGAGTCGGGGGCGGGGGCCCAGGGCAGAATGGGGCCGGACTAGCGAAGGAGTGTCACCGTGGCCATCCGCGTCCTACTGGTCGACGACCAGCCGCTGCTGCGTACCGGCTTCCGGATGATCCTGGAGGCCGAACAGGATCTTGCGGTCGTCGGCGAGGCCGGTGACGGTCTGCAGGCCCTTGATCAGGTGCGTGCCCTGCAGCCGGATGTCGTGCTGATGGACATCCGTATGCCCCGGATGGACGGGGTGGAGGCGACCCGGCAGATCACCGGGCCCGAGCGGGACGGTCCGGCGAAGGTGCTGGTGCTGACCACGTTCGATCTGGACGAGTACGTGGTGGAGGCGCTGCGCGCGGGGGCCAGTGGCTTTCTGCTGAAGGACGCGCCCGCGAACGAGCTGGTGCAGGCGATCCGGGTGGTGGCGGCCGGCGAGGCGATGCTGGCGCCCAGTATCACGCGCCGTCTGCTGGACAAGTACGCCACTCACCTGCCCTCGGGCGAGGAGCCGGTGCCCGACACCCTGCACACGCTCACGGACCGTGAGGTCGAGGTGCTGAAGCTGGTTGCGCGCGGCCTGTCCAACGCCGAGATCGCCGCGGATCTGTTCGTCAGCGAGACGACGGTGAAGACGCATGTGGGGCATGTGCTGACCAAGCTGGGTCTGCGGGACCGGGTGCAGGCGGCGGTGTACGCCTACGAGAGCGGCCTGGTGCGCCCCGGAGCGCAGTAAGTAGGGCGCAGGGCGTCGTACCAGGGCTACGAGCGACGGCACAGGGCGGTGCTTCCTCCTGGGAAGCACCGCCCTGTGTTCGGCTGTGGGCCCGCTCAGCTCTTGCTGAGTTCCCAGAAGCGGAACACCGTGGAGGCGTCGAGGCAGTACTCGAGGCCGTAGACGCCGTCGCGGACGACGGCGTACTGCTTGGCCTGCCAGACGGGCAGGACGGGCAGTTCGTCGGCGACGATGTCCTGGAGCCTGCTGAAGTCCTTGTCGGTGGCGGAGCGGTCGCTCTGCGCGGCCGTGCCGGGGATGAGGGAGCCGGTGATCCGGTTGTTGTCGTAGTTGTTGTCGAGGACGTTGCCCTTGCCGAAGAAGGGCGCCGTGAAGTTGTCGGCGTCCGGGTAGTCGGGCACCCAGCCCTTGACGTAGACGCCGTACTTGCCGGCGGCGATGTCCTTCTCGTACTGGTTGAAGGCGACGGACTGGACGTCGGCGTCGAACAGGCCGCTGGCGTTGAGCTGGCCGGCTATGGCCTTGAGTTCGGCGTCGGTGGCGGGGCCGTAGCGGGACGGCGTGGACCACAGGGTCAGCTTGACCTTGCCGGTGATGCCGGCGGCTTGCAGCGCCTGGGCGGCCTTGTCCTTGGAGGGGCGGGCGCCGTAGGTGTCGAAGAAGGCGGTGTTGTGGCCCGCGATACCGGCCGGGATGATCGAGTAGAGCGGGGTGGCGGTGCCCTGGTAGACGTCGTGGATGAGGGCGTCGCGGTCGATCAGGTAGGCCATGGCCTTGCGGACGCCGAGCTTTCCGGCGACCGGGTCCTTCATGTTGAAGACCAGGTGCTGGACCTCGGCGCTGCTGCCCTCGATGACGTCGACGCCCTTGCTGCCGTCCTGCTGGTCGAGGCCGGCGATGTCGGTGGCGGTCAGGCCTCGGTAGGCGATGTCGACGTCGCCCTTGAGGAGGGCCTGCTTCAGGGCGGTGCGGTCGCCGTGGAAGAACTTGAGGGTGACGCCGGAGTTCTTGACCTTGGCGGTGCCCTTGTAGTGGGAGTTGACCGAGAAGACGGCCTTGTCCTTGTCGAAGGAGTCCAGCGTGTACGGGCCGGAGCCGACGGCCTTGTCGTCGCTGCGCAGCGCGCCGGCCTCGTACTGGCGGTGGTCGACGATGGAGCCCGCGCCGGAGGCGATCTTGCTGGGGAAGGTGGCGTCGGGGACCTTGAGCCGGAAGACGACGGTCTTGGCGTCGGGGGTCTCGACCTTGTCGAGCGACGGGAACATGATCGCCGGTCCGGCGGCGTCGTTGATCTTCAGCATGCGGTCGAAGGAGAACTTGACGTCCTCGGAGGTGAGGTCGTCACCGTTGCTGAACTGCAGGCCGGGCTTGAGTTCGCACTTGTAGACGGTGGCCCGGTCGTCGGTGAAGGTGCACTGCTTGGCGGCCTCAGGCTCGGGCTGTGTGCCGCCGCGGGGGAAGCTGAGCAGTGACTGGAAGACGTTGTTGAACAGCAGCCAGGAGCCGGGGTCGTAGCCGGACGCCGGGTCTGTGGCGAGGACGTCGTCGGACATCCCCATCACCACCGAGGAGCCGGTGCCCCCGGAGCCACCGTTGTCGGATCCGCAGCCGGTCAACAGGCCGGAGGCCAGTCCCGCCACGATCGCCAGGGCCGGCCACTGGTTGCGCATGTTCACTGCATGTGCCTTGTCGTCGATTCGTCACCCCGGGGCCACCGTCCCTGGCCCCGGGCCCAACAGAGACGTCAGCCGCTCACACCACGGCCGAGTTCCCACAGCTGAAGCATCGAGGTGGAGTTCAGGGCGTACGAGACGCCCGTGATGTCGTCGCGCGCGGCGACGTACTGCTTGCCCTGCCACAGGGGCAGGACCGGTACGTCCTCGGCGACGGTGTCCTGGATCTCCGTCAGGCTCTTGGCGGCGTTGAGCCGGTCCGCCGCGCGCCGGGACTGGGGGATCAGGGAGCGCTGGATCGCGGCGTTCGTGTACGGCGACTTGAGGACGTTGTCCTTGTCGAGGAACGGGGCGAGGAAGTTGTCCGCGTCCGGGAAGTCGGGGAACCAGCCCATGCCGTAGACGTCGTAGTCGCCCTTGAGTTCGGCGGGCCGGAAGGTTTCCCAGGGGTGGCCCTGGATGGTGACCTGGAAGAGACCGCTGCCGTTGAGCTGCTTCCGCAGGATCTCGAACTCCTGCTTGGTGGCCGAGCCATAGTGGTCGGTGGTGTAGTGCAGGGTGAGCTTCACCGGGGTGGCGATGCCGGCCTTGGCGAGCAGCGTCCTGGCCTTGGCGACGCTGGGGGTGCCGTACTTGTTGAAGAACGAGTTGGAGTGGCCGGTGAGGGTGGCCGGGACGAGCGAGTACAGCGGCTCGGCCTGGCTGCCGTAGACCTTGGAGACGAGTTCGCCCCGGTCGATGATCTGGGCGATCGCCTGGCGGACCGCCTTGCTCTTGACCACGGGCGCGTTCGTGTTGAAGGCCAGGTAGCGGATCTCCATGCCTGGCATGTCGACGAGGTCGGCGTTCTTGTCGGAGCCGGCGTCGAGCTGCTGGATCTGGTGGGGCGACATGTTGCGGGTCATGACGTCGATGTCACCCTTGTCGATCGCGGCGCCCATGGCGTCCGCGGTCGCGTAGGAGCGCATCACGACCTTGTCGTTGTTCACCGGAACGCTGCCCTTGTACGAGGGGTTCTTGGTGAACGTGGCGCTGGTGATCGCGTCGCCCTTGATGTCGGCCTTGAACGTGTAGGGGCCGGAGCCGGTGACGTCGAAGCCGTCGCGCAGCTTGTTCTTGGGGTAGTCCTTGGGGTCGACGATGCCGGCGACCGGGGTGGACAGCTTGAACGGGAAGGTGGCGTCGGCGGACTTGAGGTGGAAGATGACGTCGCGGTCGCCCTGGGTCTCGACGGTGTCGATGGTGTTGAGCAGGCCGGCGACACCACTGTCGGCGTTGATGTGCAGCACGCGCTCGATGGAGTACTTGACGTCGTCGGCCGTGATCTTGTCGCCGTCGGCGAAGGTCAGGCCGTCCCGCAGGGTGCAGGCGTAGCGCTCGCTGCCGCTGTCGGTGAAGCGGCAGTTCTCCGCGGCCTCGGGCACCGGGTTGCCGTCGCCCTTGGGCTGGGCCATGAGGGTCTGCTGGGTCTGGCGCAGGATGTTCCAGGCGCCGACGTCGTAGGCGGAGGCGGGGTCGAGCGGCGCCGGGTTGTCGCTCGTGGCCGCGAACCGGTCCGTGGTGCCGACGACGATGGCGTCGCCGTTCTTGCTCCCGCTGTCGGCTCCGCCGCACGCGGCGAGAACCGGGGTGAGCAGGCCGGCCACTGCCGGCAGCACCAGAGTCTTGCGGTTCATGCGGGGCTTTCTCCAGAGCTGTTCGATTTCCGAGCGCCCGGCATGCGAGGGTGGTGCGGCGGGATCTCGGGGGGTTGCTGCGATGTTCTCGCGACGAGATTAGACCGCGCCCGCAGGAGCGTTCGCAGCCGCGTGAGTTGAGGCCTCATCACGCAGTGAAACCGGGTGCGGACAGACCGAAAACCCGACAGCGGCATGATTAGTGCAGCGATTCACCAATCGGGACACAAGGGCGGGCCGGTCCGCCCGAATACTGGACGGTCAGCACACAGAGTGACCATTGTCGAGACCGGTGGGCGTGGTGAACGTCACAAATGCAACTGCGTTGGCAGGCAGCGGAATTCAGCCACTCGAACGGTCCGGAATTCCGCGCGGGCCGCGTTTCCCCGGAAATCTGACCGTGGCGCCCCAGGGGCTTCGCGCTCCTTCGAACGCTTCCCGGAGCTCTGCCCCGACGCCCTCCGCCCGGGATCTGCGTGCGGGAGTGGCTGAGGGTGATCGGTCAGCGCATGTCTGTCATCAGCGCCCGCAGAAATGCCAGGTCGACCTTCTCCAGAGAATTGACGACGGTGCGCCGTTCGGCCGGGGCGATGGGGGCGACGGAGGGGACGGCGACCACCACGCAGCCGGCGGCCTCGCCCGCGGCGACGCCGGTGGCGGTGTCCTCCACGACGGCGCAGCGGGCCGGGTCCACGCCGAGGCCCGCGGCGGCGAGCAGGTAGGGGTCCGGATAGGGCTTGGTGCGCGTGACCTCGTCGCCGGCGACGGAGAGGGAGAAGTGCTGCGGGCCGAGGACGCTGAGCACACGGTCGATGATGCGGCGGTGGGAGGCGGAGACCAGGGCGGTGGGAACGGCGTGCTCGTGAAGTTCGGCGAGCAGCTCGGCTGCGCCGGGCATCAGCGGCAGGCCGCTGCCGATGCGCTCCTCGAAGCCCTCGTTGAGCAGGACGGAGAGTTCGGGGAGGGTGATGTCGGCGCCGGTGGCCTCGATGAGGAAGCCGGCGCTGCGGGTCATGGGTCCGCCGACCACGACGTGCCGCCAGGACTCGTCGAGGGTGTGGCCGAGTGTTGCGAAGACCTCGACCTCGACGTCCCACCAGAAGCCCTCGGTGTCCACCAGGGTGCCGTCCATGTCGAGGAGCACCGCCTGCAGGGCGGAGCCTTCGGCCGTTCGGGTTCCGAGCGCGGGGACCGTGCTGGTCATCCGGGCGCACCTCCTTGGGGGACGATCAGGCCGGTTCCCGGACAGGGAACCGGCCTGCAGTGGACCGACAAGTGTACGTCTCCCACGATCGAAACGCCTCGTTTACCCCTCCGACACGGGGGTACCCCTTGAAGCATCCGGCGCAGGCCAGAGGCCATATGTCATGCCCGCACCCAGGTGCCCTGAAGGGACATGGGACTGCATCACCATGCGGCGGCGGGGCGCCCCCGGCCAAACCCCCCGAGGGCTCAACGCGCGTTGAAGTACTTCGCCTCCGGATGATGGATCACGATCGCGTCCGTGGACTGCTCGGGGTGCAGCTGGAACTCCTCGGACAGGTGGACGCCGATCCGCTCCGGCCGCAGGAGCTCGGCGATCTTGGCCCGGTCCTCCAGGTCGGGGCAGGCGCCGTAGCCGAGCGAGAAGCGGGCGCCGCGGTACTTCAGGGCGAACATGTCCTCGATGTCGGCCGGGTCCTCCCCGCCGAAGCCGAGTTCGGCGCGGACGCGGGCGTGCCAGTACTCGGCCAGCGCCTCCGCCAACTGCACGGAAAGACCGTGCAGTTCGAGGTAGTCGCGGTAGGAGTTCGACGCGAAGAGCTTGGCGGTCTCCTCGCCGATGCGTGAGCCGACGGTGACGACCTGGAGGCCGACGACGTCGGTCTCCCCCGACTCCTCCGGGCGGAAGAAGTCGGCGAGGCACAGCCGGCGGCCGCGGCGCTGGCGCGGGAAGGTGAAGCGGGTGCGCTCGTTGCCCTGCTCGTCCAGGATGATCAGGTCGTCGTCCTTGGACACGCAGGGGAAGTAGCCGTAGACCACGGCGGCTTCCAGGAGGTTCTCCGTCTGGAGCCGGTCGAGCAGGCCGCGCAGGCGGGGGCGGCCCTCGGTCTCCGCGAGTTCCTCGTACGTCGGCCCGTCGCCGGTGCGGGCCTGCTTGAGGCCCCACTGGCCCTTGAACAGCGCGCCCTCGTCCAGCCAGCTCGCGTACTCCTTGAGCTGGATGCCCTTGATGACGCGGGTGTCCCAGAACGGCGGGGTCGGCACCGGGTTGTCGGTGGCGACGTCGGAGCGGACGTGGCCCTCCTCCGGGCGCTCGGTGACCTCGACGGCGGCCGTGGCCCGCACCCGGCGCTGCTTCAGCTCGGGCAGCTGGGCCCCGGGCACGCCGCGCTTGACGCCGATGAGGGCGTCCATGAGGCGCAGCCCCTCGAAGGCGTCGCGGGCGTAGCGGACCTCGCCCTCGTAGATCTCGTGCAGGTCCTGCTCGACGTAGGCGCGGGTGAGGGCGGCGCCGCCGAGGATGACGGGGAAGCGGACGGCGAGGCCGCGCTGGTTCAGCTCCTCCAGGTTCTCCTTCATGATCACCGTGGACTTGACGAGGAGACCGGACATGCCGATGACGTCGGCCCGGTGTTCCTCGGCGGCCTCCAGGATCGCGGAGACGGGCTGCTTGATGCCCAGGTTGACCACGTTGTAGCCGTTGTTGGACAGGATGATGTCGACGAGGTTCTTGCCGATGTCGTGCACGTCACCGCGCACGGTGGCCAGCACGATGGTGCCCTTGCCCTCGGAGTCCGACTTCTCCATGTGCGGTTCGAGGTGGGCGACGGCCGCCTTCATGACCTCGGCGGACTGGAGCACGAAGGGCAGCTGCATCTGACCGGAGCCGAAGAGCTCGCCGACGACCTTCATGCCGTCCAGGAGGGTCTCGTTGACGATGTCGAGGGCGGGCCGCTCGGTCAGCGCGAGGTCGAGGTCCGCCTCCAGGCCGTTGCGCTCGCCGTCGATGATCCGCCGCCCCAGCCGCTCCTCCAAGGGCAGCGCGGCGAGCTCCTCGGCCTTGCCGGCCTTGAGGGACTTGGCGGTGGCGCCCTCGAAGAGCTGCATGAGCTTCTGGAGGGGGTCGTAGCCCTCGCTGCGGCGGTCGTAGATGAGGTCGAGGGCGGTGGTGACCTGCTCCTCGTCGAAGCGGGCGATCGGCAGGATCTTGGAGGCGTGCACGATCGCCGAGTCCAGGCCCGCCTTGACGCACTCGTCGAGGAAGACGGAGTTCAGCAGGATGCGGGCGGCCGGGTTGAGGCCGAAGGAGATGTTCGACAGGCCCAGCGTGGTCTGCACGGCCGGGTGCCGCTTCTTCAGCTCGCGGATCGCCTCGATGGTGGCGATGCCGTCCTTCCGGGACTCCTCCTGACCGGTGCAGATGGTGAAGGTCAGGGTGTCGATGAGGATGTCGTCCTCGCGGATGCCCCAGTTCCCGGTGAGGTCGTCGATGAGCCGCTCGGCGATCTCGACCTTCTTCTCGGGGGTGCGGGCCTGGCCCTCCTCGTCGATGGTCAGCGCGATCAGCGCGGCGCCGTGCTCCCCGGCCAGCCGGGTGACCTTCGCGAAGCGGGAGTCGGGGCCGTCGCCGTCCTCGTAGTTGACCGAGTTGATGACCGCGCGGCCGCCGAGCTTCTCCAGGCCGGCCTGGAGGACGTCGACCTCGGTGG
Source organism: Streptomyces sp. NPDC002520 (assembly GCF_053595235.1). Lineage (NCBI taxonomy): Bacteria > Bacillati > Actinomycetota > Actinomycetes > Kitasatosporales > Streptomycetaceae > Streptomyces > Streptomyces sp. NPDC002520. The sequence goes on along the minus strand of NZ_JBSFXG010000018.1, from coordinate 113,985 downwards.
AGTCCAGCACGATCGGCAGGGTGGAGGCGGTCGCGAAGCGGCCGGCCAGCTCCTCCATGTCGGTGACGCCGTCGCGGCCGACGTAGTCCACGCACAGGTCGAGCATGTGCGCGCCCTCGCGGATCTGCTCGCGCGCCATCTCGACGCAGTCGTCCCAGCGGCCGGCCAGCATGGCCTCGCGGAACTTCTTGGAGCCGTTGGCGTTGGTGCGCTCGCCGATGGCCAGGTACGAGGTGTCCTGGCGGAACGGGACGGACTGGTAGAGGGAGGCCGCGCCGGGCTCGGGCCGCGGGTGCCGCTCGGGCGGGGTCAGGCCGCGGACGCGCTCGACGACCTGGCGCAGGTGCTCGGGGGTGGTGCCGCAGCAGCCGCCGACGAGGGAGAGGCCGTACTCGCGGACGAAGGTCTCCTGGGCGTTGGCCAGCTCCGGCGCGCTCAGCGGGTAGTGGGCGCCGTCCTTGCCGAGGACCGGCAGGCCCGCGTTCGGCATGCAGGACAGCGGGATGCGGGCGTTGCGGGCGAGGTAGCGCAGGTGCTCGCTCATCTCGGCCGGGCCGGTGGCGCAGTTCAGGCCGATCATGTCGATGCCGAGCGGCTCCAGCGCGGTCAGTGCCGCGCCGATCTCGGAGCCGAGGAGCATGGTGCCGGTGGTCTCGACGGTGACCGACACGATCACCGGCACGTCCAGGCCGAGGGCCTCGAGCCCCCGGCGGGCGCCGAGCACCGCGGCCTTGGTCTGCAGCAGGTCCTGGGTGGTCTCCACCAGCAGGGCGTCGGCGCCCCCGGTGACCAGTCCCTCGGCGTTGCGCTGGTAGGCGTCGCGCAGGGTGGTGTAAGGGGCGTGGCCGAGGGTGGGCAGCTTGGTGCCGGGGCCGATGGAGCCGAGCACCCAGCGGGCCCGGCCGTCCTTGGCGGTGAACTCGTCGGCGACCTCGCGGGCGACCCGGGCGCCGGCCTCGGACAGCTCGTGCACGCGCTCGGGGATGTCGTACTCGCCGAGCGCGGAGTGGTTGGCCCCGAAGGTGTTGGTCTCGACGCAGTCGACGCCCACGGCGAAGTACGCCTCGTGGACGGAGCGGACGATGTCGGGGCGGGTGAGATTGAGGATCTCGTTGCAGCCCTCGAGGTTCTGGAAGTCCTCGAGGGTGGGCTCCTGCTCCTGGAGCATGGTGCCCATGGCTCCGTCGGCCACCACCACACGGGTGGCGAGCGCCTCTCGGAGCGCGGACGCACGGGTCCGGCTGTCGGCGGAAGGGGTCGTTGGCAACGAGGCCATGAAGGGGCTCCCTGGGCTGCGACGGCTGTCGGCTATGCGCCTTCCCCGGCGGGACCGGCGAGGGGCACGGCGCCAGAGTAACCGTGAGTGGGCTTGGATGGGCACCGGCGTCCACGAGGCGGACACGCGTGGCGGAACCGGACGACCGGGGCGCCTGGCGCGGGCCCGGGGCGCCGCACGGCAAGGTGACGTCAGTTGTAACAGGCGCCGGCCAACCATTAGCGGGAGGTCGGCATGGACCGGTAGTGTTCGGCATTGCCGAACGGCATGAGATCGTGCCGTTCGGTGGTGATCGAAGGGGACGGAGGCAGGACGGCGATGGCACGGAACATCCAGTCGCTCGAACGGGCGGCGGCGATGCTGCGGCTGCTCGCGGGCGGCGAGCGGCGGCTCGGTCTGTCGGACATCGCGTCGTCGCTGGGCCTCGCCAAGGGCACCGCCCACGGCATCCTGCGCACCCTGCAGGCGGAGGGCTTCGTCGAACAGGACGACGCCTCCGGCCGCTACCAGCTGGGCGCTGAGCTGCTGCGCCTGGGCACCACCTATCTGGACGTGCACGAGTTGCGCGCGCGGGCCCTGGTGTGGACGGACGACCTGGCCCGGTCCAGCGGGGAGAGCGTGTACCTGGGCGTCCTGCACCAGCAGGGCGTCCTGATCGTGCACCACGTCTTCCGGCCGGACGACAGCCGGCAGGTGCTGGAGATAGGGGCCATGCAGCCGCTGCACTCCACGGCGCTGGGCAAGGTGCTCTCCGCGTACGACCCGGTGGCGCACAGCGAGGCGCTGGAGGCCGACCGCAAGCCCTTCACGGACCGCACGGTGTACGCGGCGGAGGACTTCGAGCACCTTCTGGACGTCACACGCGCGCGTGGGTACGCGGCCGACGTGGAGGAGACCTGGGAGGGCGTGGCGTCGATCGCCGCGCCGATCCACGACCGGCGCCGCATGCCGGTGGGCGCCGTGGGGATCACGGGCGCCGTGGAGCGGCTGTGCCGGGACGGCGAGGCCGGTCACGAAGTGCGTCCGGAACTGATCGCGGCGGTGCGGGACTGCGCCCGCGCGGTCTCCCGGGACCTGGGCGCGGGACGGTTCTGAGCCGCGGGCGGCCCCGCCCGCCCGCACCCGTCGCCCGTACCCCGGTCCGGCCCGCCCGCACCCGCCGCCCGCACCCCGTCGTCGGCTCAGCCGCGGCGTGACCGATTCCGGTTCACCCGCGGCGCGGCCGGTTCCTTCACCCGGCGTGGCTCGATTCCGACCCCTTCGCGGCATGACCGACTCCGATTCGCCTGCGGCATGACCGATTCATCCGCGATCGACAACTGATGCTCCGGCCGACGACCGGGACGCGAGGCGGCGTCCCGGCACTCGCCATACCCTGAAACGGACATATGAGGCGAGATCGCACGTCCAGGAAGCGAAAGTGATAGGCAACAGCGATCAATAACGATCCTGCTTTCGATAACAGAACTCTTGACGCATGCGTAACCCCAAAGCAAGACTCCCGTCCATCGGTCGGCATTGCCGAACACCTTCCGGTAATACGCGCTAGAGTGTGACAACGCCAAGGACCGGTATCGCTCTCACCCCCGAGGGCGCCAGAACCCCCGGAGGGACCCGGGGTTCGGTTTCCCTGGACGAAGGACAAAGGAGTCGCGGGTGTCCAGCTCCGACATCTTCATCGGCGAGACCATCGGTACCGCCATACTCATCCTGCTCGGCGGCGGCGTCTGCGCCGCCGTGACGCTGAAGGCCTCCAAGGCCCGTAACGCCGGTTGGCTCGCCATCGCCTTCGGGTGGGGCTTCGCCGTTCTGACGGCCGTCTACACCTCTGCGCCGCTGTCCGGCGCCCACCTGAACCCGGCCGTGACGCTCGCGCTCGCGATCAAGGACAAGGACTTCAGCGACCTGCCCGTCTACTGGGGCGGTCAACTGCTCGGCGCCATGATCGGCGCCACCCTGGTCTGGCTCGCGTACTACGGCCAGTTCCACGCGCACCTCACCGACAAGGAGATCGTCGGCGGTCCGGGAGCACAGGCCACGGCGACCAAGGCCGTCGAGGCCGAGGAGCAGGCCGCCGGCCCGGTCCTGGGCGTCTTCTCCACCGGTCCGGAGATCCGCAACGCGGTGCAGAACCTCGCCACGGAGATCATCGGCACCGTGGTGCTCGTGCTCGCGGTCCTCACCCAGGGCCTGAACGACAAGGGCAACGGTCTCGGCCCCCTGGGCGCCCTGATCACCGCGCTGGTCGTCGTCTCCATCGGTCTCTCGCTCGGCGGCCCCACGGGCTACGCGATCAACCCGGCCCGTGACCTGGGTCCGCGCATCGTGCACGCCCTGCTGCCGCTGCCGAACAAGGGCGGCTCCGACTGGAGCTACGCCTGGGTCCCGGTGGCCGGTCCGCTGATCGGCGGCGCCATCGCGGTAGGCATCTACAACGTCGCCTTCGCTTGAGAAGCCGCTCGAACAAGCCGAGTCTTCCGGTACGCGCCGTACGTACAGCCCTTCACCACGGACCTCTCAGGAGCACACAGTGACCGACGCCCACACCGCAGGCCCGTTCATCGCGGCCATCGACCAGGGCACGACCTCCTCGCGCTGCATCGTCTTCGACAAGGACGGCCGCATCGTCTCCGTCGACCAGAAGGAGCACGAGCAGATCTTCCCGAAGCCGGGCTGGGTCGAGCACGACGCCGACGAGATCTGGACCAACGTCCAGGAGGTCGTCGCCGGAGCCGTCCGGAAGGCCGGCATCACCCGCGACGACATCAAGGCCATCGGCATCACCAACCAGCGCGAGACCACCGTGCTGTGGGACAAGAACACCGGTGAGCCCGTCCACAACGCCATCGTCTGGCAGGACACCCGCACCGACGCCCTGTGCAAGGAGCTCGGCCGCAACGTCGGCCAGGACCGCTTCCGCCGCGAGACCGGCCTGCCGCTGGCCTCCTACTTCGCCGGTCCCAAGGCCCGCTGGCTGCTCGACAACGTCGACGGCCTCAAGGAGCGCGCCGAGGCGGGCGACATCCTCTTCGGCACCATGGACACCTGGGTCATCTGGAACCTGACCGGCGGTGTCGACGGCGGCAAGCACGTCACCGACGTCACCAACGCCTCCCGCACCCTCCTGATGAACCTGCACACGATGCAGTGGGACGAGAAGATCGCCGAGTCGATCGGCGTGCCGCTGCAGATCCTGCCCGAGATCCGCTCCTCCGCCGAGGTCTACGGCGAGGTCACCGGCGGCAGTCTCGGCGACCTGCTCGGCGGCATCCCGGTCGCCTCCGCGCTCGGCGACCAGCAGGCCGCCCTGTTCGGCCAGTGCTGCTTCGCCGAGGGCGAGACCAAGTCGACCTACGGCACCGGCACCTTCATGGTGATGAACACCGGCGACAAGATCATCAACTCGTACGCCGGTCTGCTGACCACCGTCGGCTACAAGATCGGCGACCAGCAGACGGTGTACGCCCTGGAGGGCTCGATCGCCGTCACCGGCTCCCTGGTGCAGTGGATGCGCGACCAGATGGGCCTGATCTCCACCGCCGCCGAGATCGAGACGCTCGCGCTCTCCGTCGAGGACAACGGCGGCGCCTACTTCGTCCCGGCCTTCTCCGGCCTGTTCGCCCCGCACTGGCGCTCCGACGCCCGCGGTGTGATCGCCGGCCTGACCCGGTACGTCACCAAGGCGCACCTCGCGCGCGCCGTCCTGGAGGCCACCGCCTGGCAGACCCGGGAGATCGCCGACGCCATGGTCAAGGACTCCGGCGACGAGCTGGTGGCCCTCAAGGTCGACGGTGGCATGACCGCCAACAACCTGCTGATGCAGACCCTCGCCGACGTCCTGGACGCCCCCGTGGTGCGCCCGATGGTCGCCGAGACCACCTGCCTCGGCGCCGCCTACGCCGCCGGCCTCGCCGTCGGCTTCTGGTCCAGCACCGACGAACTGCGCGCCAACTGGCGCCGGGCCGCCGAGTGGACCCCCCGCATGGACGCGGAGACCCGCGACCGTGAGTACAAGAACTGGCTCAAGGCCGTCGACCGGACCATGGGCTGGATCGAGGACGAGAGCTGAGCGCCCCAAGACGGCTCAGACATCTCTGACGAGGAGTAAGTACCCGACATGACCAGTCAGTCCACCCTGCAGTCCGTGCCCGCCCTGGGGACGCACCCGGCCTCCGGCTCCAACCCGAGCCGCGCCGAGACCAGGGAGCAGCTCGCCAAGGCGTCGTACGACCTTCTTGTGATCGGCGGCGGCATCCTGGGCATCTCCACCGCCTGGCACGCCGCGCAGTCCGGCCTGCGGGTGGCACTGGTCGACTCCGGCGACTTCGCCGGGGCCACCTCCTCCGCCTCCTCCAAGCTGCTCCACGGGGGCCTGCGCTACCTGCAGACCGGTGCCGTGAAGCTGGTGGCGGAGAACCACTTCGAGCGCCGTGCGGTCTCCCGTCAGGTGGCTCCCCACCTGGCGAACCCGCTCACGTTCTACCTCCCCGTGTACAAGGGCGGGCCGCACGGCGCGGCGAAGCTCGGCGCGGGCGTCTTCGCCTACTCCGCGCTCTCCGCGTTCGGTGACGGCGTCGGCCACCTGCTCTCCCCCGCCAAGGCGGCGCAGGACGTGCCCGAGCTGCGCACCGAGAACCTCAAGGCCGTGGCCGTGTACGGCGACGACCAGATGAACGACGCGCGCATGGCGCTGATGACGGTCCGCGCGGCCGTCGAGGCGGGCGCGGTCGTGCTGAACCACGCCGAGGTCACCGGTCTGCGCTTCACCCGCGGCCGGGTCACCGGCGCCGAGCTGCGGGACCGGATATCCGGGGACGAGTTCGGCGTCGACGCCCGTCTCGTGCTGAACGCGACCGGCCCCTGGGTCGACCACCTGCGGAAGATGGAGGACCCGGGCGCCGCCCCCTCCATCCGGCTGTCCAAGGGCGCGCACCTGGTCCTGAAGCGCACCTCCCCGTGGAAGGCCGCGCTGGCCACGCCGATCGACAAGTACCGCATCACCTTCGCCCTCCCCTGGGAGGACATGCTGCTGCTCGGCACCACCGACGAGGAGTACGAGGGCGACCCGGCGGCCGTCGCGGTCGACGAGAAGGACATCGCCCAGATCCTGGACGAGGCCGCGTTCTCCGTCCGGGACCAGCAGCTCCGGCGCGAACTGATCACCTACGCCTTCGCCGGCCTGCGCGTGCTGCCGGGCGGCCCCGGCAGCACCGCCAAGGCCAAGCGCGAGACGGTGGTGACCGAGGGCAAGGGCGGCATGCTGTCCGTCGCGGGCGGCAAGTGGACCACCTTCCGGCACATCGGCCGCACGGTGATGAAGAAGCTGGAGGAGCTGCCGGGGCACCCGCTCGGCGACGGCTTCGAGCCGATCTCCTCGCTGCCGAAGAAGCTGCCGCTGCCCGGCGTCGCCAACCCGCGCGCGGTAGCCCACCGCCTCCTGGTGGACCACCCGGCGCCCGGCCCGCGCATGGCCGCCGACACCGCCAGGCACCTGGCCACCCACTACGGCTCCCTGGCCTTCGACATCGCCCGCATCGCCAACGAACACCCCGAGCTGGCCGAACGCGTCCACCCGGACGCCCCGGAGATCTGGGCGCAGGTCGTCTGGGCTCGCGACCACGAGTGGGCCGAGACGGCGGACGACGTGCTGCGTCGCCGTACGACGCTGACGATCCGGGGTCTTGCCACGGAGGAGGTCCGGGGCAAGGTCCAGGACCTGCTCGACGAGAAGTAGCCGGGCACGGCAAAGGGGCGGCTCCACTGCGAGGGAACCGCCCCTTTCGCATGGGCGAGGGGCGGTGTCAGTGCCGGGTGCTTCCCTGGGGGCATGAACGACGATCAGGCTGACCCGGCCGAACTGACGGCCCTGCGCGAGGCGTTCGGCGCTGACGACGGCGACGGCGAGTCGGCACTGGGCTGGGAGGCGGTGCGGGCCTTCGAGGCGGAGCACGGGCTGGTGCTGCCCGAGCCGTACCGGACATATGGCTGATCACCGGTGGAGGCGCGGCCCCGTTCGGCGCGGAGTTCGGTCACACCAGCGCGGAGCCGGGGTTCGCCGGCTGGGTGCGGCACTGGGTGGAAGGCAAGGAGTGGTTCGACGGGGCGGCCACATAATGTGCTGAGACATCCGATGTCTGGGCGACAGGAGGCCGGTCATGGCAGTCACCGACGAGGCGATCGAGAAGATCAAGGGGATGATCGTCTCCGGTGCGCTGCGGCCCGGGGACCGACTGCCCAAGGAGAGCGAACTCGCCGCCGGGCTGGGGCTGTCCCGCAACTCGCTGCGGGAGGCGGTGCGGGCGCTGTCGCTGATCCGGATCCTGGACGTGCGGCAGGGTGACGGCACCTATGTGACGAGCCTGGACCCGCAACTGCTGCTGGAGGCCATGAGCTTCGTCGTGGACTTCCACCGCGACGACACGGTGCTGGAGTTCCTCGCGGTGCGCCGCATCCTCGAACCGGCCGCGACCGCGCTCGCGGCCTCACGGATCGGCGAGAGCCAACTGGACGTGCTGTCGGCCCAGTTGGACGCGCTCGGGGCCGAGCCGTCGGTGGAGGAACTGGTCGCGAGCGATCTGGAGTTCCACCGGGGCATCGTCAAGAGCGCGGGCAACTCGGTGCTGTGCTCGCTGCTGGACGGTCTGTCGGGGCCCACGACCCGGGCCCGGATCTGGCGGGGGCTCACCCAGGAGGACGCGGTGGGCCGCACCCTGCGCGAGCACCGCGCGATCCTCGCCGCGCTGCGCGACCGGGACGCGGAGGCGGCCCGCTCCTGGGCGACCGTGCACATCGCGAGCGTCGAGCAGTGGCTGCGCAGCACCCTGTGAGACACCCCACGGAACAGGGCGGGCTCCCCGATGGCAAGGGGTGTTCCGACCCGGTGAACGGGGCAGTGATCCGTGCATCCCCCGGCCGAGGGGGCTGCGGGCGCCCGCGCCGGACGCGGTAGGTTGGAACGTCAAGCGAGGGCACGTCGGAAGGAGGCACTGGGTGATCGAGCTGGAGGGGGTTCCCGAGCTGATCGACCCAGTCATGGTGGCCGCGTTCGAGGGCTGGAACGATGCCGGCGACGCCGCCTCCACGGCGGTCGCGCATCTGGAACGCGAGTGGAAGGGCGAGGTGTTCGCGGCGCTGGACGCCGAGGACTACTACGACTTCCAGGTGAACCGCCCCACGGTGTTCATGGACGGCGGCGTGCGCAAGATCACCTGGCCGACGACACGGCTGTCGGTGGTCCGGGTCGGCGGCGAGAAGCCGCGCGACCTGGTGCTGGTGCGCGGCATCGAACCGTCCATGCGCTGGCGGTCGTTCTGCAACGAGCTGCTGGGCTTCGCGCACGAGCTGGGCGTGGAGCTGGTGGTCATCCTGGGCGCCCTGCTCGGCGACACCCCGCACACGCGTCCGGTCCCGGTCAGCGGGGTCACGTCCGACCCGGACCTGGCCCAGCGGATGGACCTGGAGGAGACCAAGTACGAGGGCCCCACGGGCATCGTCGGCGTCCTCCAGGAGGCCTGCACGCACGCCGGGGTCCCGGCGGTGTCGCTGTGGGCGGCCGTCCCGCACTACGTCTCCCAGCCGCCCAACCCCAAGGCCACGCTGGCGCTGCTCAACCGCCTGGAGGACCTGCTCGACCTGCGCATCCCACAGGGCGAGCTACCCGAGGACGCGCGCGCCTGGCAGGTGGGCGTGGACCAGCTGGCCGCCGAGGACAGCGAGGTCGCCGAGTACGTCCAGACGCTGGAGGAGGCCCGGGACACCGCCGAGCTGCCGGAGGCGTCCGGAGAGGCGATCGCCCGCGAGTTCGAGCGGTACCTGCGGCGCCGGGACGTCAACCCGCCCGGCGGGCACGCCACGGCGGACGGCGGGGAGGGCGGCTCCTTCCGCCGTGACGCGCCCGGCGGCGGCCGCAACCGCCCGCCGAAGCCGGACACCTCCGGCGGTTCCCCGGGCAACGGCGCGAAGGGCGACGACGAGGACAGCTCGGAGGACTGAGCGCTCGCGGACGCGCGGAGAGGGGGACGGTCCCGGGTGGGACCGTCCCCCTCTCCGTGTCGCTGCCGTAATGCCGGGCGCCCCACCGGGGTGCCGCGATCGGCCGTCGGGCGTCCGCCGCATGATCGTGGCCGGTCGCGACCGTGCGGCGGAGCCGCATGTCGACGCAGCCCCGCGCCCCTTTCGGGGCGCGGTCCTTCGCGGCGCCTAGAGAGCCACTCCCAGCAATGCGTCCACGGCTCGGGTGACCACGCCGGGGGCGCCCGTGTCGGTGCCGCCCTCAGCCTCCTGGCGGGCCGCCCAGCGGTCCACGGCCGCGAGCGCGGCGGGCGCGTCGAGGTCGTTCGCGAGGCCCTCGCGGATCTCCTCAACCAGCGCGTCGGCGGACGGGCCGTCGGGCCGGGAGACGGCCGCGCGCCAGCGCCCGAGCCGGTCCACGGCATCCTGCAGGACCTGGTCGGTCCACTCCCAGTCGGCGCGGTAGTGGTGGGCGAGCAGGGCGAGGCGGATGGCGGCCGGGTCGACGCCGTCGCGGCGCAGCTGCGAGACGAAGACGAGGTTGCCCTTGGACTTGGACATCTTCTCGCCGTGCAGGGCGACCATGCCGGCGTGGACGTAGGCCTTGGCCATCGGGAACTCGCCGGTCAGCACCTGGGCGTGCGAGGCGCCCATCTCGTGGTGCGGGAAGGCGAGGTCGGAGCCGCCGCCCTGGACGTCGAAGCCCATGCCGAGGTGGTCGAGGGCGATGGCCACGCACTCGATGTGCCAGCCGGGCCGGCCCCGGCCGAGGGAGCCGCCGTCCCAGCTGGGCTCGCCCTCACGGGCCGCCATCCACAGCATCGGGTCGAGCGGGTTCTTCTTGCCCGGGCGGTCCGGGTCGCCGCCGCGCTCGGCGGACAGCAGCCGCATGGCGGCCGCGTCGAGGTTCGAGACCGAGCCGAAGTGCGGGTCGGACTCGACGGAGAAGTAGATGTCACCCTCCAGCTCGTAGGCCGCGCCGAGGTCGCGCAGCCGTTCCACGAGCGGGACGATGCCGGGTATCGCCTCGACGGCGCCTATGTAGTGCCGCGGCGGGAGCATCCTGAGGGCGGTCATGTCCTCGCGGAAGAGAACCGTCTCCTTCTCGGCGAGGGCGACCCAGTCGACGCCGTCCCGCTCCGCGCGCTCCAGCAGCGGATCGTCGACGTCGGTGACGTTCTGGACGTAGTGAACCTGCCGCTTGGTGTCGAGCCACACGCGCTGAACGAGGTCGAACGCGTTGTAGGTCGCCGCGTGACCCATGTGGGTCGCGTCGTACGGCGTGATGCCGCAGACGTAGATACGGGCGACAGGACCGGGGTCGAGGGTGACGAGGCCGCCGGTCGCGGTGTCGTGGATCCTCAGGTCGCGGCCCTGACCAGGCAGGGCGGGGACCTCGGAAGCGGGCCAGGCATGCATGTACATGAGCCTAACCCGGTCGCGAGTCGCTTATACGAACGGGATCGGGCCGGATGGCCGGTGAGGCGTTCTTGTACCCGGGCGCGTTGTGTGCTTGCCGGGGCGCGGATCCACCGGCGGCCGCAGACCCGAACCGGCGACGGCGGGTCCGCACCGCCGGCTCCGGGCCCACACCGGCGGTGAGCCCACGCGGACGGTGAGCCCACGCCGACGGCGCCGGGATCACACTCACTGCTGTGGGACACCCACTGCTGTGGGCTCACACCCCCCGCTGTGGGCTCACGCCGGCCGCGCCGGTCTCACACCGGTGGCCAGGGGATCGCCGGCCACTCCCCGCTCGGCTCGGGGTGCCGGCCGGCGGTGAGGAGGGCGTCGACACGCGCGCGCGTGGCGTCGATCTCGGCCCGGGTGATCAGGGGGGCCAGCCGGGCGGACAGCTCACCGCCGTCCGAGAGGCCCTTCCTGAGGCCCCCCAGCACCTCGACGGCCTCCTCGGGCAGGGGCTCGCCGGCCCACCCCCACAAGAGCGTGCGCAGCTTGTTCTCGACGTTGAAGCTGACCCCGTGGTCGATGCCGTACAGCCGGCCCTCAGCGGTGGGCAGCAGGTGGCCGCCCTTGCGGTCGGCGTTGTTGATCACGGCGTCGAGAACGGCGAGCCGGCGCAGCCGCTCGTCGTCGGCGTGCACGAGCAGCGCGGTGCGGCCCTCGCCGACCTCGGCGAACCCGATCGCCTTCCAGCCCGGCTCCGGCTCCTCGCCGTCCACCAGGGCGAGCAGCTCCGCCTCCGCGGCGACGTCGATCCACAGCTGGCACATGCCCTCGCCGTACGGCCCCTCGCGCAGCACGGTGGGGGGCACGAGCCCCCAGCCGGTGGCCTCGGAGACCTCGTAGGCGGCGACCTCGCGGCCGGCCAGGGTGCCGTCGGGGAAGTCCCACAGCGGGCGCTCCCCGGCCACCGGCTTGTACACGCAGGTGGCTTCCGTACCGTCGTACGTGATCGTGCAGAACAGCGCCGCGTTGGACGCCTCGCGGATCCGGCCGCGTACGGTCAGCTCACCGCGGGCGAGCAGTTCTGCGAAGGCGGCGTCGGCCTCCGGGTCGGCGGCCGTCACGCTCCGCGGCGGTATCCGTTCTGGCGCGGACATACGTGTCCTTCCGGATCGAGCGGGAGGCTGCACAGCGGGCACGGCGGCCGCCCGGCGTTGACGACGTCGAGGGCGCGCTTGGCGAAGGCCCTGGCCTGCGCACCGGTCAGCCGGACCCGCAGCATGGGGGGTCCGTTCTCCTCGTCCTGGAGCAGCCGCTCCTCGGCCTCGGCGAGGTCCTCGTCCGTCTCGGCGTCCAGCTCCACGAGGGCCTGGGCCTCGACGATCATGCGTTGTTCCTCGCCGTCCCAGGCGAGGGCCATGGTGCCGACGCGGAACTCCTCCTCGATGGGGGTGTCCAGCGGGGCCGTGTCGGAGATCTCGGTGGGCGCCACGGCCGGGACGGCGGCGTTGCCACCACTACGTCGCACGACCTCGTCGAGCAGCTCGTCCATGCGCTCGGCGAGTGCGGCGACCTGGGTCTTCTCCAGAGCCACGCTGGTCACCCGGGGGCCTGCGGTGGCCTGGAGGAAGAACGTACGGCGCCCGGGCAGCCCGACCGTGCCGGCGATGAAACGGTCCGGCGGATCGTAGAGGAACACCTGACGGGACACGTCCTGTCTCCATTGGATTCGAGGTTTCGGCAGTGCTGGCCATGTGGGGGTGCGACGGGGTGGGTCGATTCACCCTACTGCGGCCGACGATCACGGTGCTCCCGCACCGCCACCGACCGGTGCGTCGTCCTCCGGGGGTGTCTCGCGCGGGGCGAGGGAGGCGAAGTCGCCGGTGTCGCCGAGGCGGACGAGGTACGGCCTCAGGCGGGTGTAGCGGATCACGGTGACGGAACAGGGCTCCACGGAGATCCGCTGGAAGAGGTCGAGATGAAGTCCGAGTGCGTCCGCGACGAGGGACTTGATGATGTCACCGTGCGAGCACATGAGGTAGACCGCGTCGGCGCCGTGGTCGCGCTCCACGCGCGCGTTCCACTCGCGTACCGCCTCGGCGGCGCGGGTCTGCATGGCCCGCATGGACTCGCCGCCGGGGAAGGCGGCGGCCGACGGGTGGGTCTGGACGACCTCCATCAGCGGCTCGTCCTTCAGCTCGGCGAGCTTGCGGCCGGACCAGTCGCCGTAGTCGCACTCCCCGATCCGCTCCTCGGTGTGGACGCGTAGTCCGGGCCGGGCGTCGAGCAGGGGACGCAGGGTCTCCTGGCAGCGCTGCAGCGGGCTGGCGACCACCTCGGTGAGCGGCAGCCCGGCGAGCCGTCCGGGCAGCGCGGCGGCCTGCGCGACGCCGCGTTCGTCCAGGGCGACGCCCGGCGTCCAGCCGGCGAGCACCCCCGAGGTGTTGGCGGTGGAGCGTCCGTGCCGGACGAGGATCAGCGTGGGCATGCGGCCCAGCGTAAGCGCTTCAGGACATGCGTCCGGGGTCGGTCGAGAGGAGAATACGCTCCGTGATCGTGGACTGCGCGGTGTACCGGGACGGGCGCCGCACCGAGGGCCCGGAGGACCTGTCCGACGCACTGGATGAGGCGCGGGCGGCGGGCGGGTTCGTGTGGATCGGGCTGTACGAGCCGTCGGCGCGGGAGTTCGACCTGGTCACGCAGGAGTTCGCGTTGCATCCGCTGGCGGTCGAGGACGCCCTGAAGGCGCACCAGCGGCCCAAGTTGGAGGTGTACGACGACTCGCTGTTCATGGTCCTCAAGCCGGTGTGGTACGAGCCCGAGAGCGACATGGTCTCGGCCGGCGAGGTCATGGTCTTCGTCGGCGACTGTTTCGTGGTGACCGTGCGGCACGGCGAGGGTTCGCCGCTGGCCGCCGTGCGGCACCGGCTGGAGGACGACCCGGAGATGCTGGCCAGGGGTCCCACCGCCGTGCTGTACGCGATCTCCGACACCACCGTCGACCACTACCTGGACGTGGCGACGGAGCTGCAGACGGACCTGGAGGAGCTGGAGGCCGAGGTGTTCCAGCCGGAACGCGGCGGCACCCGCTACACCGCGTCCCGTATCTACAACTTCAAGCGGCAGATCCTGGAGTTCCGCAGGGCGACCGTGCCCCTCGTGGTGCCGCTGACCCGGCTGGGCGCGACCGGCCCGCTCGGCATCGGGGTGCCGTTCGTGCACGACAAGGCGCGGCCCTTCTTCCGGGACGTGAACGACCACCTCGCGCGCGTGAACGAGTCCGTGGAGGGGCTCGACCGGCTGGTGTCGGACATCCTGGCGGCGCATCTGGCGCAGATGAGCGTGCGGCAGAACGACGACATGCGGAAGATCTCCGCGTGGGCGGCGATGGCCGCCGTACCCACGATGATCGCGGGCATCTACGGCATGAACTTCGACCACATGCCCGAGCTGCACTGGCTGTGGTCCTACCCGGCGGTGATCCTGCTGATGGCCGGTCTCGAGGTGCTGCTGTACCAGACGTTCAAGCGGCGCGGCTGGCTGTGAGCGGGGTTCAGACGAACTCGGGTGCGGGGGTGGCGGGTCCGCCGAGGGCGTCGCGGCGCTCGGGCATGCGCAGGCTCACCATGCGGCGCCAGCCGCCCAGGCGCTCGTAGGCGTACACGGCGTTGATCCCGGTCGCGAGGACGGCCGAGCGGGTCCTCGACCAGCCGAGGGTGCGCCCCATGTGGGCCATGACGGCGAGGCTGACGTCACGGTGGATCCGGATCTCGGCCAGCGCGCACGCGCGCAGGGTGCGCTGGATGGCGCGGCCGTGGCCGGCGCGGGCGAAGCGGAGGAGTTCCTCGTGGCAGTAGGCGAGGTGGTTGTCCTCGTCGTGGGAGATCATCCGCACGGCGCGGCCGATGTCGGGGTGGTCGCCGAAGTGCTTGCGCAGCAGCTCCATCTGCTCGGAGGCGCGCTGTTCGGTGACCCGGCTGTGGGCGAGGTAGGTGACGATGTCCTGCACGGTCAGCGGCCGGTCAGCCTTCAGTTTCTCGTGCGCGAGGCCGATGCCGTGCCGCTCCAGGAGCATCGTGTAGTCGGTGTCCGGCGGCACGTCGACGGGTCTGAGGCCGCGCTTGCGCAGCAGGGCGTCGAAGATCCGGCCGTGCTTGTCCTCGTCCGCCCCGTGCCGGGCGATCTTGGGTGCGAGCGCGCGTTCGCTCTGCGGGACCCGTGCGGCGATCCGCCCGTTCTCCCAGCCGCCCTGGGACTCACCGCTGGCCGCGATGGAGCAGAAGAGCCGGAAGGAGGCGTCGTTGTCGAGGATCTCCTGGAACAGACTGCTGACCGAAAGCATCGTGAGCTCCTCCCTGCGACGTCCCGCCTGCGGCATTCCGCAAAGAACAGTCCAAATGCGGACAGAGGGGTTACGCAACAGCAGTGCGGAGCCGCTCGGCCGAAAGGAGCAATGCGGGGGTCGTAACCGCGCGGGTCCTGGCGCGTTGTTCTGCGTGACGGCCGTGGCGGGGAAGACCCCCGAGCCCCCACCACGGCCGCTGAAACCTCTACGGCCCCTCCGGATCGACCCCTTCGACCTGTCCGGGTCTCTCTCCGTTTCCCTTATGCGAGTCCGGCCCGCTCCAGGGCCTCGGCGCCGGCCCGCAGGGACGCCATCCGTTCGTCCAGGGCGAAGCCGGCCGGGGCGAGGCTGAGGGTGGTGACGCCGGCGGCGGCGTAGGCCTTCATCCGGTCGGCGATGCGGTCGACCGAGCCGAGCAGTGTGGTCTTGTCGATGAGGTCCTGCGGGACCGCGGCGGCAGCGCCCTCCTTGTCGCCGGCCAGGTACTTCTCCTGGATCTCGGCGGCCTCCTGCTCGTAACCCATGCGCCGGGCGAGCCGGTTGTAGAAGTTCTGCTTGAGGCTGCCCATACCGCCCACGTACAGCGCGGTGTAGGGGCGGAAGACGTCGGCGAGCCGGGACAGGTCCTTGTCCTCGCCGACGGCCAGGGGCAGGGTCGGGCAGATGTCGAACCCGTCGAGGGTCTTGCCGGCCTTCTCGCGGCCCGCGCGCAGGTACGTGACCGTGGTCTCCTCCAGGTGTTCCGCGGAGGGGAAGATGAGCAGCGCGCCGTCGGCGATCTCGCCGGTCTGCTCGAGGTTCTTGGGGCCGATGGCGGCGATGTAGAGCGGGATGTGCTCGCGCTGCGGCTGTACGGTCAGCTTGATCGGCTTGCCCGGGCCGCCGGGCAGCGGCAGCGTCCAGTGCTCACCCGCGTACGTCAGCCGCTCACGGGCCATCGCCTTGCGCACGATCTCCACGTACTCGCGGGTGCGCGACAGCGGCTTGTCGAACTTGACGCCGTACCAGCCCTCGGAGACCTGCGGGCCGGAGACGCCGAGTCCGAGCCGGAAGCGGCCTCCGGACAGCGCGTCGAGCGTCGACGCGGTCATCGCGGTCATCGCCGGCTGGCGGGCCGGGATCTGGAAGATGGCCGAACCGACGTCGATGCGCTCCGTCTTCGCGGCGACCCAGGTGAGCACCGTGGCAGCGTCGGAGCCGTACGCCTCGGCGGCCCAGCACACGGAGTAGCCCAGCCGCTCGGCCTCCTGAGCCACGGCCAGATTGTCCCCGTCCATCCCCGCGCCCCAGTAGCCGAGGTTGATCCCGAGCTTCATGGCCGATTCCCCTTACCCGTGAGTAATGTTCGTTGGGCGAGACCTTAGCGACCGGGACGCGTCCCGCCCAGCCCCGACTCGCGGCGCCTTGGCCGCGCCACCGGGAATTCCCCCGCCCACGCCCGGACATCGGTTGTCCACAGGCAACCCACGGCAGCAGCCGTGGCCAGTAATCTCGCGCACATGGAGCAGAGGCATCTCGGCCGTACCGGCCTGCGCGTGTCCCGGATCGGACTCGGCACCCTCACCTGGGGCCGGGACACCGACGAGCACGACGCCGCGGACATGCTGAAGGCGTTCTGGGAGGCCGGCGGTACCCTCGTCGACACCGCCGACGTGTACGGCGACGGCGAGGCCGAGTATCTGCTCGGACAGCTGATGGACGGGCTCGTGCCACGCCGGGACCTGGTGGTCTCCACCAAGGCGGGCAGTGTGCCCGACCCCGACCGGCGCTTCGACGGCTCCCGGGGTCATCTGCTCGACGCCCTGGACGCCTCGCTGGCCCGCCTCGGCACGGATCACGTCGACCTGTGGCACGTCCACGCGTTCGACCCCGAGACGCCGCTGGAGGAGACGCTCCAGGCCCTGGACCTGGCCGTGAGCAGTGGCCGCGCCCGCTACGCCGGGGTCTCCAACTTCTGCGGCTGGCAGTTCGCCAAGGCGGCCACCTGGCAGCTGGCCGCGCCGGGCTCCCGCACCCGGCTGGCCAGTACGCAGATGGAGTACTCGCTGCTCCAGCGCGGCGTCGAACGCGAGGTGCTGCCCGCCGCGCTCGACCTGGGCGTCGGCCTGCTGCCCTCCTCCCCGCTGGGCCGGGGCGTGCTCACGGGCAAGTACCGGCACGGCACTCCCCCGGACTCGCGCGGGGCCTCGGAACACATGTCACTGTTCGTCGAGCCGTACCTGGACGACACCGCGACCGGCATCGTGGACGCGGTGACCACGGCCGCCGACGGGCTCGCGGTCACACCGCTCCAGGTGGCCCTCGCCTGGGTCCGGGACCGGCCCGGCGTGGCCGCGCCGATCGTGGGCGCACGCAACGCACAGCAGCTCACGGCGGCATTGTCAGTGGAGGCCCTTAGTCTTCCTGACGAGATCTGCCGGGCCCTCGACGACGTGTCGGCGCCCGTGCACCGCTATCCCGATCACGACTGGAGCACGCTGTGAGCACGGAGCCGGAGACCACGGAGGAAGCCGTGCCGGGTACGCCGGAGTCCTCGGACACCCCTCAGGCCGCCGGAGAGGAGACGGCGTCCGAGGAGAGCCGTGCGGACACGGACGCGGACACGGACACGGACGCGGACACGGAGGGGAACGGGTCGGCGGAGGGAGCCGAGGGCACCGACGGTGACGGCTCCGCGCAGGTGTCCGAGGCGCAGGCCGAGCTGGCCGCGCAGCGGGTCGAGCGGGAGCGGATCGAGCGCCGCAAGGCGGAGAAGAAGTCCCCCATCGACAGCGGTACGAAGCTGAGCGGCACGGCGGCCGACCTGCTCGCGGCCGTGCGGGCGGTGGAGGGCGGCAAGAAGTCGCCGACCTCGGTCGCCACGCCCGAGCCGGCCCCGCGCCGCGCCGCCCCGGAGCCGACGCCCAGGCCCGAGCCCGCCCCGGCCGCCGCCGCGCCGAGCGCCCCCGCCCCGGAGGCGGTCGACGCCGTGCGACGCGTGCTGTCCGAGGGCGGCGCGCCCGACACCCTGGCGCCGCAAGTGGCCGCGGCTCTCGGCGAGGGCGCCGACACCACGCTCCGGGAGGACCCCTGGCAGCTGCTGCGGGTCACCGGTGTACGGCCGGACCAGGCCGACGGGTTCGCGCGGGCGCTGCTGGGCGCGGCCTGCGGTCCGGACGACGAGCGCCGGGGCCGCGCCCTGACGGTGTGGCTGCTGGAGCAGGCCGCGCTGGCCGGCCACACCGCGCTGGACCTGCCGGCGCTCACCGCGGCCCTCGCCCAGCGGTCCGTGCCGGACGCGGACGCTGCCGTCCAGAGCGCGCTCACGGAGGGCGAGGCGCTGGTCTTCCAGGACGCCCTGGACGAGCCCGGCGCCCCGGCCGGTCAGGAGGGCGACGAGGAGGACGGCGAGGCGGAGCGGCCGGTCCGGGTCCTGGTGGGCCTGGAGCGCTACGCGCTCGCCGAGGAGAGCCTCGCCGACGGCCTGGCCCGCCTGGTCAACTCCCTGTCGAAGGAGACCGCGGAGACCTGGGCGAAGGCCGTCGACCGGGTCTCCGGCGGAGCGGCCGAACTGGTCCGGGCCCTCGCAGGCAACGGCCTGGTGCTGCACACCGGCGGCGAGGCGGCCCGCGCCGAACCGGCCGCGGTGCTGTCCGCCGCCCGCGCCGCCGGCCTGCGTGCCTTCGCCGCCTGCCACACCCCGGACGGCCGCCACCGCTTCACCGCGCTGCCGGGCGCCGCCGGTGAATCCTCGGCCGGCGACCCCGAAGGCGCCACCGCGCCGTCCGTCGGCACCGTCGCCGGTGTCCTCTCCGGCGCCGAGGGCCCCGGCCGGGATGCGGAAGGCGCCCTGGACCTCGATCTGCTGATCGTGCTCGACGCGCCCCAACTCGACGTCGAGAGCGCCGCGATGCTGGTGGAGTCGCTGCCCGACGGGGCGCGGCTGCTGCTCAGCGGCGACCCCGCGGTGCTGTGGTCGGCCGGGCCCGGCCGGGTCTTCGCCGACCTCCTCGCGGCCCGCGCCTGCCCGCAGATCGCCTCCCGCACGCCCGACCCGGGCCCGATCGGCGAACTGGTCTCCGGGATCGGCGTCGGCGAGCTGAACCAGGTCGAGGCGCCCGGCAAGGAGATCGTCATCGTGCCGGTGCGGGACGCGAAAGAGGCCGTGCACCGGACCGTGCAGCTGGTCGCGGACTCGGTACCGCGCGCGATCGGCGTGCCGCCCGAGCAGACGGTCGTGATCACCCCGGGCCACGGCGGCGCCGCCGGCACCCGGGCCCTCAACACCGCTCTCAAGGAGCGCCTCAACCCCGGCCCCGGCCGCTTCGGCGGCTTCGACCCCGGCGACCGGATCGCCTACACCCCCGCCCCCGGCCGTACGGTGCCGGGCCGGGTGGTGAAGGCCGACGCCGAGGGGCTGCACCTGGAGTGCGCGGGCGCCCCCGTCGTCGTACCGCGCGAGCGGGTGGAGGGTGCCGTGCGGCACGGCTGGGCACTGACCGCGCATCAGGCGGTGGGAAGCCGCTGGCCCGCCGTCGTGGCGGTCCTCCCCGGCGACGCGGCGCAGACGCTCAGCAGACCGTGGGTGTACACCGCGTTCGGCCGCGCCGATCGCCATCTCTCCGTGGTCCACGGGGTGGAACAAGCACTTCCGAAGGCGGTGGCGGAAGCACTCGCCACACCCCGCACGACCCGTCTGGGGACCCTCCTGCGCACCCAGGTCCCCCCGGCCGGCTGACGCACGCGTCTTCGCCGCGACCGAACTCGGTCACGGCGGCGGGGAGCGGCGGTGGCGTACTTGCCTCGGCCCGTACGCCACCGCCGCCCGCCTCACTCACCTCACCGCTCGGCGTCCAGCGCCTGCAGATCGTCCTCGTCCTCGCCCGCGTCCAGCTCATCGAGGCCGTCGTCCGCGTCGTCCGCGCCGTCCTCGTCGTCCTCCTCGTCGAACACCGCGCTCACGTCGAACCTGCACACCACCCGCTGCGGATCGACCTGCTCGAACGGTGCCTCCAGCCACTCGCCGGGTTCGGCCGGCTCGTCGGTGGCGGTGACCCAGAGCGTGGAGTCGCCCTCCTCCAGGCCGAACTCCTTGTGCCGGGAAGCGATCTCGTCCGGTTCGAACTCGCCGAACAGGATGCCCAGCGCCCCGGGGACCGTGCCGGCACCCTCGTCGTCCGCTCCGCCGGCGAGCTCGTACTCCGCCGCCTCGACCCGCTGGGCCTGCGCCAGCAGCCGCTGGGGTTCCGCCACCGCGTAGTCGCGGCGGATCAGCACGCTGATCGCGTTGGGCTCCTCGGGACCGGCGTACGGCGGCAGGGTGTCGTCCGCACCGGGGATCTCGAAGGGGGTGACCTCGTCGTAGCGGTCGTAGAGCAGCTCGTCGTACACCTCGGCGGCCGCGGCCAGCTGGTTGAAGGCCTCGTAGACGGCCGGGTCGTCCTCCCCCGACCTGCGTTCGACAGCCGCCAGGTGGCGGTCGAGCGCGCTCTTGATCGCCTCGGCGGCGGCGCGTACCTCGGCAGCGGTGGGCTGCGCAGCATCAGACATAGTGCAGACGCTATCCGTACCGGGCACCAGCCCGCACAATAGATGCGATGCCGGAATACGAATTTGTCGACGTGTATGTGCCTCGCGGGGTGTCCCGCAAGGAGGCCACGCGTCTACTGACGGACCATGCCGAGTACGGACACTGGGAGTTGGACCGACTGAGCCTGATGCGCGACGGCAGCCGCAGGGTGCGGCTGCGCCGGCGGATCATCCGCCAGGTGCGCGCCACGTGGTGAGTCAGGACGCATGATCGGAGCGGGCCCCGCCGACATGGTGGGGCCCGCGCCGTTTCTCCTGCCGTGACCGGGCCGGTGCGTTCGGTCACAACCTCTGTGATCGTTCCGGTTCTTCGCGTCACGACCACCGTGACCGAGCCGGCACGTCCGGTCACAACGGCTGTGACCGATCCGGTACTTCCGGTTACGGCCGCTGTGGCCGTTCCGGCCGGCCGTGCCGCTACGCCGCGGCCCGGGCCTTGCGGTACAGCACAGCGCCCGCGAGCACCGCGCCCGCGCTCAAGGGCAGGGTCACGCCCAGCGGCAGGCCGGCGCCGGTGTGAGCGAGTTGGCCGGTGCTCAGCGACGCGTCGGAGCGGCCGCCCTGCGACCCGATGTGGGGCGAGACGTGCGAGCCGTGCCCGCCGTTGCCCGACCCGGTGCCAGGCGTTCCGGGCGTCCCCGGGTGCCCCGGAGTGCCCGGGTGGCCGGGAGTGCCCGGAGTGCCCGGGTGGCCAGGCTGACCGGGGTGGCCAGGCTGACCGGGCTGCCCCGGGTGACCGGGCTGGCCCGGCGTGCCAGGCGGCTTCTCGTGCCCGCCCCCGTTGACGCAGTCGTTGCCCTTGGTGCCGTTGCCGACGCCCACGACGTCCACGCTGTTGCCGCACACGTTCACCGGAACGTCGATCGGCACCTGGATGGTGTTGCCGGAGCCCGCACCGGGCGAGCCGCCGGTGTGACCGCCCGCGTGCGAGCCGCCGGAGCCACCGTGCCCGCCCGTGCCGGCCTGTCCTCCCGAATCGGCGCACGCGTTGCCCACCGACGGGTTGAGAAGCCCGACGACGTTGACGGTGTTGCCGCAGAGGTTCACCGGCACGTGCACCGGCACCTGCACGGTGTTGCCGGACAGTACGCCCGGCGAGCCGTCGGCGGAACCGGCCGCGGTCGCGTCCGCGTGGGCGTATCCGCTCGCGGCGGCGATCACACCGGTCACGGCCGCCATGGTCATCAGGCCCTTACGAGTGCCCTGTCGCATTCTGCATTCCCCCCTGATCTTCGACTGTGGAAAAGGCCGTTCGGCCCCGGAGCGCATGGTGCGCACCCCGAGGCCGACGGCTCGTCAAGGACGCCCCTCGGGGAGTCGGCGTCAGTCGTTGACGCAGGTGTTGCCGAAGGCGGGGTTCAGGAGCCCGATCACGTTGATCGTGTTGCCGCACACGTTCACCGGGACGTGCACGGGCACCTGAATCACGTTGCCGGAGACGACGCCCGGGGAGTGCACGGCGGCACCCTGGGCGCCCGAGTCGGCGACGGCCAGGCCCGCGCCGGCGAGAACCAGGCCACCGGTGGCAGCCGCAGCAGCGACGACCTTCTTGATCATTCTTCCTCCTTGTTGGCAAAGCGACCCCAATTGCGGATCGCATCACCTGTAACGAGAAGGGAGTAATGGAGCTACGAGCTTATGGTCGGATTCACTCTTCCCAGTCGGCCTCGTACGCTCGCCCGATTCACGACGCGTCGATGAACCGGTCGAGCACCCGCACCCCGAACCGGAGTCCGTCCACCGGGACCCGCTCGTCCACGCCGTGGAACATGCCCGCGAAGTCCAGCTCCGGCGGCAGCTTGAGCGGCGCGAAGCCGAAGCCGCGGATGCCGAGGTCGTCGAAGGACTTGGCGTCGGTGCCGCCGGAGAGCATGTAGGGGATCGCCTTGGCGGTCGGGTCCTCGGCCAGCAGCGCGGACTGCATGGCCTCGACCAGGGCGCCGTCGAAGCTGGTCTCCAGCGCCTTGTCGGAGTGCACGTCCTCGCGGCGGACGTTCGGTCCGAGCAGCCGGTCGATGTCGCCGAGGAACTCCTCCTCGTGCCCCGGCAGGAACCGTCCGTCGATGTTCGCGGTGGCCTCACCGGGGATGACGTTGACCTTGTAACCGGCGTTCAGCTGCGTGGGGTTGGCCGTGTTGGACAGGGTCGCGCCGATGAGCTTGGCGATGCCGCCGAGCCGGGCGAGGGTGGACTCCATGTCCTCCGGGTCCAGCTCGGTGCCGAGCGCGTCCCCGAGCTCGTCGAGGAAGGCCCGGGTGGTCTTGGTGACCCGCACCGGGAACGTGTGCCGGCCGACGCGGGCGACGGCCTCGGACAGCTCGGTGATGGCGTTGTCCCGGTGGATCATCGACCCGTGTCCGGCGGTGCCGGCCACGGTCAGCTTCATCCAGTGCATGCCCTTCTCGGCCGTCTGGATCAGGTAGAGGCGCCGCTGCTCGTTCACGGTGAACGAGAATCCGCCGACCTCGCTGATCGCCTCGGTGACGCCCTCGAACAGCTCCGGGTGGTTGTCGACGAGGTGGCGGGCCCCGTACGTGCCGCCCGCCTCCTCGTCCGCGAGGAAGGCGACGACGATGTCCCGCGGGGGCCGGCGCCCGCTCCGGAGCCGGTCCCGCACGACCGCGAGGGTCATCGCGTCCATGTCCTTCATGTCGACCGCTCCGCGCCCCCACACGCACCCGTCGGCGACCTCGCCGGAGAACGGGTGGTGCGTCCAGTCGTCGGCGTTGGCGGGTACGACGTCCAGGTGGCCGTGGATGAGCAGTGCGGGCCGGGACGGGTCCTCGCCCTCGATGCGGGCCACCGTGGAGGCGCGGCCCGGGTGCGACTCGAAGATCCGGGGCTCCAGCCCGACCTCGGCGAGTTTCCCGGCGACGTACTCGGCGGCCTTGCGCTCGCCCGGACCCGAGTGGTCGCCGTAGTTGCTGGTGTCGAACCGGATCAGCTCGCGGCAGAGGTCCACGACCTCGTCCTCGCCGGTGACGGTCCTGGCCGTGTCCGTGTCGGTCACGCTGCTTCCTCCCGCTGTCTGCTGGTGGTCCCCCTCATCCTGCCCCCGCGCCCGCCGGGACCCAAGACCGGACCCGGACCGTCACGCGCCCTTCACGCGGGACCGGGGCCGGGCCGGGGGGTGATCGGACACCCCCCGAAAGCCTGGTAATGTTTCCTTCGTCGCCACGGGGGAATCCCCGCGCGACAGACACCTTGTCCGGGTGGCGGAATGGCAGACGCGCTAGCTTGAGGTGCTAGTGCCCTTTATCGGGCGTGGGGGTTCAAGTCCCCCCTCGGACACCAGTGAGGGTCCCTGTTCACCAGGGGCCCTCCGCTTTTCCCGCGTCGGCCCGTGGCGTCACAAAAGTCCACGGGCACACCAACTGCCCCTGCGTGTCCGCCCCTTGGCGCCTCGTGTGGGCGATCTCTCGTCCGGCGTGAAGACCGGCAGGTCAGCGGCCTTCGATTGATCACCGCGCCCACCCCAACAGCCTCTCCCGAGTGGTCGGACGAAGGGGCCAAGCCTAGCGTCGTACTAAGATTTCCGGTTTGTTACTCAGCCGGACCGACGTGAGGACCCCATGGCAGCCATAGACGAGAGCAGCGCTCTCGGCCTGCTCGACGAAGAGATCCGCACGCAGTTCGGCGACAGGGCACGTTTCTCCGCGGGGCCGGCCGCCTCGCCGCGCACGCTGGTCGACGTGTTCGACGCGTCCGTGCGGTCGTACCCGGACGAGCTCGCTCTGGACGACGGCACCCAGCGCCTCACCTACCGTGCGCTGGCCGTCGAGGTGGAGCGGTTGCGGCGGCGGCTCGCCGAGGCGGGGGTCGGGCTCGGGGACCGGGTCGGGGTGCGTGTGCCCTCGGGGACCAACGAGCTGTACGTCACGATCCTCGCCGTGCTCGCCGCCGGTGCCGCCTACGTCCCCGTGGACGCCGAGGACCCGGACGAGCGGGCCGAGTTGGTGTTCGGGGAGGCGCAGGTGCGGGCCGTCGTCGGGGCCGGGCACCGGATCAGCGTCGAAGGGGCCTCCGAGGTCCCGGCCGCCCGGCCCGGCACCGGGCACGACGCCTGGATCATCTTCACGTCCGGGTCCACCGGGAAGCCCAAGGGCGTCGCCGTCACGCACCGCAGTGCCGCCGCGTTCGTGGACGCCGAGGCCGCGCTGTTCCTGACCGAGGAGCCCATCGGGCCCGGTGACCGGGTCATGGCGGGGCTGTCCGTCGCGTTCGACGCGTCCTGCGAGGAGATGTGGCTGGCCTGGCGGTACGGCGCCTGTCTGGTGCCCGTGCCCCGCTCGCAGGTCAGGAGCGGTGCCGATCTCGGGCCCTGGCTGGTCGAGCAGGAGATCACCGTCGTCTCGACCGTGCCCACGCTGGCCGCCCTCTGGGAGAGCGAGACCCTCAACGACGTACGGCTGCTGATCTTCGGCGGCGAGGCCTGCCCACCCGAGCTGGCGCAGCGCCTGGTCACCGAGGGGCGCGAGGTGTGGAACACCTACGGGCCGACCGAGGCGACCGTCGTGGCCTGTGCGGCGCTGATGACCGGCGAGGAACCCATCAGGATCGGGCTGCCGCTGGGCGGGTGGGAGCTGGCCGTCGTCGACGAGGCCGGTGAGCCCGTGGCCATGGGCGACAGCGGGCAGTTGGTGATCGGCGGGGTCGGACTCGCGCGGTATCTCGATCCGGAGAAGGACGCGGAGAAGTACGCGCCGCTTCAGTCGCTGGGCTGGGAGCGGGCGTACCGCAGTGGTGACCTGGTCAGGGCCGAGCCCGAGGGGCTGATCTTCCTCGGGCGGGCGGACGAGCAGATCAAGCTCGGCGGGCGGCGGATCGAGCTCGGCGAGGTGGATGCCGCGCTCCAGGCGCTGCCCGGGGTCGCCGGGGCCGCCGCCGCCGTGCGCACCGCCCGCAGCGGCAACCAGCTGCTGGTCGGGTACGTCGTCACCCAGGACGGCTGGGATCACGCGGCCGCCGTCGAGAAGCTGCGGGCGGAGCTGCCCGCCGCGCTGGTGCCGCTGCTCGCGCCCGTCGCCGAGCTGCCGACCCGGACGTCCGGGAAGGTGGACCGGAACGCCCTGCCGTGGCCCCTGGAGGGCGTGCAGGCCCCGAAGGCGGAGCTGTACGGCACCGAGGCCTGGCTCGCCGAGCAGTGGGCGGAGGTCCTCGGCGCCTCGGTGACCAGCGCCTCCGACGACTTCTTCGCGATCGGCGGCAGCAGTCTGGCCGCCGCCCAGCTCACCACCCGGCTGCGCACCCGCTACCCGAGCGCCGCCGTCCTCGACATCTACCAGCAGCCGACCCTGCGCAAGCTGGCCCGGCGTCTGGAGGCCTCGGCGCAGGACGACGGGGCACGACGCACGGTCGAGCCGGTCCCGGTGCGGGCCCAGGCCGTCCAGCTCCTGCTGATGCTTCCGCTGGTCACGCTGCTCGGGCTGCGCTGGACGGTGGTCCTGGCCGCCGCCGGGAACCTGCTGCCCGGGTACGCCTGGCTGCCGACGGCGTCCTGGTGGCTGCTCGCCGCCGGCGCGCTGCTGTTCTTCAGCCCGCCCGGACGGATCGCGCTCGCGGCGGGCGGGGCGCGGCTGCTGCTGCGGGGTCTGAAGCCGGGCCGGTACCCGCGTGGCGGCAGTGTGCATCTGCGGCTGTGGACCGCCGAGCGGCTGGCCGAGTTCAGCGGGGCCACCACGCTCACCGGGTCGTGGCTGGAGCGGTACGCGCGGGCGCTGGGCGCCAAGGTGGGTCAGGACGTGGACCTGCACTCGCTGCCGCCGGTCACCGGCATGCTCCGGCTGGGGCGCGGGGCGGCCGTGGAGTCCGAGGTGGACCTGAGCGGATACTGGCTGGACGGTGACCGGCTGGAGGTCGGTGCGGTACGGGTGGGCGCGCACGCCGTCGTCGGGACGCGCAGCATGCTGTTCCCGGGCGCCCGCGTCGGCAAGCGGGCCGAGGTGGCTCCCGGCTCGGCGGTCGGCGGGCAGGTCCCGACCGGTCAGCGGTGGGCGGGCGCGCCCGCGGTCAAGCTCGGCAAGGCCAAGCGCAACTGGCCGGGGGAGCGGCCGCAGCGGGGCACGTACTGGCGGGTGATGTACGGCGTGACGGGGCTCGCCCTCAGCGCGCTGCCGCTGCTCGCCTCGGTGGCCGCGCTGCTGGTCGCCCGGGTCTTCGTGGCGCCCGGGACCTCGCTCGCGGGGGCCCTGCGCGGGCTCGCGCTCGGGCTCGTCCCGGCCACGCTGGCCTACGGGCTGGCGTACGCGCTGCTGATCCTGGTCGGGGTCCGCGTGCTCAGTCTGGGGCTGCGCGAGGGCACGCATCCCACGCACGGCCGGGTCGGCTGGCAGGCGTGGACCGTGACGCAGCTGATGGACCGGGCCCGGGAGACGCTGTTCCCGCTGTACGCGGGTCTTGTCACGCCGGTGTGGCTGCGGCTGCTGGGCATGCGCGTCGGGCGGGGCGCCGAGGTGTCGACGGTGCTGGCGCTGCCGAGTCTGACCACGGTCGGTGACGGTGCCTTCCTGGCGGACGACACGCTGACGGCGCCGTACGAGCTGGGCGGCGGCTGGGTGCGGATCGGGCGTGCGGAGATCGGGCGGCGGGCCTTCCTCGGGAACTCGGGGATGACCGCGCCGGGGCGGAGTGTGCCGGACGGCGGTCTGGTCGGCGTGCTGTCGGCGACGCCGAAGAAGGCGAAGAAGGGCACCTCGTACCTGGGGCTGCCGCCGGTGAAGCTGCCGCGCAGTGCGGCGGGCGGGGACCAGAGCCGTACGTACGACCCGCCGGCTCGGCTGCTGTGGGCGCGGGGTCTGGTGGAGCTGTGCCGGATCGTGCCGGTCCTGTGCTCGGCGGCGCTGGCCGCGGCGACGGTGGTGGCGCTGTGCGCGCTGGGGGTGTGGGTCTGGGCGCTGTCGGGGCTGGTGCTGGCGGTGGCGGGTGTCGTGGCGGGGCTCGTCTCGGTCGTGGCGAAGTGGCTGCTGGTGGGGCGGCACCGGGCCGGGGAGCATCCGCTGTGGAGCTCTTTCGTCTGGCGCAACGAGCTGGCGGACACGTTCGTCGAGGTGCTGGCGGTGCCGTGGCTGGCCGGGGCGGTGCCGGGGACGCCGGTGATGACGGCGTGGCTGCGCGGGCTGGGCGCGCGCATCGGCAGGGGTGTCTGGGTGGAGAGTTACTGGCTGCCGGAGACGGACCTGGTGACCCTTCAGGACGCGGCCACGGTGAACCGCGGGTGTGTGCTGCAGACTCACCTCTTCCACGACCGGATCTTGCGGACGGATACTGTGGTCCTCCGTGAGGGCGCCACGCTGGGTCCTGGCGGGATCGTGCTGCCCGGCAGCACGATCGGGGCCCGTACGACCCTGGGTCCCGCGTCGCTCGTCATGGCCGCGGAGTCCGTCCCGGACGACACTCGCTGGCTCGGCAACCCGATCGAGGCATGGCGTTCGTGAGCGCGGCCTGTTCGGGTCCGACGGGTGGTGCACCGGCACTCGGTGGTGGCACAGCGCAGGGAGCGGACACAGCAGTGGCAGTTCAGCAGTCGGTCGGCCGGGACCCGTACTTCCCGGACAACGGTGACTCCCGCTTCCGGGTGCACCGCTACGAACTCACGCTGGACTACCGCCCGGGTCCGAACCGGCTGGCGGGCACGGCCCGGATCAACGCCATCGCGGGGCGGGCGGCGCTCACCGAGTTCCAGCTCAACCTGGCCGACTTCAAGATCGGCCGGGTCCGGGTGGACGGCCGCCAGCCGCACTACACGCACCGCGGCGGCAGGCTGCGCGTCCGCCCGGCCAAGCCGATCCGCGCCGGGGCCGCGTTCACGGTCGAGGTGCACTGGTCCGGGAACCCGAAGCCGGTGGCCACCCCCTGGGGCGGGGTCGGCTGGGAGGAGCTGGAGGACGGGGCGCTGGTGGTGAGCCAGCCGATCGGGGCGCCGTCCTGGTACCCGTGCAACGACCGGCCCGCCGACAAGGCGTCCTACCTGATCTCGGTCACCACGCCGTCGGCCTACTCCGTGGTGGCGGGCGGGCGGCTGCTGACCCGGACGACGAAGGCCTCGACGACCACGTGGGTGTACGAGCAGTCCGTGCCCACGTCCAGCTATCTCGTCGGGCTGGCGATCGGCAAGTACGAGACCGTGCTGCTGGGCGACCCGGGGCCGGGCGGCATCCCGCAGCACGGGCACATCCCGGCGCATCTGCTGCCCGAGTTCTCCCGGGACTTCGCGCGCCAGCCCGCCATGATGGAACTGTTCCAGGAGCTGTTCGGGCCGTATCCGTTCGACGAGTACGCGGTCGCGGTGACGGAGGAGGAGCTCGATGTGCCCGTCGAGGCGCAGGGGTTGTCGCTGTTCGGCTCCAACCATGTGGACGGCGCCCGGGGTTCGGAGCGGCTGGTGGCGCACGAGCTGGCGCACCAGTGGTTCGGCAACTGCGTGTCCATCGCCGACTGGCGGAACATCTGGCTGAACGAGGGCTTCGCCAAGTACGCGGAGTGGCTGTGGTCCGAGCGCTCGGGCGGCCGCAGCGCCCAGCAGCTGGCCGCCGCCGCGCACCGGTTGCTGGCCACGATGCCGCAGGACCTGAAACTGGCCGACCCGGGCCGCAAGTCGATGTTCGACGACCGGCTCTACGAGCGCGGCGGTCTGACCCTGCACGCGGTGCGCTGCGCGCTGGGCGACGAGGCGTTCTTCCTCATGGTGCGCAGTTGGGTGCGGCTGCACCGCAACGGCACGGTGACGACAGCGGCGTTCACCGCGCACGTGGCCCGCTTCGCGGACGAGTCGCTGGACGGGCTGTTCGACGCGTGGCTGTTCAGGGGGGAGCTGCCGCCGCTGCCGACGCTCGGTACGCCTGCGGCGCTCTGAGGGCTCCCCTGACATCGCGCGGGGATGCCGACACGCTCGTACGGTGGAAGGAGGACGCCCTCCGTGCCCGTAGGGGCGTGTGCTCCAGGAGGTTGAACCCATGACCACCGCCGCAGACATCATGCATCCCGGCGCCGACTGGATCCCCGCGACCGAGACGCTCGACCGGGCCGCACAGCTGATGGCGCGCCTGAACGTGGGCGCGCTGCCCGTGAGCGGCGCCGGCGACCGGCTGGCAGGCATCATCACGGACCGCGACATCATCGTGAAGTGCGTGGCCAAGGGCCACGATCCGTCGAAGGTGACGTGTGGCGACCTGACCGAGGGGACGCCGCGCTGGATCGACGCGAACGCGACCGTGGCCGACGTGCTGGAGGAGATGGGGAGCCACCAGATACGCCGGCTGCCCGTCATCAGGAACAAGAAACTCGTCGGCATGATCAGTGAGGCCGACCTGGCCACCCATGTGACGGACCGGGAACTGGCCGGCTTCGTCGAGAAGGTCTACGCGAAGACCTGAACGGTCCCCGGATCCCGGGGACGCCGGCCACCGGCCGCCCTGCCGAGGGGCCGGTGGCCGGCACACGGTCGCCGCGGCGCGCACGGGCGGGGCCGAGCCGCGTCACCGCCCCGGACCGGGGCGCAGGGGGCGTGCCGTGAGGGTGCCGTCGTCGGCGTGCTCGACCCGGGTGCCGAAGTCACGGCTGCAGCGGTCCAGGACGGTGCGGAGCCAGTCGGTGTCCTTACCGGACGCGTGTTCCAGGCGCATGCGGCGTGCCTGGAGGGGCACCATCCGCAGGCCGGTCAGCCGGCCGGTGCCGGGTTCGACCGACACCAGGTGCAGCAGCCGCAGGTCGTCGCGGTAGCGGGCGTAGCCGCCGATGCCCTCGTAGTCGTCGACGAGGTCTCCGCAGCCGTACAGAATCAGCCGGCCGCGGTAGATCTCCAGGGGGCGCGGGTGGTGCGAGGAGTGGCCGTGGACGATGTCCGCGCCGGCGTCGACGAGCGCGTGGGCGAAGCGGACCTCGTCGCGGGTGACGCCGTATCCCCAGTTGGGGCCCCAGTGGACGGAGACGACGACGATGTCGTCGGGGCGTGCGGTGCGCCGGATGCGGTCGGCGAGGCCGGCGGCGCAGGTCGGGGTCGGCTCGTCGACGAGGGCCACGCCGGACCGCTCGGGGGTGGCGGCCCAGCTGTGCGGGATTCCGCTGGAGGGCAGGCCGAAGGAGAGGACCAGGACGCGTCCGCCGGTGCGCAGTGGGACGGTCGCCGGGCGCCAGGCCGCGGTCGCGTCGCGGCCCGCCCCGGCCGTCGTGAGCCCGGCGCCCGCGAGGCAGTCCAGTGTCTCGGCGAGGCCGGACGGACCGAAGTCGAGGACGTGGTTGTTGGCGAGGGTGCAGACGTCGGGGCGGGCGGCGGCGAGGCAGGGCAGGTTGGCGGGGTGCATGCGGTAGTGGACGGGCTTGCCCGGGGCGAAGTCGCCGTCCCGGGTGACGGCGGTCTCCAGGTTGATCACGCGGACGTCGGGGGCCGCGCGGTCCAGGACGGGCAGCGCCTCGCCCCAGGGCCAGGCGTGGTCCACCGGGACGGGTATGGGGCCGTTCGCGGCCTCCGCCAGGGCCACGTAGTCGCGGGCGTCGTGCAGGTAGCCCTCGTGCAGGACGGGGTCACCGGGGTGCGCGAGGATCTGGTCGACGCCCCGGCCGAGCATGACGTCACCGGCGACGAACAGGGTGACGGCGCCCTCGTGCATGGCCCGAACTCCTCGCGCCGATTGCCGAGTTGTCCGCGCGCTAGACGTGCGCGGGTGCCATGTGGTCGATGAACCAGTCGCAGGCCAGGTCGGTCACCGCTTCCAGTGCGCCGGGCTCCTCGAACAGGTGGGTGGCGCCGGGGACGATCGCCAGCCGGTTCTCGCACGTCAGGCGGGTCTGGGCCTCGCGGTTGAGGTCGCGCACGCGCAGGTCGGCGCCGCCGACGATGAGCAGGGTGGGTGCCGTCACCTCGGGCAGCAGGGGTCCGGCGAGGTCGGGCCGGCCGCCGCGGGAGACGACCGCGGCGGGTCGTGCGGAGGGGGCGGCGGCGGCCCGCAGGGCGGCGGCCGCGCCGGTGCTGGCGCCGAAGTAGCCGATGGCGAGCCCTTCGACGTCGGGTTCCTCGCGCAGCCAGGCGGTGGCGCCCACCAGGCGGCCGGCCAGCAGCCCGATGTCGAACACGTTGGCCCGGTCGGCTTCCTCGTCCTCGGTGAGCAGGTCGAAGAGCAGGGTGCCGAGACCGGACCGGTTCAGGCCCTGGGCGACGAACCGGTTGCGGGGGCTGTGCCTGCTGCTGCCGCTGCCGTGGGCGAAGGCGACGACCCCGGTGGCGCCGGCGGATACGGTGAGCCGGCCGCGCAGCCGTACGGCGCCGGCCGTCACCCGCACCTCGCGGTCGACGGACCCGGTGCCGGCGAAGCGTTCGTGGTGCTGGGCCACCTGCCGGAGCCAGGCGGTGACCTCCTCGTCCTCGGTCTGGGTGAAGTCGAAGTAGAACTGGCCGATCGCGAAGAAGTCGACCGGGGTCTCCAGGCAGACGAGTTCGTCGGCCTCGTCGCCCAGTCGCCGGGCGAAGTCCCGCGGGGCCACGGGGATGGCCAGCACGATCCGGGCCGCGCCCCGGGCGCGGGCGATCCGGCAGGCCGCGCGTGCGGTGGACCCGGTGGCCACGCCGTCGTCGACGATGACCACGGTCCGGCCGGCGATGGTGAGGGCGGGGCGCTCGCCCCGATAGCGCTCGGACCGCCGGTGCAGCTCCGCGCGCTCGCGCTCCTCGACCCGCCCGAGTTCCGCCCGGCTGACGTGCGTCCCGGCCAGCACCTGCTGGTTGATCACGCGGACGCCGTCCTCGCCGATCGCCCCCATGCCCAGTTCCGGCTGCTCGGGCACCCCCAGCTTGCGTACCAGGCAGACGTCCAGCGGAGCGTCCAGGGCGTCGGCGACCTGCGCGGCTACCGGCACCCCGCCCCGGGGCAGCCCGAGGACGACGACGTCCTGGCCCCGGAGGTACTCCAGCCGGGCGCCGAGCCGCCTGCCTGCTTCGAGTCGGTCGGCGAAGGGCACGGCGGCTTCACTCCCGGGTCTGCCAGAGGCCGGCGGGAGCCGCCGTCTCGGGTGCGCCCATGTCCTGGATGTCGCCCTGGGCGGCGTTCAGCAGCACATGGCCCATGGCGATCAGGGCGCGGCCGGCGGCGAGTTCGTCGCCTATCTCCGGGACCGCCTGGTCCAGGGGGCTGCGGCGTGCCTCGGCGCGGCTCTCCAGGATGTTGTCCCCGGTGTCCAGGACGATCCGGGCGGTGGTGTCCGGGTCGTGTTCGGACAGGTACAGGTTCAGCCGCCACTCCTTGACGGACGCGGGACTGCTGCTCACGGGTCGGGTCATCGTCCGCCCCTCCTCACTGCGCTGCGAGGCAACGGGACGCACCTGCGCGTCTCCCCTTCCACTGTGCACCGCACCGCACGTGGGCGCCCGTCGTGGTAAAGGCAGAATGTGGGGCATGACCACGCGTACCTGCCCCTGCGGCCGTCCCGAGTCCTACGACGCCTGCTGCGGCCGTTTCCTCTCGGGTCCCGGCACAGCGCCGACCGCCGAGGCACTCATGCGGTCGCGGTACAGCGCGTTCGTGAAGGGGGACGCGGGGTATCTGCTGCGGACGTGGCATCCGCGGACCCGGCCGGAGCGCCTGGAGCTGGATCCGCGGATGAAGTGGACGGGGCTGGAGATCCTGGACAGCACGGACGGGTCCGCCTTCCACAGCACGGGCACCGTGACCTTCCGCGCGTCCTACCGCGGCGGCTCGCTGCACGAGCGCAGCCGGTTCGAGCGGGTGGACGGGGCGTGGGTGTACGTCGACGGGGACTTCCCGGAGCAGGACGGCGACTTTCCGCGGTAGCGCGCGGCAGCGCGGTCAGGGCGCCAGGATGTCCAGTTCCTGGAGGGCGCCCACGGTGATCTGCCTGGTCAGTTCCTCGGCGCGGGTCGCGTCGCCCGCGCGGACCGCCTCCGCGACCTGGACGTGCAGGGTGACGGCCGCCGGGTCGGGGTCCTCGAACATGACCTCGTGATGGGTGCGGCCGGTCAGCACCTCGGCGACGACGTCACCGAGGCGGGCGAACATCTCGTTGCCCGAGGCAGTGAGGACGACCCGGTGGAAGGCCATGTCGTGGATCAGGTACGCCTCCAGTTTGCGGCCGCGTGAGTTGGCGACCATCCCGAGGGCGCATTCGGTGAGTTCGGCGCACTGCTCGGGCGTGGCGTTCCTGGCGGCGAGGCCCGCCGCGACGGGTTCGACGGCGGAGCGCAGCACGGTCAGGGAGCGCAGCTGGTGGGGGCGGTCGGCGCCGGCCAGGCGCCAGCGGATGACCTGGGGGTCGTAGACGTTCCACTCGTACTTGGGGCGGACCGTCACACCCACGCGGCGGCGGGACTCGACCAGGTGCATGGACTCCAGCACCCGCACCGCCTCGCGCATCACGGAGCGTGACACCTCGAAGTGCTGTGCCAGTTCGTCGGTACGCAGGACGCTGCCCGGCGGGTACTCGCCCGCAGTGATCGCGGGGCCGAGGGTGTCCAGTACGCGGCCGTGCAGCCCCCGGCCCGGTGTGCTCATGCACTCAGCGTACGGCGTGGATCACGGAGACAAAAGGTCAGACTTATACGTCACAGACACTTGAATTTGTCGTACCTAATAGGTTTCAGTGTGGCGACGCCGGATGTCGGCGTCGGATGTCGAAGAAGACAGCGAGGCAGTCATGCGCACCCCCCAGGTCGTCGTCGTGATGGGCGTCGCCGGGACGGGCAAGACCACGATCGGTCCGTTGCTCGCCGCCCGGCTGGGCGTTCCGTACGCCGAGGGCGACGACTTCCACCCGAAGGCCAACATCGACAAGATGTCGGCCGGGATCCCGCTCGACGACTCCGACCGGTGGCCGTGGCTCGACGCCATCGGGCACTGGGCGCACGGGCGGGCGGGGCTCGGTGGGGTGGTCAGCAGCTCGGCACTGAAGCGGTCGTACCGCGACCGGCTTCGGGCCGTGGCCCCCGGGATCGTGTTCGTGCACCTCACGGGCGACCGGAAGCTGATCGAGGACCGGATGTCCCACCGGCAGGGTCACTTCATGCCGACCGCGCTGCTGGACTCCCAGTTCGCCACGCTCCAGCCGCTGGAGGCCGACGAGGCGGGAGTCGCCGTCGACGTCACCGGTGAGCCCGAGGAGATCACCGAACGCGCGGTGAAGGCCCTGGACGCCCTCTCCGAGACATCCGAGTAACACCCCGCCCCTCGTCCCCGCACCTGTAAAGGGAACCCTCCCGTGACCAGACTCAGTGTCGAGCTGCTGGCAGCGGACACCGTCCCGCCGATCACCTCGGCCGGTCATGCCCAGCTGGGCATCGCCGTCCTGGCGGGCATCGCCGTCATCGTCGTTCTCATCACCAAGTTCAAGCTTCATGCCTTCCTGTCCCTGACCATCGGCTCACTGGTGCTCGGCGCGGTCGCCGGCGCGCCGCTGGACAAGGTGATCACAAGCTTCACCACCGGCCTCGGCAGCACCGTCGCCGGCGTCGGCGTGCTGATCGCCCTCGGCGCGATCCTCGGCAAGCTGCTCGCCGACTCCGGCGGCGCCGACCAGATAGTCGACACGATCCTCGCCAAGGCCGGCGGGCGGGCCATGCCGTGGGCGATGGTGCTGATCGCCTCCGTGATCGGTCTGCCGTTGTTCTTCGAGGTCGGCATCGTGCTGCTGATCCCGGTCGTGCTGATGGTCGCCAAGCGAGGCAACTACTCCCTGATGCGCATCGGCATCCCGGCGCTGGCCGGTCTGTCCGTGATGCACGGCCTGATCCCGCCGCACCCCGGCCCGCTGGTCGCGATCGACGCGGTCAAGGCCAACCTGGGCGTGACCCTGGCGCTCGGCATCCTGGTCGCCATCCCCACGGTGATCATCGCCGGTCCGCTGTTCTCCAAGGTGGCCGCCCGCTGGGTGGACGTCCAGGCTCCCGACCGGATGCTGCCGGAGCGCGCCTCCGAGCAGGTGGAGCGCCGTCCGGGCTTCGGCGCGACGCTCGCCACGGTGCTGCTGCCGGTCGTGCTGATGCTGGCCAAGGCGCTGGTGGACATCGTCGTCGACGACCCCACGAAGCTCACCCAGCGGGTCTTCGACATCATCGGCTCCCCGCTGATCGCGCTGCTCGCCGCCGTCCTCGTCGGCTTCTTCACGCTGGGCCGGCCCGCCGGCTTCAGCAAGGAGCGGCTCCAGCGGACGGTCGACAAGGGCCTGATGCCCATCGCCGGCATCCTGCTGATCGTCGGCGCGGGCGGTGGCTTCAAGCAGACGCTGATCGACTCCGGTGTGGGCCAGATGATCCTGGACATCTCCAAGGACTGGTCGATCCCGGCGCTGCTGCTGGCCTGGCTGATCGCGGTGGCGATCCGGCTGGCGACGGGTTCGGCGACGGTCGCGACCGTGTCGGCGGCGGGGCTCGTGGCTCCGCTGGCGGCCGACATGTCGACCACCCACACCGCCCTGCTGGTCCTGGCCATCGGCGCCGGCTCGCTCTTCTTCAGCCATGTCAACGACGCCGGTTTCTGGCTGGTGAAGGAGTACTTCGGGCTGAGCGTCGGTCAGACGGTCAAGACCTGGTCGGTGATGGAGACCATCATCTCGGTGGTCGCCGGCGGTCTGGTCCTGCTGCTGTCCCTGGTGATCTAGGAGCGCTAGGGCGATGACGGCTCACCCTCTCCTCGACAACAGCGGCCGTACGGCCCTGGTCACCGGCTCCAGCCTGGGCATCGGACTCGCCCGGCCCGTGGCCCCGCCGAGGCGGGCTGCACCGTGGTCCTCAACGGCCGCGACCCGGACCGCCTCGCGAAGGCGGCGGCGGAGATACCCGGCGACCGCGTGCACACGGCGGTGTTCGACGTGACCGACGGCCCCCGCGTGGCCGACGGGATCGCGGACGTCGAGGAGCGGGTGGGCCCGCTGGACATCCTGGTCAACAACGCGGGCATGCGACCGGACTCATCCGGCTACCGGTCGAGGACGGCGCGTTCGGCGCCGGGGCGCGCCGCCGTACCCCGGCCGGCCGCTGGGGCCGCACCGAGGACCTGGTCGGCGGCCTGCCTTTCCTCGGCTCCCCCGCGGCGGACTTCGTCAGCGGCCAGATCCTGAAACGCCACTCGGCCGGCCCAGGTGGCCCCATTGCGGGCACGGAGGTTCGCCTCAAGTGCCGTCGCCTGGACGGGTGTCGGCAGTTGCCTGACCTGGCTCACCCCTCCGCGAACTCCCCGGACAGAACACCTAGTGCACGATCCGCGCGACCGCCCCGTCCTCGGGGTCCCCGTAGTGCGAGATCAGCTGCGCGTCGCTCATGCGGTCGACCTCCTCGCTCCGCTGCACGGGGAAGATCACGTGGGCGCCCTGGTCCGTCCAGTACTCGACGACGCGGTGGGTGGTGGTGGCTCGGCTCATGCTGTGCTCCCTGGTGGTGCGTGGGGTTCAGGGTGCGTCGGTGCACGTCCGAGGGTCAACAGGAACAGGGGCTTCCATTTCAGCTTTCGGAAGCGTAGGTTCCGCATACCCCGCGTCGGCGCCCAGCGAGACGCCGGGCCCGCCGGTCCCGGGACGGCGGGCCACGCGGGGGCCAACCGCACAGGTCACGGGAGTGCGTTCAGGGGCGCCACAGAGGGTGTTCCCGCTTCGCCCACTCCCTGCTCACCGTCCCCGTCCGCAGGCCCCGTCGCGCCTCCGGATCCCCCAGCGCCATGCCGATGTGCCCGGCCAGCACCACGCCGATGGTCAGGGCCAGCCAGTCGTGGACGAAGGTGGCCGAGGTGCGCCACATCAGCGGGGTGAGGTGGGTGAACCACATCACCAGGCCGGTGCCGAGCATGACCAGGGTCGCGCCGGCGATCCAGGCCGCGTAGACCTTCTGACCGGCGTTGAACTTGCCCGCGGGGCGCGAGGAGTGACGCTTGTCACGGACCAGCGCGGCGCGCAGCCACACACGGTCGTGCGGGCCGAAGCGGTTGAGGAAGCGCAGGTCGGCGCGGAAGGCGCGGGAGGCCAGGCCGAGCAGGACCGGCACGGGCAGCGCGAGACCGGCGCACTCGTGGATGCGGACCACCAGTTCCCGGCGGCCCACGAGTACGGCCAGCTGAGGGATGTAGAGGAAGGCCGCGGTCACCACGCACACGCCCATCAGCGCGGCGGTCGTGCGGTGCACCCACCGCTCCGCGCGGGTGAAGCGGTGCAGGCGGGCGCCCGGCGGCGCCGGGGTCTCAGCTCGTAGGCTCATCGGTCCGTCCGTTCGAGCGGCCCACCCAGGCGTCGACGTCGTAGCCGAGCTCCTCCCAGTAGCCGGGCCGGACCTTGTCCGTGACGGTGATGCCGGAGAGCCATTTGGCGGACTTGTAGAAGTACATGGGAGCGACGTAGAGGCGGACGGGGCCGCCGTGGTCGTGGCCGATGTCCTTGTCCTGCATGCGCAGCGCGACCAGGACGTCGGGGCGGCGGGCCTGGTCGAGGGTGAGGCTCTCGGTGTAGGTGCCGTCGAAACAGGTGAAACGGATGGCCCGGGCGGTCGGCCGCACCCCGGCCGCGTCCAGCAGCTCGGAGAGCCGTACGCCCTGGAACAGGGTGCCCGGGACCCGCCAGCCGGTCACGCACTGGACGTCCCGGACGAGCCGGGTCTGCGGCAGGGCGCGCAGGTCGGCCAGGGTGTAGGTGTGCGGGTGGTCGACCAGACCGTCAACGGTGAGGCGGTAGTCGGCGGGGCCCTTGTCCGGGACGGACGCGGCGACCGAGTAGTAACGGAATCCGCCCCCGTTGGGGAGGAGGCCGGTCAGGCCCGTGGGGTCCTTGCCGGACACGCTGCCGAGGAAGCCCTCCAGACCGCGCTGGAGCACGGGCGCGGCGGCCACGCCGAGGGCGCCGAGACCTAGGGTGCCGAGGAAGACGCGGCGGCCGATGGGCCTGCCCTGCGCGTCGGGGGCCTCGGATCGTTCGGGGTTCACACAGTCATTCGAGCACCACCCCCCGAGTGGGGCCAGAGCGTCAGGCCGTCGGTCAGAGTTCCGTAATCAATTCTTACGGGCGATCAAACCCCGCGGACGCGGTTCAGAGGGCGCCCAGTGCGCGGGCGCGGGCCGTGGTGAAGGCCGTACGGGGGTCGCGGTGCGGGTACGACCAGGGGGCCGGGGTGACGTCGGGGCCAATCCGCTGAAAGAGGGCCGCGGCCTCGGCGGGGCGGCCGGCGCAGGACATGGCGAAGGCCAGATGGTTCAGGTCGATGTGGCGGCGCGGGTGCTCGTCGTGCTCCCACTCCAGCCACCAGTCGAAGGAGGCGCTCAGGATCCGGCGGGCCCGGGGACCGGACCAGTGCCCGGTGGCGGCCGGGTCCGCGGGGGCCAGACCGGCGGCGGCCAGGACGCGGTAGCGCTCGGCGTAGGCGACCACCGGGAGGACGGCCAGCGGGGAGTCTGCGGGGGCCTCGGCGGCGGCGTGCTCGGCGAGGTCGTACACCTCGTGGGACTCGGCCCGGCGCCCGCGGGGCCGCTCGGCGAGGCGGGCGACCAGCAGATGGTGGCCGTGGTGGTGCTCGGGGTGGCGTGCGCGCAGCTCGGCGAAGCTCCGCAGCAGTTCGCTCTCCCCGCCCCCGGCACGGGCCAGTAACAGCAGGCCGAGCCAGGGGGTCGGGTCGGCGGGGGCGAGCGAGGCGGCGGCGCGGCAGGCCTCGCGGGCGCGGTCGGGATCCTCCTTGCCGCGCAGCGCGCGGTGGACCAGGGCCAGGGCGACGAGCGTGGCCGCGTCGGCGGACTCCGGCTCGGCGAGCTGCCAGTCCCGGGCCCACGCGGCGGCGTACGGCTCGCGGGCGAGCACGGTGACGCGGTGACCCCGGCGGTCCCAGTCGTCACCCGTGTGCAGCAACAGGGAACGGGCGGCCTGCCGGCGGCCCTGGGTCAACGCGGTCCGGGCGGCGAGGAGTTCCACGTCGCCGAGGGTGGCGTCGAAGGCCTCGGCAGGGGCTTGGGCCGCGTCGAAGTCCTTCGTCGACGTGCCGGAGTCGCTCCGGCCGGTGTCGCCGGACGGCTCCGTGAGGGCCCGGCGCACGCCGAGCAGAGGCGGGAATGGGGGCACCGCGCGACTTCCTGTTTCTCGGGCTGCCATCGACCGATCACGCACAGCAAACCCCCCGCCACGGTTCGCGTCAAGCGGAACCGGGCTGTTGCTGCGTTCAACAACCATGCGGAAACGGTGACTTGGGCCACGGGCGGCCCCGGCCGACGACCTGGCGCCGCACGGCGGGCACGGAGTTCGGGCGGGCGGGTGTGGCGTGCGCCATGGCGCGGGGCTCGGGG
Source organism: Streptomyces sp. NPDC002520 (assembly GCF_053595235.1). Lineage (NCBI taxonomy): Bacteria > Bacillati > Actinomycetota > Actinomycetes > Kitasatosporales > Streptomycetaceae > Streptomyces > Streptomyces sp. NPDC002520. The sequence goes on along the minus strand of NZ_JBSFXG010000018.1, from coordinate 74,135 downwards.
CGCGGGCACCATGTGCGGACGGTCCCGGCGCCGCCCCCGTCCGACCAGCGATCGTCCGACCGGCGATCGACTTCGATCCGCCTTTCGATCGACCGGGCGACGTGACCGAGTCAACTGCCCGGTTCCGGGCACTCCCCGGGCCATACCGTCCCGGGAACGCTAAAGTCGGCCACTACGCACCCGTGACCCGGCCGGACGATCGAGGTACGCAGCGTGTCCTTCCTGGTTCTCCTGCTCGCCGTGAGCGCGGCCGCTTGCGTCGGCTTCGGCTTCGTACTCCAGCAGAACGTCGCCCAGAAGGCACCGCTCAGCGACTTCCTCTCCTTCCGGCTGCTGCTCGACCTGATGCGGGTGCCGCGCTGGCTGGGCGGCATCGCGCTCATGGTGACCGGGATGGCGCTGGGCGCCGTCGCCCTCGGCAAGGGCGAGATCTCCCTGGTCGAGCCGTTGCTCGCCACGAACCTGCTGTTCGCCCTCGCGCTGTCCCGTCACCAGACGAAGCAGCCCCTGGGCCGGCAGGGCTGGGCGGGGCTCGCGCTGCTCGCGGGCGGTGTGAGCGCGTTCATCCTGGCGGGCCAGCCGCGGGCCGGCAGCGCCGTCACCGACCCGCTGCGGCACTGGTTGATCATCGGCGCGATGCTGGGCACGGCCCTGCTGCTCACCACGTACGCCAAGCGGTCCCGGCTGAACTGGGGCCCGGTGCTGCTGGCCACCGCCGCCGGGCTGCTGTACGGCGTGCAGGACGCGCTGACCCGGGCGAGCAGCACCCGCTTCGCCGCCGGCGGCTTCCCGGAGCTGTTCACCGGCTGGCAGCCGTACGGCGTCCTGGCGCTCGGTGTCACCGGGCTGATCCTGGTGCAGAGCGCCTTCGAGACGGCTCCGCTGCGTATGTCGCTGCCCGCGCTCACGGCCGCCCAGCCGCTCGCCGGCATCCTGTGCGGCGTGGGGTTCCTCGGCGACCGGCTGCACACCGACACCGGCGCGCTGGCCTGGGAGGCGTCCGGGCTCGCGGCGATCGTCGTCGGCATCGTGCTGCTCGGACTGCACCCGGCGATGCCGCGCGGCCCGGCGACGGAGGAGCCGGTGGCCGACCTCCAGCCGTACTGAGCCGCAGGCTCGGAAGGCAGCCGGACGCCCTTTGGGGGAGGGCTGCTTGGATGACGGGCATGAACCCTGCTGAGGAGATCCTCGACATCGTCGACGAGAGCGACCAGGTCGTCGCCCAGGCCCCGCGCGGCGAGGCCTACGCCCGCGGGCTGCGCCACCGCTGCGCGTTCATCCTGGCCCGGGACGCGGCCGGCCGGATCTTCGTCCACCGGCGCACCGCCACCAAGCTGGTCTACCCCTCCCTGTACGACATGTTCGTCGGCGGGGTCGTGGGCGCGGGCGAGTCCTACGACGAGGCGGCGCTGCGGGAGGCGGAGGAGGAACTGGGGGTGAGCGGGCTGCCCCGGCCCGAGTACCGCTTCAAGTTCCTGTACGACGACGGCGCCGGGCACGGCTGGTGGTCGGCGGTCTACGAGGTGCGCTGCGACCTTCCCGTGCGTCCTCAGGTGGAGGAGGTGCAGTGGCACGCGTTCCTGCCCGAGGACGAGGTGGAGCGGCGGCTCACGCAGTGGGAGTGGACCCCGGACGGGCTGGCGGCGTACGAGAGGCTGAGGGCGTTCCGGGCGGCCGGATGACGCCCCGGTAGGGTCCTGGACGTGATCGAATTCGTGCGGAACGTCCGGCTCTGGTTCGCGCCGGAGCAGGTGCGGGCAGAGGGCAGCACCCCCGACTACCGGTTCTCGCTGGCCAACGAGCGCACGTTCCTGGCCTGGCTGCGGACGGCCCTCGCGCTCATCGGCGGCGGATTCGCGGTGGACCAGTTCCTGCCGGAACTGCGGTGGGCGTGGCGGGCCGGTCTCTCGATCGCACTGCTCGCCGCCGGCGTGCTGTGCTCGCTGCGCGCGGTGAACCACTGGGTGCGCTGCGAGCGGGCCATGCGGCGAGGGGAGGACCTGCCTGCCACACGGTTCCCGGCGGTGCTGAGCCTGGTCATCGCCGTGGTGGCCGTCGCGATGGTCCTGGTGGTGCTGTTCCGGTGGGCGGGGTGAGCACGGAGGGCCGGGATCCGGGGCTCCAGCCCGAGCGGACCCGGCTCGCCTGGCGGCGGACGACGCTGTCGAGCACCGTGGTCGCCGTGCTCGCCGTGAAAACGGCGCTGCGCGGCGGGATCTCCGTCACCGGGATCGTGGTGTGCGCGCTGTGCTGTGCGCTCTGGCTGGGCTTCCAGTGGGTGGCCCACCAGCGGATCCGCACCCTCGCGACGAGCCCTCGCCCCGCGGCGCTGGCGCCCCGGCACGCGACGGCGGCGGTGCTGTGCACGGTGGCGATGGTGGTGTGCGCGACCGTGCTCGTCTTCTGAGCGGGTCCGGCTCGCCTGGACGCCACGCATCCGATATGCCCGGATATGACCGGCTCGGGCGTAGCGTATCCGTCGTCACGCCCCCCGCACCTCCCGAAGGTGAACACCATGACGACGATGCATCAGGAACACACCCAGCACGGCACGCACAGCCACGGTCCGGGTTGCGGACACCCGGCCGTGCAGCACGGCGACCACCTCGACTACGCGCACGACGGCCATCTGCACCGCGAGCACGGCGGCCACTGGGACGAGTGCGAACCGGTCGGCCACACCGCGCACACGGACCACGAGCACGTGCACCACGAGGAGTGCGGGCACGCGCGCGTGCGGCACGGCGACCACGTCGACTACCTGCACGACGGACACCGGCACGCCGAGCACGGGGACCACTGGGACGACCATTGATCCCGGTGACCCCGGGCCGGGGCCCGCGCCGCGCGGGTCTCAGGGACGCAGGGCCCTCAGCAGCAGGTCGGCGAGGTGGTCGGCGACCTGCTGAGGGGTGAGGCGACCGCCTGGGCGGTACCAGGTCGACAGGTGGTGGACCGAGCCGAAGTGGTAGTCCACGACCAGATCGGCCGGGGTCGCGGTGGAGAAGACGCCCTCGCGCTGCCCCTCCTCGATGAGCGCGCGGAACCGTTCGTGGTAGCGCCGGCGCTCGGCGCGGACCTGCTTGTTCTTCTCCGGGCTCAGGTGGTGCATGGAGCGGAAGAAGATCAGCGTGTCGTCGAGGTTCTCGATCGTCGTGACCACGACGTCCGCGGCCGCTTCCCGCAGCCGCTTCTCGACCGGCGCGTCCGCGTCCGCGAACATGTCCAGCCGCTCCTGCTGGAGCCGCAGCACGCGCGCGTAGACCTCGTGCAGCAGGTCGTCCTTGGAGCCGAAGTAGTGGTACAGCGCCCCCTTGGTGACGCCTGCCGCCTCCACGATCTCCTGGACCGAGGTGCGGTCGTAGCCCTGCTCGGCGAAGAGGCGGGTGGCGGCGTTCAGCAGCCGCTGCGGAACGGGAGTCCCGTCTCCGTCCGTCGTCCTGGGCACTGCCGCCACCTGCCTTTCCGTCGTGTCTATCGACTGTCGTCCCTGCGATCCTGCGCGCGGGAACGCAGTTCCCGCCGGAGGATCTTCCCACTCGCCGTCGTGGGGAGGTCGGGCAGGATCTCCACCTGGCGGGGGTACTCGTAGGCCGCAAGTCTCTCCTTGCAGTATCCGGCGAGTTCGTCCGGGTCCGTCTCGGCGCCCGGCCGCAGGCTGATGTAGGCCTTGACGGTCTCCCCGCGGTAGCCGTCCGGGACCCCGACGACGGCGGCCTCGCGTACCGCCGGATGGGTGTGGAGGACGTCCTCGACCTCGCGCGGCCAGACCTTGAGACCGGACGCGTTGATCATGTCCTTCTTGCGGTCGACGACGTAGAGCCAGCCCTGCTCGTCCATGAAGCCGATGTCCCCGGTGCGCGGCTCGCCCTCCGGGAAGGTCTCGGCGGTGGCCTGTGGGCGCCGCCAGTAGCCGGGCACGACCTGCGGGCCGCGTACGACGATCTCACCCTGCTCCCCGAGGGGCACTTCCGCGCCCAGGTCCTCGAGGATGCGCACGACCGTGTCGGCGCCGGGCAGGCCGACCGAGAGCGTCCGGTGCGGTCGGGGGCCTGGGCGACGGCGCGTCGCAGGGCGTGCACGAGGGAGTCGGCGGGGTCGATGGGCCCGCGCATCGCCTCGCCGAGCAGCGCCGGCCAGGGGCGGTCCGCGTACGGGGAGACGGTCATCGGCCGGACTCCCATTTCTGCTGGATGTGGCTCATGCCGGCCAGCCAGCGGTCGGGGGTGGCGGCGCGCGCCTGGTAGTACTCGGCGACCTCGGGGTGCGGAAGGATCAGGAAGCGGTCCTCCTCGATGCCCCGGAAAAGGGCGTCGGCGACAGCCTCCGGCTCGATGGCGGTGGGCCGGAGCACCAGGTCGCCGGCGCTTCCGGTGGCGTCGAGCATGTCGGTGCGCACGCCCTGGGGACAGATGGCGTGGACCTTGACCCCCCGGTGGCGGTAGGTGAGGGACAGCCATTCGGCGAAGGCCAGCGCGCCGTGCTTGGTGACGCTGTAGGAGGGGGCGCCGATCATGGTGAGGAGTCCGGCGGCGGAGACGGTGGACACGAACCGGCCTGAGCCGCGCTCCAGCCACTGCGGCAGCAGCGCGTAGGCCGCGCGGACGTGGGCCATCACGTTGACGTCCCAGGACAGCGCCCAGGACTTCTCGTCGAGCGGGTCGCCGGGTATCCCGTCCTCGAAGCCGACACCGGCGTTGGCGCAGAAGACGTCGACGGTGCCGCCGAGCACGTCGCGTGCCTCGTCGACGATCGCGGAGGCGTCACCCGGCACGGCGATCCCGCCGATCTCGGCCGCCACCGCCCTCGCCTTCTCGCCGTCCAGGTCGTTCACGACCACCCGGGCGCCCGCGGTGGCGAACCCGCGGGCCAGCGCGGCCCCGATCCCGCCACCCGCTCCGGTGACGATCACTCCCGCATCCTGCACGGCTTCCACCATCGGTCTCCTTCGCCATGGCGCGACTGGGCTCGGCGGACGCCACACTAACCGGTCGGTATGTGTGAGGGAAGGACGACCGCACCAAACCTAAGGGACGCGGGGCGGTGTCGATCGGCGGCGCCGTCGCGCGGGCACGACCACCCGTACTCGGCCTGTACCTGCCACATCCACGGAGGTCACACATGCGTCTGTCCAGGCGGAGCCTCATCGCGTCGGCCACGATGGCGGCCGTCCCGGCGTCACCGCCGAGCCCCACCGCCCGGCCCCGCGAGAATCTGCGGACCGGTTTCGAGCGCCTCTCCGCCGACGGCTACTCCCTTCTCTCCGGACAGAAGGTCGGCATCGTCACCAACCCCACCGGCATCACACGGGACGCCCGGCACATCGTCGACGTCATGCACGCCGACTCCCGGGTGAGACTCACCGCCGTCTTCGGGCCCGAGCACGGCTTCCGGGGCACCGCACAGGCCGGCGGCTCCGAGGGACGCTACGACGACCCGGCGACCGGCCTGCCGGTCTACGACACCTATCTCAAGAGCGGCCGGCAGCTGGCCGACGTCTTCACCGCCTCCGGTGTGGACACGATCGTCTTCGACATCCAGGACGTCGGCGCCCGCTTCTACACGTACATCTGGACGCTGTACGACTGCATGGAGGCGGCGCAGCTCGCGGGCAGGAAGTTCGTCGTCCTCGACCGCCCGAACCCGGTCACCGGCCGGTCCGCCCAGGGGCCGGTGCTGCACAAGGAGTTCGCCACGTTCGTCGGCCGGCAGCCGATCGCGCAGGCGCACGGGATGACGGTCGCCGAGCTGGCCCGGCTGTTCAACGGCGAGTTCCTCGCCGCCCCCGTACCGCTGCAGACCGTCCTGATGACGGACTGGAAGCGCAACCGGTTCTACGACGACTCCGGCCTGCCGTGGGTGCCGCCGAGCCCCAACATGCCCACCCCCGACACCGCGTTGGCGTACTCCGGCACCTGCATGTTCGAGGGCACCAACCTGTCCGAGGGCCGGGGCACCACCCGCCCCTTCGAACTCCTCGGCGCCGACGGCGTCGACGGTCGCTGGGCCGCCGCGGCGAACGAACTCGGGCTGCCGGGCGTGCGGTTCAGAGAGGCGTACTTCGCGCCCACCTTCTCCAAGTTCCAGGGCAGGACCGTCGGCGGCGTCCAGGTCCACGTGCTCGACCGGGCCGCCTTCGACCCCGTACGCACCGGGATCGCCCTGCTCGTGACCGCCAAGAAGGTGTGGGACGGCTTCGCCTGGCGCTCGGACGACTGGATCGACAAGCTGACCGGCTCCACCCGGGTGCGGACGATGATCGACGCGGGCGCCGGCACCGACGAGGTGACCGGGGCCTGGCGGGACGAACTGGCGGCTTTCCAGCGTGTTCGAAAGGAATATCTCCTCTACAACTAGCCGCGCCGTATGGCCAACCTCGCCCTGCGGCGGGACGATGCGTCCGTATCGCACCGTTTCGGGGGAACGAGGGAGCCTGTCATGGCGGATGCCGGGATGAGCGTCTCTCCCTACTGGGAGCTGACCTTCGACGCGGACGGGGACGTGGAGCGCCCCGAACGCGACCAGTTGCTGGCGCAGGTCACGGACCGGGGTGTCCGTGACCTGATCGTCTTCGCGCACGGCTGGAACAACGACCGTTCGGGCGCCACCGCGCTGTACCGCGGCTTCTTCGCACCGGTCCCTGGGCTCGCACCGACGGCACGCATCGGGTACGTGGGGGTGATCTGGCCGTCGATGCGCTTCTGCGACGAGCCGATCCCGAACTTCCCGCGGTCCGTGGCGGCGACGGAGGCGGAGGAGGCACCGCGCCCCGCCCTGGACAAGGACACGCGACGCGCTCTGCTGGAGGCGTTCCCGGGCCGGGCCGCCGTGCTCGACCGGCTGGCCCGGCTGCTGGACGAACAGCCGCGCGGGGACGAGGGGCTGGCGGAGTTCGGGCGGCTGGTGCGGCTGCTGACCGAGACGCCGCGGACGCTCGCCGCGAAGGACACGTCGCGGGACGGCGAGCCCGTCGTGTTCCGCGGGGACCCGACGGCTGTCTGCGAGGAGCTCACCGAGGCCCTGATCGGGCTCAACTCACCTGCGGCTCCTGCTCAGTTCGGGCTGCCGAACCCGTGGGAGGGCGCGAAGGAACTGCTGCGGCAGGCGACGTACTACACGATGAAACAGCGGGCCGGGACAGTCGGCGAGCGCGGACTCGGGCCGGCGCTCGGAGAGTTGGCCCATGCGGCCCCGGAGGTGCGGGTGCATCTGGTCGGGCACAGCTTCGGCGGACGGCTGGTGGCGTTCGCGCTGCGCGGACTGCCGGCCGGGGTACGCACGGTGAAGTCCGTGACCCTGCTCCAAGGGGCCTTCTCGCACTACGCGTTCGCCGAGCGGCTCCCGCACGACGGGGACGAGACGGGCGCTCTGCACGGCCGGCAGAACCGGATCGACGGACCGCTGGTGTGCTGCCACTCGCGCTTCGACGCGGCACTCGGCACCTTCTACCCCCTCGCCTCGCGGATGGCGGACGACGACCGGTCGCTCACCGGGGACGACCTCGGCGACCTGCTGGGCGTGCGGTGGGGCGCGATGGGCCACGACGGGGTGCAGGCGGTCCCCGGCACCGCCGCGCTGGATCTCGCGACGGCACTGCGGGGACCGCTGCCCGCCTCGGGGTGCGTGAACGTGGACGTGGCGTCCGTCGTCCGGCACGGAGGCCCGCCGGCCGGGGCGCACAGCGACATCGTGCACCCCGAACTGGCACGCGTGGTCCTGGCGGCGGGCCGCATCACCTGACCCGCCGCCCTTGGTCGTCACCGATGCGCGGTGTACTCCACGACCTGCTGGTAGGTCGGCCGGTTCTGCCAGCTGATCCTGCCGTGCTTGATGCCGCCCAGGGTGCGCTGGACGATGGAGTCGGCGCACCACTGGTCGCCGGCCGAGCACTGGTCGTCGCCCGGGTAGACCTGGGCGGCGGTCAGGCCCGCGGCCTGCTTCAGCGTGCCGATCAGGGTGTCCCGGCAGGAGCCCAGGCTGCCGCCGCCGCAGTACTTCTGCGCCAGGCCACCCTGTACGGGCTCACCGAGCACCGCCCGGATGTCCTTGTCGACATAGCTCCACCAGCCGTACTGGAACGAGCTTCCGGCGTGCGACCCGGTCGGGCCGTGACCGGCGGACGGAGCCTCGTCCACGGGCAGGTTGTCGCTGAACGCGGTGTACAGGTCGCTGCCGAGGCCCGGCTCGAACTCCGCCTTGACCAACTGCGGCCACCAGGCGTCGAGGATGCGGATCGCGTCCGCGTCGGCGTACGTCTTCGAGCCGGCCGACGTCTCCGTGCGCCTGGCGCCCGCGGTCACCCACGCCTGGAGCTTGTTCACCGCGGCGGCGGCCGTGGCGTCCGTCACGGGCGAGGAGTTGATCACCTTGAGCAGCTTGGGCAGCACGTCCTCGGCGCGCAGGTCGGTCAGGCCCGCCTGCGCCATGGCCTGCACCAGCTGGGTGCGGGTCACCCCGCCGGCCGCGACGAGCTTGTTCACCCGGTCGTCCAGCAGGTCGCCGCGGTGCACGGAACCGTCGCCCCAGGACGCGGTCGTGTAGTCCTTGGCCTGCTTGTTGTTCCAGGAGACGTAGTAGTCCTGGTCGACGGAGTTGGGGTGGGCGGAGGCCGGGGTGTAGGCGGCCGTGTTGGTGGCCGGGTCCCAGTTCTTCCACTCGTACACCGGCTGCGCCCACACCGGGAACTCGGCGTCGACCCCGGCGGCCCGGACCGGGTTGTCACCGCTGTTGTAGTACGCGGTGTGCTGGGAGTCGGCGTAGAACCAGTTGAAGGTGTAGTTGATGTGCTGGGCCGCGCTCTGGAAGTCCTTCGGACCCTTGACGTAGTCCGGGTCGTTCAGCATCTGGAAGCCGATGACCGAGTCGACCTCGTGCAGATAGGAGGAGCGCAGGGTGGTGTAGGCGACCTTCTTGCCGCCGACGGTCGCGCGGTACTCCACCGGCCCGTACGCGGTGCGCCAGGCCCGCATGGTGTACGAGCCCGCGGCCGTGCCGTCGGCCGTGGTCGGCGTCCAGGAGTTCTTCTGCTCGACCTTGTCCATGGCCGTGCAGGTGCCGTGGTACAGGTAGTGGTAGTCGTCCTGGCACAGTTCGACGGCGTAGGTGTCGATGATGTCCTGGCCGGACGTGGTCGCGCTCCACGAGTAGTCCTGGCCGCGGCCGAGTTCGACGTACATGCTCAGGCCCGCGAAGGAGGCGCCGCGGGCGCTGATGCCGGGGCCCTGGATCTCCTGGAGCAGGAGCAGCTGCGGGGCGAAGTAGCCGGTCTGTGGTCCGAAGACGGCGACGGGGTGGCCGCTTGCGGTGTGCTCGCCGCTGACCACGAGGGCGTTGGACATGCCGCGCCTGGCGGAGGTGAGGGCGGTCCTCGACGCCGAGGCGGAGGACTTCTTCGCGCTCGCGGTGGCCGCGCTGCCGGTGCGGTCGTAGACGAGCGGCTCCTCGGTCACCGAACCGGCGTCGGGCAGTGCCTCGCCCTGTGCGGTCGCGGGCTTGGAGGCGTACGGGAAGCTCTCGCCGTCGTGGACGGTGAGGGCGGCCTCGGGGTCGTTGCGCTCGCGGAAGGACTCCCAGACCCTGGTGCCTTCCTCGACGCCGTACTTGGACTGGGCGGCGATCAGGGAGAGCGCGTTGTCGACCTCGCCGCCGCCTCCGGAACCGAACAGCGAACCGATGACCGAGGCCAGCGCCACCAGGTCGGTGACCTTGAAGTGGGCGATGGTGCCCGCGTTGGTGACCGGATCCTTGTGGCCGGTGAGGTCGTACTCACCGGGGAAGTAGCGGCCGCTGTCGGAGGCGTCGATATAGGAGTTGATGCCGTCGAGGTAGGCGCCGACGTCCGCGAGGGCCTGCTGGCCGCGGGCGCCGTTGTTCGCCACGGCGCGGTCGATCTGCGCCTGGAGGTCGGCCTCGGTGTAGGGCGCGTTGCGGTAGAACTGCTGCTCCAGGCCCTGGTTGGCCGGCGCGCCGCCCGCGAAGGAGGTCAGCTGGCCGCGGCCCACGTGCCGGAAGACGTCCATGAGCCACAGCCGGTCCTCGGCCGCCGCGTATCCGGCGCCGAACTCGGTGCCGTACCGGGTGGTGCCTGTGATGTGCGGCACACCGGTCCGCTTGTCCCGGACGATCGTCACATCACCGCGGCCGGCCGGCTTCTCCGTGGAGGCGACCTGGTCGGAAGGAACGCCGAACGAGGCGTCGTTGAAGAAGGTGTTGATCTTCGTATCGGTAAGGCCCGAGTAACCGGTCGCGAGGTCGGCGTACGGGCCGAGCTGGTCCTCGGCGTGGGAGGGCTGTGTGCCGAACGCCTGGTTGAGCAGGATCTGGGCCAGGGTCGCGTTGCCGTTCTGGCCGGGCGGCAGGATGTCGGAACACCGGCCGCCGCAGTAGTCGTTCGAGGCCGCGAGGCGGGGCGCGGCGACGGCCTGGGTGAGCGGGGCGAGAAGTCCGGCGATCAGAACACAGACAGATGCTGTCTTCAGGAACCCGGAGAGCTTGCGGGGAGTTCTCACTTTGTCGAACAACACGTTGCGTGGGGTGCGCCGTGTCATGGGGCAGCTCCTCCCGACGGGGTGGGCCGGACGTTACCGCCGGTATCCCCGGGATTGAAGATGAACATGAGTCAAGTTTTGGTGTCAGCAGGGCCGGTGCCCCGGCCGCCCCGGGGCTCCTTGTGACAGGGCATCGGAAATCGGATGGAGCCGGATCGCGGGTCGATACGTCTACTCGGCGATGTCGCGCCACGCGCATGGCGACACCGAAGTGACCGAAGTGCGAACGCAGGTGTGACGGAGGTGCAGAGCGATGGCCGGATTCCGAAGTCTCGCGAGACAGGTACGCGATCCGCGGTGTGATCTGGCGCTGCGGCGCTACTCACTGCGCAAGTGCCTGGAGCGGTTCGCTCCTTATGGACACCGGGCGACCTGGGACCATCTGTGCTCCCGGGCCGGTTTCGGTCCCGAGGACCGCTCCCCCGAGCCCGCGCGGCTCGTGGCCGCGCTGGAGGAGCTGGAGGAGGCGAGGACGGTGTGGCTGGCCTATGAGGCCGACTTCGCCGAGCGCCGCAGGAAAGAGAAGCACGACGGGCTGCGCCGGCCCGGCAGTGTGGACGACTGGCACCGGATGACGTGGGGCGGGTTCGGTGTCGCCTGGTGCGACGACCCGCGGGTCCATCCCGACGAGCCCCTCGCCGAGGTGCTGCGCCGGCTGATCGCCGCGCTGGAGCGCGCTCCGGGATCGGCCTGCCCGGTGTGCGCATCAGAGCGCCTGAAGTGGAGGTACGGCCTGGACCACGAGCCGTCGTCCGGTCCGGTCTGCACGGACTGCGGCATCCTCGTGCCCCTGCCCGTACTCACCCCCCGGGCGCTGGAGTGCGCCCGCCGTGAACAACTGCTGATGTCGGCCTGACCACCCGACCCGACAGCGTGACCGACCGACAGTGGGCCTGAGCGACCCACGGAGGCTGCCCGCCCGACCGACGGGTGCCTGACCACCTGATCGAAAGAGCCCGCCTGACCGACGAGGCCCGATCGTGCGACCGACGGGGATGGAACCGGGGGGTGTGCCGGGGATGCCACACCCCCTGCCGGGCCTGGCCCCGACGCCGTTGTCGGAGGCGACTGGCACCATCGAGGCATGACGCAGGTCTGTCTCAACGGGCGCCGCTCGGCCGCGGACGGTGCGTGTATGCCGTTGTCGCCCGAGGAGTTGGCACGGTCGGCGGCGGAGGCGGTCGCGGCCGGGGCCACGGAAGTGCACGTCCACCCGAAGACACCGTGCGGACGGGACAGCCTGTCCCCCCGGGTGCTCGCCCCGGCCCTCGAAGCGATACGGGCACGTGTTTCGGTACCGGTAGGAGTGACCACCGGCGCCTGGGCGGAGCCTGATCCGGTGGCCCGGTTCGACCGCGTGCGCAGTTGGTCGGTGCTGCCCGACTTCGCCTCGGTCAACTGGCACGAGCCGGGCGCCGAGGAGGTCGCCGGGCAACTGCTGGCCCTGGGCGTCGGCGTGGAGGCGGGCATCCGGTCCGGCACCGACGGAGCGGCCCGCTTCGCGTCCTCACCGCTGGGGCCGAGGGTGCTGCGTGTGCTCGCGGAGGTGACCGACCCGGACCCGGCGACCGCCGAGGCGACCGCGCGGGCCCTCCTGACCGAGCTGGGAGACGCCCACGGCCGGCCCGTGCTGCTGCACGGCGAGGAGGGCGGCACCTGGCCGGTGCTGGGCCTGGCCGGCCGGCTGGGGCTGGCGACCCGGATCGGGCTGGAGGACACGCTGTTCCTGCCGAACGGGGAACGGGCCGCTTCGAACGCTCAGTTGGTGTCCGCGGGGCTGGCCCGGTACCGCTCGTGCCCAGCGAAGCCATCGCCCGAAGACACCGACGCCAGCAGGCGCTGATCCGCTCGCTCCACCCCTTTCGTGTCCGGACAGTGGGAGGCGATGAAACCGACCCGGCACACAGGCCGACGAAGCGACCAGCCACAACCCACCCGCACCCGGCTGGGGGTACCTCCCAGGCCCTTAAGGCACTGGGGGAGGACGGCACCGCCCCCGGCGCGGGCCCGCGCTCAGCGGTCAGCGCCTCTCGGGCATGAGACGCGACCCCACCCGCCTCTCCCCGATCACATCGTCGGGATTGGACAGCACGCACGTGTCCAGCGACAGACACCCGCAGCCGATGCAGTCCGTGAGGTGATCCCGGAGCCGGTTCAGCTGAGTGATCCGTTCCTCCAGTTCGGAGCGCCATGCCTCCGACAGCCGCGCCCAGTCCTCGCGGGTCGGCGTGCGCTCCTCGGGGAGTTCCGCGAGGGCCGTCCGGATGGTGGCGAGCGGGATGCCGACCCGTTGCGCCGCACGGACGAAGGCGACGCGGCGCAGCGTGTCACGGCTGTAGCGGCGCTGGTTGCCGGAGGTGCGGCGGCTGCTGATCAGGCCCTTCGCCTCGTAGAAGTGCAACGCCGACACCGCGGCACCGCTACGCGCGGACAACTGCCCGACGGTCAGCTCGTGGATCTTCTCGGGAATCTGGGGCACCCCTCAAAGCCTACCGACCCGGCCGGGCCGCCATCCGTTGACATCTGGCCCGCGGCGAACCATGCTAAGCAGTTGCTTAGACATGCGAGCGAGAGGCCGGGATCATGGCAGAACCGAGGACCTTCACCTCCCCCGACGAGCTGAAGGCCGCCGTGGGCGAGCAGCTGGGCCACACCGACTGGGTGGAGATCGACCAGAAGCGGATCGACCTGTTCGCCGAGGCCACCGGGGACCACCAGTGGATCCACGTGGACCCGGAGAAGGCCGCGGCGGGGCCGTTCGGGACCACCATCGCCCACGGTTACCTGACGCTCTCGCTGCTGCCGCTCTTCGGCCCGCAGCTCATCAGCGTCGAGGGCGTGAAGATGGGCGTCAACTACGGCACGAACAAGGTCCGTTTCCCCTCCCCCGTCCCGGTCGGCTCCCGCCTGCGTGCCACCGCGAAGATCACCGGCGTCGAGGACGTCCCCGGCGGCGTCCAGGTGACCGTCGCCTTCACGGTCGAGCGCGAGGGCGGCGACAAGCCGGTGTGCGTCGCGGAGTCAGTGTCCCGGTACTACCTCTGAGCAGCACCTCCGAGCGCCGCGCGGGCGTCCGCGCTACGAGCCCGCGGGCGTCCGCTTCGCGCCCACCATCCGCAGCACGAGGTCGGCGTAGAGCTCGCCGACCTGCTCGGGGGTGCGGGGCCCGTCCACGTTGAACCAGCGGGCCACGTCGATGCACAGCGACAGCACGGCCAGCGTGGTGCCCTGCACGTCCGGCACGTCGAACTCGCCCGAGGCCACGCCGTCCTCGATGATGCCGCGCACCTGGGCGTCCACCTGGCGGCGCAGCTCGACGATCTCGGCGCGGGCGTCGGGGCCGAGCGCGTCCAGTTCGTACTGGACGACCCGCGCGGTGGTGCGCCGCCCGGCGTGCCAGCCGACGAAGGAGCTGACCCCGTCGGCGAGCCGCTCCGCGGCGGTGCCCTCGCCCTCGGCCGCCGTACGCAGGATGTCCAGCGCCTTGTCGTGGCCGATCCGGCTGATCCGGTGAAGCAGCTCTTCCTTGGTCTTGTAGTGGATGTAGAGCGCGGCCGGGCTCATGCCGGCGCGGCCTGCGATGTCACGGGTGGTCGTCGCGTGATAGCCGCGCTCGGCGAAGGCCTCCACGGCGGCGACGAGCAGTCGCCGGGCCGCCTCGGGCGTGACCTCGTCCCACGGCCCGGCCTCGCCGCCGGCCGTCTCCTGCGCCGTACTCATCGTTCGCTCGCCCCTCTCGGTGACAGGGACACCACCATACCGCTGAAGGTGAGCGCTCGCTTAGCGCGCCTGCTCGGATCTTGGCGCCTCGAACGGGTTGTGCTCGGCGAGGAGCTTGTCCAGCCGCGCCTGGTCGACCCTGCTCACGATCTCCCCCGCCTCCTGCCGGTCCCTGATGACCTTGGCCAGGGTGAAGGCGGAGGTGACGAGGTAGAGGACCGCGATGGCGAGGAAGGCCCGGACCCAGGCGTTGGTGTCCAGCTGGTAGATGCCGATGGCGGTGGCCGACATGGCGACGGCGAAGGACGCGACGGCCTGCCCGTAGAACGCGCCCGTACTCTGCTGCTTGACCGGTGTCTCACTCATGGGAAAGAGCATCGGCGGACGAGGCGTTCGCCACATCCGCCGAGATACTCAGCGGCGTACTCAGAACGTCGGTACCGGTCGAGCCGCCGGAACGACCGCCCGCGCCGTCAGAACGCCGAAACCCCGGTCAGCGCCCGCCCGATGACCAGCTTCTGGATCTGGCTGGTGCCTTCGTAGAGGGTCATCACGCGGGCGTCGCGCAGGAGCTTGCCGGCCGGGTACTCGTCGATGTAGCCGTAGCCGCCGAAGACCTGGAGGGCGTTGTTGGCGGCGCGCACGGCGGCCTCGGAGGCGAACAGCTTGGCCTTGGAGGACTCCACGGCGAACGGCTTCCCCCGGTCGATCAGGTCGGCGACCCGCCAGGTCAGCAGCCGGGCCGCGTCCACGTCGAGGGCGATGTCGCTGATCAGCTCCTGCACCAGCTGGTGGTGGGCGATCGACTTGCCGAACTGCTCGCGCTCACCGGCGTACCGCACGGCCACGTCCAGGGCGGCCTGGGCTATGCCGACACAGCCCGCGGCGACCGACATACGGCCCTTGGCCAGGGCGGACATGGCGACGGAGAAGCCCTTGCCCTCCTCGCCGAGCAGCGCCGAGGCGGGCACCCGGACGTCCTCCAGCACCAGCTCGGCGGTGGCCTGGCCGCGCAGGCCGAGCTTGCCGTGGATGGTGCGGCGGGTCAGGCCGGGGGTGTCGGTGGGGACGAGGAAGGCGGAGACGCCCTTGTGGCCGGGGGCGTCCGTGGAGCGGGCGAAGAGCAGGACGACGTCGGCCCAGGTGCCGTTCGTGATGAACGTCTTGGTGCCGTTGATGACGAAGTCTCCCCCACTCCCGGCTCCGCTCGAGCGGGAGGTAACCCCACCGTCGCGCACGGCCCGGGTCGAGAGGTTGCCCGCGTCGGAGCCGGTGCCGGGCTCGGTGAGGCCGAAGCAGCCGACGTGGTCGCCGGCGGTCAGGCCCGGCAGCCAGCGCCGCTTCTGCTCCTCGTCGCCCCACGCGGCGATCGACTTGGCGACCAGTCCGAGGGACACCGAGACGATGCCGCGGACCGAGGAGTCGCCGCGCCCCAGCTCCTCGGTGACCAGGCAGTACGCCAGGTGGTCGCCGCCCGAGCCGCCGTACTCCTCGTCGACGGTCAGGCCGAGGAAGCCGACCTCGCCGAGCTTCTTCACGATGCCCCGGTCGACCTCCTCGGCGCGGTCCCAGGCGATCACGTGCGGCGCGATCTCACGCTCCACGAAGTCGCGGGCGAGCTGCCGTACGGCGGCCTGCTCCTCACTCAGCTCCAGGTTCACCATGCGATCACCCCATACAGACAGACCTTGAAAGCCGTACATTTAAATTAGCACTGCTAGTTTTCAGGTACGGCTCTACTATGAGCGCCATGGCCCGACCGCGCAAGCCCCTCCTCAGCACCGACCGGATCGTCGAGACGGCCCGGGAACTCGTGGACGCCGAGGGCCTGGCCGCCGTCTCCACCCGGCGGCTCGCCGCCGAACTGGGGGTCAGCGGACCCTCGCTCTACAACCACTTCCGCACCAAGGACGAGATCCTCGAGGTGGTCGCGGACTCGGTGAGCGCGCTGGTCGATCTGTCGATGTTCGAGGACGGCCGGGACTGGCGGACGGCGCTGCACGACTGGGCGGTCTCCTACCGTGCCGCCCTGCGCGACCACCCGAACATCGTCCCGGTCCTGGCGCGCGGACCCGGCCGCCGTCCCGCCGCCCTGCGGCTGGCCGACGCGGTGTACGGCGCGATGGTCGACGCGGGCTGGCCGCCCGCGCAGGCGACCTCCATCGGTGCGCTGATGCGGTACTTCATCATGGGCTCCGCGCTCGGCTCCTTCGCCGGTGGCTTCGTGGACGACGCGAGCGCCTACGACCCCTCCGACTACCCTCACCTCGGCCAGGCCCATCTTCTCGCCGAGCAGCAGGAGAAGATCGACGAGCGGGCCTTCGAGGCCGGGCTGACCGCTCTGCTGGACGGGCTGGAGCAGCAGTACGCGCAGGTCCGCGAGGGCGTGCAGCAATAGTTCGGCGCGCGCCGAAGGGTCGGCGGCGCATGCTGGGGCCATGACCGCCAAGGACTCCCGGGCCGCCGGCCTCGCCTCGCTCGCCTCGCTCGTCGCCGACGAGACCCGGGCCGCGTGTCTGCTGGCCCTCCTGGACGGGCGCGCGTGGACCGCCGGTGAGCTGGCCCGGCACGCCGGGGTCGCGCCGTCCACGCTGAGCGAGCACCTGGGCAAGCTGGTGGCGGGCGGGCTGCTCGCGCAGGAGCGGCAGGGCCGGCACCGGTACGTGCGGCTGGCCGACGCGCGGGTGGCGCAGCTGGTCGAGGACCTGGCCGCGCAGGTCCCCGCGGGGGCCGTACAGCAACCGGGACGCAGCCTGCGGGAGTCGAGCGTGCGCTCGGCGATGGCCCGGGGCCGCACCTGCTACGACCACCTGGCCGGCCGCCTCGGGATCGCTCTCACGGATGCGCTGACCCTCCGGGGACTGTTGGTGCAGGACACCGGGTTCGCGCTGACGGACGAGGGGCTCGACTGGTTCGGCGGGGTCGGTATCACCCTCGACCGTTCGACCCGGCGCCCACTGGCCCGCGCGTGCCTCGACTGGACCGAGCGCAGGCCTCATCTCGCGGGTGCGGCGGGGGCGGCGCTGTGCCGGCATGCGCTGGATGCGGGGTGGTGTGTGCGGATCGGGTCGGAGCGGGCGGTCAGGGTGACTCCGTCGGGGGAGCGGGAGTTGGGGGAGTTGCTGGGGATTTCACCAGGTGCGTTGCGGTGAGGTGCGGCTTGGGGGGTGGGGGTGGTGAGGGTGCGGATCGGCTGCCGGATGCGGGTCGGTGGGGCTTGTCGCGCAGTTCCCCGCGCCCCTGGGGAACTGCGGTGCCGTCGCCCATGAGGCACCGTCCGCCGATGGGGGCAGTCGTGCCTCCCCGTGCTGGAAGCCCACCCCCGTTCAGCGCCCGCACCCGGCCTGCCCTCCGTCAGAAGACCACCAGTGCGCGGCCTCCCTTGCCGGCGAGCATGTTGTCGAAGGCGGCCGGGATGTCCTTCAGGCCGATGCGGTCGGTGACGAGCGAGGCGAGGTCCAGGCGGCCCCGGCGTACGTGTTCGGCGAGGACCGGCACGTCGCGGGCCGGGTCGGAGTTGCCGTAGACGCAGCCGGAGAGGGTGCGGCCCCAGTGGAAGATCTCCAGGGCGTTGAAGGTGACCTCCTGGTCCTTGCCGCCGATGCCGACGACCGTCGTGCGGCCGCCCCGGCGGGTGGAGTCCCAGGCGGCCCGGATGGCGACCGCGCGCCCGACGCACTCCACGGAGACGTCGACGCCCTGCATGCCGGTGAGGGCGCGGATCTCGCGGGCGGTGTTCTCGGACGCGACGACGTAGTCGGTGGCGCCGGCGGCGCGGGCCAGCTCCTCCTTCTCCGGGGAGACGTCGACGGCGATGATGCGGGACGCGCCCGCGATACGGGCCGACTGGAGCGTGGCCAGGCCCACCCCGCCCGCGCCGAACACGGCGACCGTCTCACCGGGCTGGACCCGCGCCGAGTGGTGGACCGCGCCGTAACCGGTGAGGACGGCGCAGCCGAGGACGGCGGCGTCCACCAGCGGCACCCCGTCGGGCAGCGGCAGGACGCAGGAGGCGGAGACCACGGTCTCCTCGGCGAACGCGGCGACGTTCAGGCCGGGGTGCAGGTCGGTGCCGTCGACGGTGCGGGCATGGACGGCGGCGGCGCCGCCCAGGGCGTTGGCGCACAGCCAGACCTCGCCGAGCGTGCAGGCGTGGCAGGTACCGCAGGACGGCGCCCAGTTGAGGACCACTGGGGCGCCGGGCGCGACATGCGTGACGCCCTCGCCCACGGCGAGGACCGTGCCCGCGCCCTCGTGACCGAGGACCGCGGGGACCGGCACCCGCATGGTGCCGTTGGACAGGGACAGGTCGGAATGGCAGACCCCGGCGGCGGCGAGGCGGACCCGGACCTGTCCGGGGCCGGGATCGGGCAGCTCGATGCCGGTGATCTCCAACTGCGCGCCGACGGCTGGCAGGACGGCGGCTCGTACGGCCATGGCTCGCGGACTTCCTTAGAACTGGAGGGACTTGGTCTGGAGGTACTCGGCGAGTCCGTGTGTGCCGAGTTCCCGGCCGACCCCTGACTGCTTGTAGCCGCCGAAGGGGGCGAGGGGGTTGAACCGGCCGCCGTTGATGTCGACCTGACCGGTGTCCATGCGGCGGGCGAAGGCGACCGCCTCGGCCTCGTCGGCGGCCCAGACGGCGCCGGCGAGGCCGTAGACCGTGCCGTTGGCGATGCGCAGGGCGTCGTCCTCGTCGTCGTAGGGGAGGATGGTGAGGACCGGGCCGAAGATCTCCTCCTGGGCTACGGTCATCTCGGGGGTGACGTCGGCGAAGACGGTCGGACTGACGAAGTAGCCCAGCTCCTGGGGGGATTCGGGCCCGCCGGTGACCAGGCGGGCGCCCTCGGCGATGCCCTTCTCGATGTAACCGCGCACCCTGGCCTGCTGCGTGGCGTTCACGACCGGGCCGATGCGGTCGCCGTACTTTGCGGCCGCGGCGGCGGCCAGCTCGACGGCCTCCTCGTACCGGTCGCGGTGGACCAGCATGCGGGTCCAGGCGCTGCACGTCTGGCCGGAGTTGGACATCACGTTGGCCACGCCGACGCCCACGGCCTTCGCGAGATCGGCACTCGGCAGGATGACGTTGGCGGACTTGCCGCCGAGTTCCAGGGCGACGCGCTTCACGGCCGCGCCGGCCACCGCGCCGATCTGCCGGCCGACCGCCGTGGAGCCGGTGAAGGAGACCAGGTCGACGTCCGGGTGCTCGGCGAGGGCCTGTCCCGCGACCGGGCCCAGGCCGGTGACCAGGTTGAACACACCGGCCGGCACGCCCGCCTCGTGGACCGCCTCGGCGAAGATCTGGGCGGTGAGAGGGGTGTCCTCTGCGGGCTTGAGCACGACCGTGCAGCCCGCGGCGAGCGCGGGGGCGACCTTGGCGACGATCTGGTGGAGCGGGTAGTTCCAGGGGGTGATCGCACCGATGACGCCGACGGGCTCGTGCAGCACGGTGGAGTTGCCGACCTTCTCCTCGAAGGAGTGGGTCGCGGCCAGCTCGGCGAAGGAGCCGGCGACCGCGATCGGCAGGCCGACGTGCACGGCCTGCGCGAACTGGGCGGGGGCGCCCAGTTCCGCGGTCACCGTCTCGGCGATCTCGTCCTTGCGGGCCGCCAGGACGTCCCGCAGCGCGGCCAGGCGCGCGGCCCGCTCGGCCGGGGGCGTGGCGGCCCAGGCCGGGAGTGCGGCGCGCGCGGCGCGTACGGCGGTGTCGACGTCCAGGGCGCCGCCCGCCGGGACCCGGCCGACGACCTGCTCGTCGGCCGGGTTCACGACCTCGATCACGTCCTGGCTCTCGGCCGGGCGCCATGCGCCGTCGATGTAGAGGCCGTCGTGTGCCTTCATGTTGCTGCCTCCGGTTTCCATGTCGTCCGGCCAATAAACTAGCGACGATAGTTTTCGTGCGCCATACGTAACCGGACGCCCCCAGCACATCAGAAGACCCGGCGCCCCGGGAACATCAGAAGTCGACCTGCGCCCTCTCGTCCACCCTGCCCACGGACTCCTGGCCGAAAGCCTTCTCGTACGCCCGCCGGATGTCCTCGATGCTCCGGTCGCTCGCGTCGGCCAGCGACTCGGGATACAGCAGGATCAGCTCGTACGACCGCTCCTTCTCGATGGTGCCGTTCGCGTCCCGCCACTGCCCGCGCGCGCTCTGCACGGTGAGCCCGTCCGGGAAGGCGCGCGTGACCTCCTTGTCGACGAAGGCCATGAACTGCCGGTCGGTGACGGCCGGGCCGCCGTCCGGGCGCGCGGTGCCGAAGAGGAGCCGGGTCTCGACGTACGGCTCTCCGCGCGCGTGCGCGCAGGAGTCGACCGCGCCGGGGGAGACACGGCGCATCTTCGGCCGGTCGGGGCGAGGGGCGGAGGCGGTGCCCGCCACGTGGATCCTGACGTCTCCGTCGCCACCGGGCGCGGCGAAGGCCGGTCCGCCGAGAAGGACGGTGCCCGCGAGGGTGAGGGCCGACAGCGCGGCGGCGCGGCGGGGCAGGGACGGCGTCGCCATGAACACACTCCGAATCAGGCGATATTCATATAAATCCGTGTCACCTGACTCTGGTTCACCTCACTTCACCTCACCGCGCACGACACGGAAGCGGCGCCGCGCACCCCTCAGACATCGTCCTTCCGGCTCAACGCCGACCATGCTCGCCGGTCGGCCCCGGCCCGCGTCTCCCCTCCCGGCACCGGCCTCCCCGGCGACCGCGACGCCACACCCGACGACAGCAGCAGCAACACCCCGAGCATCACGAACGGTGCGGCCGCCCCCGCCACCCCGGCGACCAGGCCCGCGGCGGCCGGGGCGGCGACCTGGCCGAGCCGGTTGCCGGTCAGGCGCAGGGCGAGGGCGGTGGAACGCGCGTCCTCGGGAGCGGCCTGGACGACCGTCGTCATCGACAACGGCTGTCCGACGCCCAGGCAGAACCCGAGGACGACGAGCATCGACCCGAGCGCCCACACCGGCACCGGCAGGGCGACTCCCGCGCACAGCACGGCCGCCAGGAGGCAGGTCACGGTGAGCAAGGCGGGCCTGCCGAGCAGGCGGAGCAGCGGGGTGAGGACGAGCCGGCAGGCGATGGTGGCACCGGCGCGCAGGCTGAGCAGCACGCCGATCACCGCCGGCGCGATGTCCCGGTGCTCGCCGACCACGGGCAGATACGCGGTGAGGATGTCGGTGGCGGACAGCACGGACAGGCTGATGAGCATGCCGGCGGGCACGCCCCGGGCGCGCAGGATGCCCGCGACCGGCACACGCGCGCCGTGCGGTGGGCGGGAGTCGACCGTCGTACGGTCCTCGATGCGCCACAGCGACGTGAACGCGAGCGCGCACCCCGCGCCCGCCACGACGAGGGCGAGGGCGCTGCTGCCCGCCATGTCGGAACCGCCGATCAGGGCGCCCGCCGCGATGGGGCCGACGAGCTGGCCGAGGGAGGCACCGATGGTGAAGTACCCGAAGTTGCGGTCCTGTTCGTGCGGCGCGGACTGGCGGGCGACCAGGGACTGGGCGCCGATCACGAAGCAGAGGTGGCCGAGTCCCATGACCCCGCTCCACAGGGCCATCACCCAGAGGGAGTCGGCCAGTCCGCCGAGGAGGCAGCCGCCGGAGACGAGGACCACGCCCAGTGGCAGCAGGGGTGCGCAGCGGCCGTGGTCGGTGCGGCGGCCGAGCGGTACGGCCGCGAAGAGCGGGAGCAGGGCGTACACGCCCGCGATGACGCCGACCGCCCGCTCGTCGGCGCCCAGCGCGAGGGCCCGGTAGGACACGGCGGGCCGGGCCATCGACACCGCCCCCTGCGCGAAGCCGAAGGCGAGGACGAGGCGGAGCAGCCAGCCGCGGTTCCCACCGGGCGCCATGGTTTCCCTCCCGGGAAAGTCGGACGTTGCCCGGGTCAGACGATGCCGAACAGGAGTCCCGCGCCGAGCACGATCAGGGAGATCAGCACGGCCCACTTGACGACGAACCTGGTGTGGTCGCCGAACTCGACCTTGGCCATGCCGACCAGGACGTAGACGGCCGGGACGAGCGGGCTGGACATGTGCAGGGGCTGGCCGACGAGGGAGGCGCGGGCGATCTCCAGCGAGGAGACGCCGTGCGCGTGGCCCGCCTCGGCGAGCACCGGCAGGATGCCGAAGTAGAAGCCGTCGTTGGACATGAAGTACGTGAGCGGGATGCTCAGTACGCCGGTGACGAGGGCCATGTGCGGGCCCATGCCGTCGGGGATGTTGCCGACCAGCCACTCGGCCATGTGGTCGACCATGCCGGTGCCCTGGAGGACGCCGGTGAAGACGGCGGCGGCGAAGACCATGCCGGAGACGTTGAGCACGTTCTCGGCATGGGCGCCGATGCGGGCCTTCTGGTCGGGCATGTGCGGGAAGTTGACCGTGAGCGCGAGCGCGGCACCGAGCAGGAACAGCACCGGGATCGGCAGCCATTCCATGATCATCGCAGTGAGCAGGGCGACCGTGAGCAGCGCGTTGAACCAGTACAGACTGGGGCGCAGGGTGGGGCGGTTCGGGTCGAGGCCCCGGAAGTCGTCGCCCTCGGCCGGGTCGGCGTCGAGGGGTGCGTCCGTGCCGGAGCCGGAACCGGCGGCCGTCCGCTCGCCCTTGCCGGCGCCCGCCCCCGTGTCCTCGCCGCCGGTCTTCCGCGCGCCCGAACCGGCGCCCACGAGGACCGTCTCCGTCCCGGCCGCCGTCCCGGTCTCCGTCACCAGGACCTCGTCCAGCGTCAGCACGCCGAGCCGCCCCCGCTCGCGGCGGCCGAGGACGTAGGCGAGGGCCAGGACGCCCAGCAGGCCGACGGCCAGGGCCGGGATCATCGGCACGAAGATGTCGCCGGCGTCGACCTTCAGCGCGGTGGCGGCGCGGGCGGTCGGTCCGCCCCAGGGGAGCGTGTTCATCACGCCGTTGGCCATCGCGGCCACACCGGTCATCACGACCAGGCTCATCTTCAGGCGCTTGTACAGCGGGTACATCGCCGAGACGGTGATCATGAAGGTGGTGGAGCCGTCGCCGTCGAGGGAGACGATCGCGGCGAGCAGGGCCGTGCCGACGACGATGCGCAGCGGGTCGGCCCTGCAGAACCTCAGGATGCCCCGGACGATCGGGTCGAAGAGGCCGACGTCGATCATCACGCCGAAGTAGACGATCGCGAACATGAGCATCGCCGCGGTGGGGGCGAGGCTGGTGACGCCGTCGATGACGTAGTCGCCGAGCTTCGCCCCCTTGCCGACGAACACGCAGAACAGCGCGGGAATCAGCACGAGCGCCGCGATCGGCGACATCTTCTTCAGCATGATCAGGACCAGGAAGGTCGCGATCATGGCGAAGCCGAGGATGGTCAGCATGAATGGATACCTAACGTTCGCCCTTGAACATCCCGCCGGGCAGGCGGTGCGACGACGTTAGGTCCGTTCAAACGGCGTTAACAAGACGTTGACGTGTGAGCAATAAGCGCGAAAGTCCAGGTCAGGGCTTTGCCGAGGTCGTGGACGCGAGCTTTTCGGCCACCGCGGACACCGGTGTGACCTCGACGGGGACGCCGTTGAGGACCGCGTTGCCGGAGAGCGGGTCGAGGAGGCTGCCGTCCAGGAGCTGGTTGACGTTGACGCCGGGTTCGGTGGTGGCGTGGCCGAGCCGGACGCCGGGCCGGTCGTGGCCCCAGCCGTGCGGGAGGCTCACCACCCCGGTCCGGACCGCGTCGGTGACCTCGGCGGGCGCGGTCACCGCTCCCCCGGCGCCCTTCACGCGCACCGGCTGCCCGTCCCGGACGCCGAGGCGTGCGGCGTCCTCGGGGTGCAGCTGGAGGGTGCAGCGGTTGCTGCCGCCGGTGAGGGCGGGCACGTTGTGCATCCAGCTGTTGTTGGACCGCAGATGGCGGCGGCCGACGAGGACGAGCCCGGCGGGCCGCTCGGCGAGCGCCTCCCGGAGCCTCGGCAGATCGCCGGCGATGGGACCGGGCAGCAGCTCGACCTTGCCGCTCGCGGTCTTCAGCGGCTGCGGCAGGCGCGGGCGCAGCGGGCCGAGGTCGATGCCGTGCGGGTGGGCGAGCAGCCGGGCCAGGGTCAGCCCGTCGGGTCGGGCGCCGAAGCCGTCGCCGTAGGGGCCGAGGCGCAGCATCATGTCGAGGCGCCGCTCGGGCCCGGTGTCACCGGTGAGCAGGGCGGTCAGTTCGCGGGGGTCGCGTCCGTGGACCGGGGAGCTGGATTCCCGGACGGCCTTGCCGAGGGTCTGGTCGATCACCATCGCGTCGACGGTGGCCGGGTCGGCGCCGTGCATGCCGCCGGCGGCCAGGATCAGCCGGGCGAGGATCTCGGTCTCGGCCATGCGGCCGGGTTCGAGGGGCACGGCGGGACGGCTGTAGCGGACCTGGTTGCGCACGGCGAGGGTGTTGAACGCGAAGTCGTGGTGCGGGCTCTGGGAGGGCGGGGGCGGGGGCAGGACGACGTCGGCGTGGCGGGAGGTCTCGTTGAGGTACGGGTCGACGCTCACCATGAAGTCCAGGGACTCCAGCGCCTTGTCGAGCCGGTCGCCGTCGGGGGCGGACAGCACCGGGTTGGCGGCGATCACGACGAGCGCGCGCAGGGGCTCGCCCTCCTCGGTCGCGGTGTCGATCTCCTCGGCGAGGGCGGCGAGCGGCAACTCCCCCTTGGCCTCGGGGAGATGCCGTACCCGCGAGTGCCAGCGGCCGAGGGCGAAGCCGCGGTCGGGGCCGGCCGGGCGGGGTGTCCGGTCCGTGGCGGCCTGCGGGAACAGGGCGCCGCCGGGCCGGTCGAGGTTGCCGGTGAGGATGTTGAGGACGTCGACCAGCCAGCTGGCCAGGGTGCCGTGCGGGACGGTGCAGCTGCCGATGCGGGCGTAGACGGCGGCGGCGGGGGCGGCGGCGAGTTCGCGGGCCAGGGTGCGGATGAGGACCGCGTCGACGTCGCAGGCCCCGGCGACGGCTTCGGGGATGAAGTCCCGTAGCGCGTCCCGGAGTTCGGGGAGCCCGTCGACGTGCGGGGCGAGGTCCCCGAGGGCCCCGAGGTCTACGAGGCTCTCCTCGAACAGCACGGTGACCATCGCGGCGAGCAGCAGCGCGTCGGTGCCGGGCCGGACGGCGAGGTGCCGGTCGGCGAGCCGGGCGGTGCGGGTGCGGCGCGGGTCCACGACGGTGAGCCTGCCGCCACGCGCCTTCAGTGCCTTGAGCCTGCCCGGGAAGTCGGGGGCGGTGCACAGACTCCCGTTCGAGTCCAGGGGGTTGGCCCCGATCAGCAGGAGGTGGTCGGTGTGGTCGAGGTCCGGTACGGGGATGGCGTTGGCGTCACCGAACAGGAGCCCGCTGGAGACGTGCTTGGGCATCTGGTCGACCGTGGAGGCGGTGAAGACGCTGCGGGTGCGCAGGGCGCCGAGCAGGACGGTCGGGTAGAGGCCTCCGGCCACGGTGTGCACATTGGGGTTGCCGAGGACGACACCGAGGGCGTCGCGGCCGTACCGCTCCACGACCGGGCGCAGCCCTGCGGCGACCGCGTCGAAGGCCTCCTCCCAGGTGGCCTCGCGCAACGCGCCGTCCTCACGGACGAGGGGGGTGCGCAGCCGGTCCGGGTCGCCGTCGAGGGCTCCGAAGGCGGCGCCCTTGGGGCAGATGAACCCGTGGCTGAAGACGTCCTCGCGGTCACCGCGGGCGCCGGTCACCCGGGTGTCCTCGATGGTGAGGGTCAGCCCGCACGTGGCCTCGCACAGGGGGCAGATTCGCAGGGCGGTGCGGGACACGGGTCCTCCCGAGGGGTCGGTGGCGGTGCCGGGCGAGCGTGAAGAGGGCTCGGCCGCGAGCATACCGACCAGTACGCATGGAGGGGAGCCCTGTGCGGGTGCCCTGATTCCCGGCGGGAGCCGGCAGAAGTGAGCCGGTGGAGGTGAGCCGCGGGAACGGTGAGGTGAGCGGCTGGGATGAAGGGCAGAGGTGAGCCGCCGGAACGAACGGCGGAGGTGAGCCGCTCAGTCGAGCAGGCGCCCCAGATACGCCCGCAGCAGTTGCCGTGTCTCCTCGATGATCGCCGGGTCGCCCTGCGGGTCCATCCGGAAGGCCAGTTGGACCAACGTGTCCGCGCTCTCGACGGCGACCAGGAAGGCGCGGCGCACCTCCTCGTCGACGGCGCGGCCGAAGTATCCGGAGATCAGGTTCGTCAGCCGGTCGGCGACCCGCGTGTTGGGGTCGGCGTGCCGCGCGCCGATCGGGATCTGGTTGCCGAAGTCCACGAGGGAGAAGCCGGGCGCGGTCCGCTTCATGCTCAGGTACTCGTCGAGCACCGCGTCCATGGCGGCCCGCCAGTCCCCCGTCCGCGCCCCCTTCAGCCGCTCGGAGACACGCTCGGTGTAGCGCTCCAGGTTGCGCTGGGCGAGGGCGTCGGCCATCTGCCGCTTGTTGCCGAAGAAGCGGTAGACCGAGCCGATGGGCACACCCGCGCGCAGGGCGACGGCCCGGGTGCTCAGGGCGTCGTAGCCGACCTCGTCGAGCAGGTCGGCGCAGGCGTCGAGAATCCTGGTCAGCCGTTCGGCGCTGCGCTTCTGGACCGGCGCGCGGCGGAGCGTTGTCGCGTGGGGCACGCGCTTCATCATGCCTCTCCGCCGGGATCAGGTGAACCTCGCCCCCTGGTACGGAGGAAGTGGGCCCCCGCGCTCACGGGGCCACGGTGAGGGTCGCGGTGCCCGTCGACGGGGACGTGGAGGGCGATCCCTGGGCGGCGGAGGCGGTGATGTCGGCGGTGCTCTCGACCGGTTTGCCGCGCACGGCCCAGACCGTGCCGTCGTCGGCGTAGAGACGGGCGGTCACATGGTGGGTGCCGTGGGGGACGAGGTGTTCGGGCAGGTGGTACCCCGGGGTGCGCAGCCGGGTCACCGGTCTGCCGTCCACGAAGAGGCGGGCGAGGCCCTGTCCGGCGACCGCCTTCGGGCGCGCGCCCGCCGGGGAGAGGCGGAAGCGGTGCAGGGTCAGCAGGACGTCCCAGCCGCCGGCCGCGTCGGGGGTCACCTCGACGCGGACCTCCGGCGCGCGCTCCTTGTCGACCTCGCGCAGGTGCCTGCCGGCCTCGTCCGTGTCGTCGAGGACCTTGCCGACCGGCGAGGAGGAGACGGTGTCCCCGCCCCCTCGGTCTCCTCCGGAACCGCATCCCGCCACGCCGAAGGGCAGCAGGGCGCAGACCGCGAGCGCGGTGAGAGTGCCGCGTGACAACGACGTCAAAGGCATGTCCGCGACAGTAGAACAACGCCCGGCCACCCGAATCCCCCTGAAGTCTGGTTCTCACCGTCCCCCGGACGGAGGACCCGCCGCCCTCTTGCGTCCACCCCGGCTCATTCCTACGGTGATACATAGGAATAAGGAGCGCAAGGGAGCGATCATGAGCGATGGGGGCACCTCCCGCGCGAGCGGGTTCGAGCGTGAGGGAGCACGGAAGACCGCCGAGGCACTGTCGTACCTCTCCGGGTTCGGCAACGAACACGCCTCGGAGGCGGTGCCGGGCGCCCTGCCCGAGGGCCGCAACTCGCCGCAGCGCGCACCGCTGGGCCTCTACGCGGAGCAGCTGAGCGGCACGGCGTTCACCGAGCCGCGCGCGCACAACCGGCGCTCCTGGCTCTACCGGATCCACCCGTCGGCCGCTCACCCGGCCTTCACCCGCACCGGCAACGGCGCCCTGCGCACCGCCCCCTTCACCGAGGCGGTACCCGACCCGAACCGGCTGCGCTGGAACCCGCTGCCCGAGCCGCCGGCGGGCACGGACTTCCTGGCCGGCCTGTGGACCCTGGGCGGCAACGGCGACGCGACCCAGCGCACCGGCATGGCCGTGCACCTGTACCACGCCAACTCCTCGATGGAGCGCGTCTTCTCCGACGCCGACGGCGAGCTGCTGATCGTGCCGGAGCGCGGCGGGCTGCTGCTGCACACCGAGTTCGGCCGCCTCCTTGTGGAGCCGGCACATGTGGCCCTGATCCCGCGCGGGGTGCGCTTCCGTGTGGAGCTGCTGGACACCGCATCCGACGGCGGGCAGGGCCCGACCGCTCGCGGCTATGTGTGCGAGAACTACGGTGCGCCCTTCCAGCTTCCCGACCTCGGGCCCATCGGCGCCAACGGGCTCGCGAACGCCCGGGACTTCCGGGCACCGGTCGCCGCGTACGAGGACGACGACACCGCTGCGGGCCCGGTGGAGGTGGTGAACAAGTTCTGCGGCAACCTGTGGACGGCGACGTACGACCACTCGCCGCTCGACGTGGTCGCCTGGCACGGCAACCATGTGCCGTACGTCTATGACCTGCGCCGGTTCAATGTGCTCGGCACCATCTCGTACGACCACCCGGATCCGTCCATCTTCACGGTCCTCACGTCCCCGTCGGACACCCCGGGCCTGGCCGGTGTCGACTTCGTGGTGTTCGCCCCGCGCTGGCTGGTGGGTGAGGACACGTTCCGCCCGCCGTACTTCCACCGGAACGTGATGAGCGAGTACATGGGCCTGGTCGAGGGGGCCTACGACGCCAAGGCGGAGGGCTTCGTGCCGGGCGGCGGCTCGCTGCACAACATGATGTCGGCGCACGGCCCGGACCGGGAGACCTTCGACCGGGCGAGCGCCGCCGAGCTGCGGCCGCAGAAGATCGACGACGGTCTGGCGTTCATGTTCGAGACCCGGTGGCCGGTGACGCTCACCCCGCAGGCGGCCGGCGCGGACCATCTCCAGCAGCGCTACGACGACGTGTGGCAGGGCCTGGAACGTCACTTCCGCGCACCCTGACCGCACCCTGACCGCTCCGTTGCGCCGAACGTTCGTTGCCAGGTACGGATAGCTCGTGACCTCTTTCGCTCCGGATTCGATCGTCCTGAACCGCAAGCTGCCGCTCTGGTATCAGGTGTCGCAGTCGCTGCGCGCCTCGATCCTCGGCCGCTCGCCGCAGGATCCGTTGCGCCTGCCCACCGAGGAGCGGCTGGCGGAGCACTACGGGGTCAGCGTGCTCACCATGCGGCAGGCGCTGAAGGAGCTGGAGGACGAGGGGCTGATCAGCCGGCACCGGCGGCGCGGCACGTTCATCGAACCCGGTGTCCGGCGCGGGGCCCCGGTGCGGCTGCTGGGTTCGGTGGACGCGATCGTGGCCCAGCAGTCCGGCATGACGACCGAGCTGCTGGACCACGGCACGGTGCCGGTACCGGCCGGACTCGCCGAGTACTTCCCGGGCCTCACGGAGGTGGCGGCCTACCACCGGCTGCGCGGCGACGAGAAGACCGGCGAGCCGACCAACCACGCCGTCAACCACGTCCGTCCCGAACTGGCCGCGCGCATCGACCCGGCGGACCTGGTGCGCTGGCCGATGACCAAGGTGCTGCGGGACGCGGTGGGCGCGGACATCAGCCGCATCACGGACACCGTGGAGGCCCGCCTCGCCGACCCGGAGACCGCACGTCTCCTCCAGGTGCCGCTGCTCAGCCCGATCCTGCACTACACGGGCATCACCTTCGACACCGCCGGGCGGGTGCTGGACGTGGCGGTCATCCACTACCGGGGCGACCGCTTCTCCTTCACCGTGACCCTGGACGCGACCTGATCCCGGGGCAGGGTCAGGCCGTACGATGCCCTGCGTGACGCACGACGACGCTCCGCCGCTGGCGGACCTCATGCCGTGGTCCGTCGCACCGCTGCGGCCCGGCCGCGCCTGGCCGACGGCACCCGATCCGGCTTCCCTGAAGGCCCGCTGGGAGGCTCTGCTGAAGGCCGAGGGGCCGGGCCGGGAGGCCCTGTTCGAGCCGTCCCGGTCCCGCACGCTGTTCTCGGCGGTGGGCCAGCTGCCCGGCCAGCCGACCGGCACCGAGCGGCTGGCGCGCGCCGGGGGTCCGGGCGCGGAGCCGGTGCGGGTGCTGACGGCGCCCTTCGACGAGCAGTGGCTGATCCCGGACCACCGGCTGATCGACTCCGCACGCCCGGAACTGTGGCGGGTGGCGGACGCGCACCAGGTGTTCACGGCGGAGACGGCGGACGCGGACACTCCCCTGCTGGCGACCTCGCTGCTGCCCACTGTGCGCACCGGCCGCATCCGCCCCCTCTACCGCCGCCCCGGGGGCACGGAACCCAACCTGGCCCCGGGCCTGCTGGACCACCTGACGGACCGCCTCGGCTCCCGCCCGGCGGCGTCGGACGTGCTGGCCTGGATCCTGGCGGCGGTCCGCCCGGACCTCACCGTCCCGCTCACCGGGGACACCGACGTCTGGGAGCGGGGCGTGGAGTTGGGCCGCCGCACGCTGTGGCTGATGCGCCGCGACGGCGAGCGCCCCAAGCTGCCGGGCGGCCGCCGCCCCTACGTCCGCGCACCCCTGCCCACACGCTGGAGCACGGGGACACCCGCGCCCACCCTCCACTACGACCGTGACGAGGAGACCCTCCACCTGGACGAGGGCCGCATCTCCCCCGTCCCGCCGCAGGCCTGGGACTACGAGGTGGCCGGTGTCCGCGTCCTGGAGGCCTGGTTCGAGACCCGTACGACCCCGGCCGCCCCCGGCACCCTCGCCGCGATCCGCCCCACGACCTGGCCACAGCCCTGGACGTCGGAACTGCTGGAGCTGATCACGGTGCTGACCCTGCTGGCCGAACTCCGCCTGCCGCGCGCCGACTTGAAGGTCACGTCCCCGATCACGACGGCGGACCTCCGCGCGGCGGGCGTCCTCCCTCCCCCCGACTCCGCCCGCCGCCCCGCCTCGGTCCTGGACCACCAGGAGGAGGGCCCGGAAGGCCAGTTCGCCCTGCTCTAGCGGCTCAGCTCCGCAGGGCGGCCGCCAACCGCGCGACGTCCTCGGCGTCCTTGACCCGGCACGGCCGCCCGAGTTGGCGCTCGCCCCGCTCGCCGCCCATCGCATCGCTCCCCCGCTCCGGTCGAAGCGCCGTCAGGGCAGCCGGCCCGGGGGCGCGGGGAACCGCGCGGCCGGGCACGACGAGGCCGCACGCCGCACAGCACCGCAGCCCGCAGCGGCGGGGCTAGCGCGGCTCGAAGCCGTCGAGCACTCTCTCCAGCGCCCGTTGGAGCACGGCCTCCAGGTCGATCGGCCCCGCGTCCTCCGCGAGCGCCGCCGCCATCCTCGGATACTCACCGGAGCCGAGCCGCGCGCCGAGGTAGGTGATGCGCACCGCGTGCTCCTCCTCCTCGGACCAGGGCAGGGCACGGGCCCGCTCCGCGGTGTCGAGTTCATTGCGGACGTAGGTCGTCACCACGCCGTTCAGCATCGCGATCAGCTCGAGCTTGGTGCCGTACGACGCCTCCAGGGGATCCAGGCAGGCCAGACAGTGCTCCAGATACCGCAGGGCGTGCGGGCTGAAGCCGTAGACCGGGGACATCAGGCGCGGCATCCATGGATGCCGGTGCATCAGCGCACGCGTGTCGTGCGCCACCCGGAGCAGGTCGGCCCGCCAGTTCCCGCTCGGCTCCCACGGCTCGTGCTCGCCGCTGACGGCGTCCACCATCAGCTCGTACAGGTCCTCCTTGCGGGGGACGTAGTTGTACAACGACATCGTGCCGCAGCCCAGCTCGGCCGCGACGCGGCGCATCGACACCGCGTCGAGCCCCTCGGCGTCGGCGATCCGTACGGCCGCGGCCGCGATGTCGTCGCGCGTGTACGCCGGCTTCGGGCCCCGGCCGGTGCGCTCCGGGCGCGCCCAGATCACCTCGGGGACGGACCCGCGAGCTGCCATCACTCATCACCTCGGCCACCATCCTAGTTACGTACAGCGTACGTAGTGCGCTATGGTCGCGACATGACTACTACGTACGCTGTACTTAGTGAGGGACTGGAAAAGCGCTTCGGCGCCGTCCACGCCCTGCGCGGGCTCGATCTGGCCGTGGCCGAGGGCACGGTGTGCGGGCTGCTCGGCCCGAACGGGGCGGGCAAGACGACCGCCGTACGGCTGCTGACCACGCTGTTGCGACCCGACGCCGGTTCGGCGCGGATCGCGGGGCACGACCTGGTGCGGGAGGCGGCGGCCGTACGCCGCCGGATCGCGGTCACCGGGCAGTACGCCTCGGTCGACGGCGACCTCACCGGCCGGCAGAACCTGCGGCTGTTCACGCGGCTGCACCGGGTGCGCGGGCCGGCCGAGCGGGCCGACGAGCTGCTGGAGCGCTTCGGGCTGACCGAGGCCGCCGACCGGAGGGCGGCCGGCTACTCGGGCGGCATGCGCCGGCGGCTCGACCTGGCCGCGAGTCTGATCCGACGCCCCGACGTGCTCTTCCTCGACGAGCCGACCACCGGACTCGACCCGGCCAGCCGCAACAGCATCCGGGAGGCGGTGCGCGAGCTGAGGACGCACGGCACGACCGTCCTGCTGACCACGCAGTACCTGGAGGAGGCCGACCAACTCGCCGACGACATCGCCCTGGTGGACCGGGGCCGGGTCGCGCACACCGGGTCGCCCGCCGAACTCAAGGCGCTCATCGGCTCGTACGCCGAGGTCGTCGTCGCGGACCCCGACGGGATGACGAAGGCGGCCGGCGTACTGGACCGACTCACCGGTTCGGAACCGGTGTTCGACCACGACCGCGGGACCGTCGGCGCGGTCACCACCGACCGGACCCTCACCCTGCCCCGCCTGGTGCGCGAACTCGACGCGGCGGGAGTGCCGTTGCTCGACGTGAGCCTGCGGCCGCCGACACTCGACGACGTCTTCCTGCGGCTCACCGGGGAGCCCGCCGACACCAAGGAGCTGGTGGCATGAGCGCGTTGGCCCACGACGGCCTGGCGATGACGGGCCGGCAGCTGCGCCGGGTCCGCAACAGTCCGGGACTCACGATCCTGACCCAGGTGATGCCGATCAACATGCTGCTGTTCTTCGGCTATGTGTTCGGCAGCGCCCTGGCGATGCCCGGCCGTGAGTACCGCTCCTTCCTGGTGCCCGGCCTGCTGGTCGCCACCGCGGCCGGCGGCCTGATGACCGGCATGTTCCAGTCCGCCCAGGACACCCACCGGGGCGTGACGGACCGCTTCCGCACCATGCCGGTGAGCCGGGCGGCCGTACCGCTCGGGCAGGCGCTGGCGGACCTGCTGGTGACGAGCGTCGGCACCGTGCCGCTGCTGCTGGTGGGGCTGGCGGTGGGCTGGCGGATCGAGGGGTCCGCACCGGCCGCCGCCGGTGCGGTGGGGCTGCTGCTGCTCTTCCGGTTCGCCTGCACCTGCGCCGGGATCTTCCTGGGCCTGCTCACCCGCAGCGAGGAGGCCGCCGGCCAGCTCGGCGCCGCCTCCTTCGTGCTGCCCCTGCTGTCCGACGCCTACATCCCCACCGGCAACCTCCCCGGCTGGCTGCGCACGCTCGCCGAGTGGAACCCCATCAGCGCGGTCACCACGGCCCTGCGGGACCTGTTCGGCAACGCTCCCGTCCCGCCGGACTCCGCCTGGCCGGTGGCGCACCCGGTCGCGGGCTCGCTCCTCTGGAGCCTCGCTCTGACCGCCGTGTTCCTGCCCCTCGCGGTACGCCGGTACGCGCGCGGCGAGCGATGACCCGCTGCTGACAGAACCGCCGGTCAGAGGAGATCATCCACCGCATGGACCATCTCCCGCTGCCCCTGGAGGGCATCACCGTCGTCGCCGTCGAACAGGCCGTGTCCGCGCCGTTCGCGACCCGGCAGCTCGCCGACCTGGGTGCCCGGGTCATCAAGGTGGAGCGGGTCGACGGCGGCGACTTCGCGCGTGGCTACGACACCGCCGCCCGTGGTCTCGCCTCGCACTTCGTGTGGTGCAACCGCGGCAAGGAGTCCCTCGCCGTGGACCTCAAGGACCCACGCGGCCTGGACGTCGTACGGCGGCTGGTCGCGGACGCGGACGTGTTCGTGCAGAACCTCGCCCACGGGGCCGCCGCCCGGCTCGGGCTCGACGCGGCCACGCTGTGCGCGGAACATCCGCGGCTGATCGCCGTGGACATCTCGGGATACGGCGCCGGCGGGCCGTACGCGGACAAGCGGGCGTACGACATGCTCGTGCAGTGCGAGTCCGGTCTTGTGTCGGTGACCGGGACGCCCGAGCAGCCGGTGAAGGCGGGTGTCCCGGCGGCGGACATCGCGGCGGCCATGTACGCGTTCTCGGGCGTGCTGGCCGCGCTGGTGCGGCGCGGCACGACCGGCAGGGGCGGGCCGGTGGAGGTGTCGATGCTGGAGGCGCTCGCGGAGTGGCTGGGGCATCCGCTGCACCACGCGATGCACGGAGGCGAGCCGCCGGCGCGCACCGGCCTCGCGCACGCGGTCATCGCGCCCTACGACGCGTATCCGACGGGTGACGGCGGGCGCGTGCTGTTGTCGGTGCAGAACGACCGGGAGTGGCGGCGGCTGGCCGAGCAGGTCATGGGCCGCCCGGAACTGGGCACGGATCCGGTGTACGCGACGAACGCGGCGCGGGTGGCGAACCGGGCGGCGACCGACGAGCTGGTCGCGCGGGCGCTGGGCGCGCTGGACACCGACGAGGCGCTGGCCCGGCTGGAGAAGGCGGGCATCGCCTGCGCCCGGCTCAGGGATCTGCACGAGCTGGCGGAGCATCCGCAGCTGGCCGCCCGGGAGCGGTGGCGTGAGGTGGGGTCGCCGGTCGGGCCGCTGAAGGCTCTGCTGCCTCCCATCACGCTGCCGGGCGGGGACGAGGCACGGATGGGTGATGTGCCCGCGCTCGGACAGCACACCGAGGCGCTGCTGCGTGCCGTGGGGATGACGGACGACCAGATCGCAGCGATGCGCCGGGACGGTGCGGCGGCCTGAGCGCGGGCCCCGAAAGGATGCGGTGTGAGGGGCGCCGGTTCTCTCGGGGTTCGGGCCGGTGCCCGAACGCGGTGGGCTCAGTGCCCGCCGAACAGCGAACGGCGCAGCCGGCGC
Organism: Streptomyces sp. NPDC002520; assembly: GCF_053595235.1. Taxonomy (NCBI): domain Bacteria; kingdom Bacillati; phylum Actinomycetota; class Actinomycetes; order Kitasatosporales; family Streptomycetaceae; genus Streptomyces; species Streptomyces sp. NPDC002520. The sequence goes on along the minus strand of NZ_JBSFXG010000018.1, from coordinate 39,021 downwards.
AGGGGAGCGAAGAGGGACACCCGGCGGACCCGAGTGCCTCGGTCGCTGCGCTGGCGCGTGGTGTCCCGCGCGGTCAGCTCACGCATCAGCGAGGTCGCCTCGACCGTCTCCCGCTGCGGTATGGCGGGACCCGCCAGCACCGACAGATGGCGGTCGAGGCGCGAACTGGTCGCGCTGCTCCCGCAGGTGATCGCAGGGACCCTCGCCCTGCTGCGCACTGTTATCTGCTCCATGTCACTCCCCACCCGTACGAGTCCACCCGGCCCGGGCAGGGTAACCCTATCGCCCCAGTGGGGCACCCGTGTATCTCGCCCGCAGGATTCACCTTCCCCGTAAGGGCGTTGATCACCCCCATGTGACTACTCTCCGAATCCGACCGATTTCAAGGCGAGTTGGACAACCGGCTGGCTGGTGGGCTGCGCTGAGCCGCCATCAGGCTCGACGGTCACGGTGAGTGACGTCGCGGACTCCTCGAGCCCCCTGACGACCAAGGGCGTGTCGCCCGCGAGGAGCCCGAGGGAGCGCGGTTGCTCAGGGGGGCGCATGAGCCAGAACTGGTGCACACGGCCGCCGGGCGGGGTGCCGTACCCGCTGAGGGTGACGACGGCCCGCCGCTCCGATACGGAGGCGATCACTCCGATACCGCGCCCCTGTGCGTCCCGGCCGGCGGCGGACCGGGCGTCGGGCGCGGTCAGAACGTGGGCGATCTCACGTGTCCGGGCCTGTTCGGCGTCGAGCCGGTCCTGTGTCCGGTCGGCCTGGACGGCGAAGAGTCCGGCGACGACGAGGGCCGCGGCGGCGGTCACCGTGGCCAGCGGGGCGAGCAGGGGGCGCGCCCGGGGCGTACGGGTGCGGGCCGGCGGGGGCTGCGTGCCCCAGACGTGCGGGGGCAGCCGGCGGGTGCGCTCCCGGCCGGGCGCGGGCGCCTGCTCCTGCGGTGTGGCGCGGACGGCGGCCAGGACCCACTCGCGCAGGGCGGCCGGGGCGGGGGCCGCGGTGGACCAGGCGAGCCGGACCGCGTCCTCGGACAGCTCCCGGACCTCCGCGGCGCAGCGCTCGCAGTCCCCGAGGTGCTTCTCGAAGCGGCGCCGTTCGCCGGGGTCGAGGGCGTCGAGCGCGTAGGGCGCGGCGAGCGAGTGCGGGTCCCCGCGGCGCAGCAGGCGGCCGAGGATGCTCATGCGGCACCTCCCAGGCACTCGCGCAGCCGGGCGAGCCCGTCACGCATCCGCGTCTTGACCGTGCCCAGCGGCAGTCTCAGCCGCTCGGCCACCTCACGGTACGTGTAGCCGTCGTAGTAGGCGAGGGTGACGGACTGGCGCTGCAGTGCGGTGAGCCGCTCCAGACAGCGGCGCAGCCACTCGCGTTCGAGACCGGCCTCGACCTCCTCGGCGACCTGGTCGAAGGCGGGTTCTTCGGCGCGCAGGGCCTCGCGCTGCTCGCGTTCGCCGGCCGCACGGGCGCTGCGCACCCGGTCCACGGCCCGGCGGTGGGCGAGGGTGAGGATCCACGACAGGGCGCTGCCCCGGCGCGGGTCGAACCGGGCGGCGGAGCGCCACAGTTCCAGCAGTGCCTCCTGGGCCACCTCCTCGGACTGGGCGGGATCGCGCACGATCCGCCGCACCAGCCCGTAGACCGGTCCGGACACCAGTGCGTACAGGTCCTCGAACGCCTTCTGGTCACCGGCCGCCACGAGCACCAGCAGCTCGTCCGCCTCCACCCGGGCCCCCTTCGCCTGACTTCCGTGGCCGCAGCCGGCCAGGGCTACCCTGGTGGGCTCGCACACCGAGTACGACGGCACGTGCCCGCCGCCGGCCGCGCAGGCGCCCGCGTTCACGGCGACGTTCACGGTCGGCCGGGTGCCGGCGCGGGTGGAGTACCGGTGGGTCCTCGCGCACGGGTCGGTGTCGGATCCGGGATGGCGGACGCTGTCGTTCCCGGCGGGCGGTGGACGGACCGGTCAGGTGACGGTGTCGGTGACCGGCTACCCCGACGGCGGGTGGCCGGAGAACGAGATCAGCGTGGAGGTGCGCACTCCGGTGCGGGTCACGTCGAACCCGGTGTCGTTCTCGGTGACGTGCACGACGGCGACGGCGACGGAGACCCCGACGGACGGGGCCTCCGCTTCTCCTTCGGGTTCGCCCTGAACTTCACCCTGAGAGGCTCACCCTGGCGGGCCGTCCGCCCGGTCAGGCCGCGTTGGTGAGCACCGGCAGGTATCCGCCGGACTGTCCGGACGCGGTCGGGTGGTACGACTCGCCGATGTCGAGCCAGTTGACGCTGTGGAGCCAGGAGTTGCCGGAACAGATCTCGTGCCCGGTGAACGTGGTACGGACGTCGCCGAAGACGAATCCGTGTGCCTGGGCACGCCTCTGTATGGCGGCGTCCATGTAGTCGGCGGCGCCGTTGATGGCGGACCGCTTGGTCTCGGAGAGGCCGAGGCAGGTCTGTCCGAGCAGGTAGAAGCGGGGGTAGCCGATCACGACCACCCGGGCGGACGGGGCTTTGGCGCTGATCGCGTTGTAGACGGCGTCGAGTTTGCCGGGGAGCGTCGAGTCGACGTACGCCCTGGCCGTGTTGATCCGGGACAGGCAGGAGCTGTCGGACTGGATGACACAGGTCGTCATGACGTCGGCGAATCCGGCGTCGTTGCCGCCGATGGTGATGGACACCAGTCCGGTCGAGGAGCTGAGCGAGCCGAGCTGATTGGCGCGCACATCGTCCGTCGTGGCGCCCGAGCAGGCGTTGAAGGCGAACGAGGACGGGCCGTGCGCCGCGTTCCACAGGTACGGATACGCCTTGGTGCTGCGGTCACAACTGCCGCTGGAACTGATGTAGCTGCCCGATCCGACTCCGGAGGAGTAGGAGTCACCGAGGGCCACGTAGCCGCCGGTCACGGCTGTCGAGGACGCCTGTGCCGCGGCGGCCCCGGTGAGGGAGATACCGGTGGCGAGGAGGAGCGAGGTCACGTATGCCGCAAATCGGGAACGTCTCATGGAGCCTCCCTATAGCAGGATCTCTGCCACAACTTTGGTAGCAACTACGCGCGTTGACGGGAAGTGTCCATGCCAAAAAATTTTTGTGATCAACTATGGCCTGCACCCCTCATCCATGAGACGTACACGGCAGCGTCGTTGACAGGCCGTCAACACCCCTTCTTGACGGCCCCTCCACGGTTACGCCATATCGAAGCCCGGCATCCGGCACACCAGCGGACGAACAACGCGACGGGAACGGTGGAGCCCGGGCCGGGGCAGAGGTCTCGGGAACGCGCGGGGAGGCGAGCGACAACACCCTCGACGGGCAGCGGAAATACCGTGCGCGGAGCACATCCGTGGCAGATCATGGCGACATGTCTGCGAACCCGCACGAGACTCTGCCGATCCGGCTCAACGTCGACGACTCCGACTCGCCCTCCGATGTCGTCGACGCGCTGTTCCTCGGCCGCTTCGCGACGGGCGAGCAGCCGTACTCCCACGCCGCCAACATCGACCGGGTGCGCTCCGGCGCGACCCTGCTGCCGGACGGCGCCCGCGTGCTGCGGGTCGCCCGCGACGACGACCGCAGCGCGACGCTCGCCGAGGGCGACGGCTGGACCCTGCTGGTCTCCCGCTGGAACCGGGGCGCGGACGTCACCGTGACCGCCACCAGCGCCGAGCTGGCCAAGCAGGTCCTCGACCGGGCCACGGACGGCGCGGCCGACGAGCCGGAGCCGCAGCCCGAGAACGTGACCATGGGTTTCTGGTACGTCTCCCCGCGGCGAGGCCCGCACCGCACCACCCGCCAGATCTCGGCCGGCACCTGGGACGAGGTGCGGCCCAACTACACGGCTCCGGTGGCGGACGCGATGGACCGCCTCATGAAGACGACCCCGGAGGACATCGCCGGCCGTCTGCTCCTGCTGCACGGCCCGCCCGGCACCGGCAAGACGTCCGCGCTGCGCACCCTGGCCCGCTCCTGGCGCGACTGGTGCCAGGTGGACTGCGTGCTGGACCCCGAGCGCCTCTTCTCCGACGTCGGCTACCTGATGGACATCGCGATCGGCGAGGAGGACGGCACGGGCAAGGGCCGCTGGCGGCTTCTCCTGCTGGAGGACTGCGACGAGCTGATCAGGGGCGAGGCCAAGCACACGGCGGGCCAGGCGCTGTCGCGCCTGCTGAACCTGACGGACGGCCTGCTCGGACAGGGCAGGAACGTCCTGGTGGGTGTCACCACCAATGAGGACCTGGAACGCCTGCACCCCGCCGTGGTCCGCCCCGGCCGTTGTCTGGCCCGTATCGAGGTGGGCCCGCTGACCCGCCGCGAGGCCGTGAGCTGGCTCGGCTCCGAGGAGGGCCTCGGCCGGGACGGCGCCACCCTGGCCGAGCTGTACGCCCTGCGCCGGGGCACGACACCGACCTCGGTGCCGGGGGCGCGGGACGGGGCGGACGCGGGGCTGTACCTGTAGAGGTCACCGTCCGGTGCTTTGATGGACGTATGACCCTGTTCGTCGGCACGTCGGGGTGGCAGTACAAGGACTGGCGGGACGTGGTGTACCCGGCGGGGGTTCCGGCACGGCTGTGGCTGGAGGAGTACACGCGGCTGTTCGCGACGGTGGAGCTCAACAACGCGTTCTACCGGCTGCCGACGAGGGAGAACTTCGCGGCCTGGCGGGAGCGCGTACCGCCGGACTTCGTGATCGCGGTCAAGGCCAGCCGCTACCTCACCCACATCAAGCGCCTGAAGGACCCGGAGGAACCGGTCCACCGCCTGATGACCCACGCGGCGGGCCTCGGCGACCGCCTCGGACCCGTCCTCCTCCAGCTCCCGCCGACCCTGCGCGCGGACCCGCCCCTCCTCGACGCCTGCCTGGCCTGCTTCCCCGCGGGCACGCGGATCGCCGTCGAACCACGCCACGACTCCTGGTGGACACCCGAGGTCCGCCAGGTCCTCGAATCCCGCGGCGCCGCCCTGTGCTGGGCGGACGTGCAGGCCCACCCCGTGACCCCGCTGTGGCGCACCACCGGCTGGGGCTACGTCCGCTTCCACGAGGGCCGGGCCCACCCCTGGCCGCGCTACGGCCACCGCTCCCTGGAAACCTGGGTCGACCGCATCGCCACGACCTGGTCCGACACGCAGGACGCCTACGCGTACTTCAACAACGACCCGGGCGGCGCGGCCGTGGCGGACGCGGTGACGTTCGGCAGGGCGGCGCACCGGGCGGGCCTGGCGGTGACCCGGACACCGGAGCCGACGGCACACCGATAGCTACTTCTCGTAAGCCGCCCGCAGGGCATCCCGCACGGCGGACAGTGCCTCGTCCTCGGCCAGCCCCAGCCTCCGCACCCGCTCGGCATACGCCTGAGCAGCCGACGCCGCTTCCCGTACCGCGGCCGAGCCGGCAGCGGCCACGAACGTCCCGTTCCGCCCCCGCGTCTCGATCACCCCGTCCGTCTCCAGCGCCCGGTACGCCTTGGCCACCGTGTTCACCGCGAGCCCCAGCGACTCTGCGAGGCCCCGCACCGTGGGCAGCCGGTACCCGACCGGCAGCGCCCCCGACCTCGCCTGCTCGGAGATCTGCGCCCGCACCTGCTCGTACGGCGGCGCACTGTCATCGATGTGGATCTTCAGGCTCACAGGCCGATTGTCCCGTACCGGCAGGAAAATGAGAGGCACCCCGGCGCTTCTCCCCGTACGGTGCCTGCCCATGACAGTGATCGTCCGCGACCTGCGTCTCGACTCACCCGCCGACGCCGAGGGCTTTACCCGCGTCCGCCAACTCGCCCTGCCGTTCATCCTGTTCACGCCCGAGGCGGTGCGCCACCTCGCCGTGCACAGCCACCCCGACGCCCACTTCCGCCAGCTGCTCGCGGTCGAGGACGACGAGGTGATCGGCGCGGCCGGTGTCGCACTCGCGCACGACAGCACGGAGCCGGGCCAGGGGTATCTGAACATCTACGTACGCCCGGACCGGACCCACCGCGGTGCCGGCCGGCTCCTCGTGCGGGCCGCCGAGGAGCACCTCGCCGCCGTCGGCGCGACCAGGCTGTACTCCTGGGTGCTCGACGAACCCGGCAACCGCGCCTTCGCCGAACGGCACGGCTACACCCGCGGCCGCCCCGCCCACTTCCTCCGCCTCGATCTGGCGAACGGCACCCTCCCGCCGCTCCCGGAGGTCCCGCAGGGCGTCGAGCTGCGCCCGGCCGCCGACTTCGCGGACGACCCGCGACCGCTGTTCGAGCTGGACGCGGAGACGGTGTCGGACGAACCCGGTGAGATCACCGTCGAGTTCACGGACTACGACGCCTGGCTCGAGCAGTCCTGGCGGCATCCTCTGCTGGACCGCGAGCTGACCATGGTCGCGGTCGTCGACGGCCGCGCGGTCGCCTTCAGCGTGGCCTACACCGACGGCGCCACCCGCTACTCCACCGCGATGACAGGCACTGCCCGCGCCCACCGGGGCCAAGGCCTGGCCAAGCTCGCCAAGATCCACTCCCTGTACCGGGCCCGCGCCGCCGGCATCACGGAGGCGTTCACGGGCAACGACGCCGGGAACGACCCCATGATCGCGATCAACAAGTGGCTCGGGTACGAGATCTGCGCGACGGAGGTGCGCTATGTCCGCGAACTCGGCTGAGTCCGGCGCCCTGGTGGACGTCGTCCTCGTCAAAGCGGGCCGTACGAAGATCCGTTATCCGGCGGAGCTGCTCGGCGACGACGGCACGCGCGTCTCCGTCCGGGCCGCGTGGGCGGGCGAGGGCGTCCGCGACTTCGGCTTCGTGCGCTTCGAGCCGGGCGACGTCTTCACCGAGCACTACTGGCGGGACTGCTGGTACGCGGTGAAGGAGGTCCGCGACAGCAACGGCACGGTCAAGGGCTGGTACTGCGACGTCACCCGCCCCGCGGTCGTCTCGGGCAGCGAGCTGCTGGTCGAGGACCTCGACCTGGACCTGTGGCGCTCCGCCGACGGGACGGACGTACGCCGCCTGGACGAGGACGAGTTCGCCGCGAGCGGCCTGGCGGAGACGGACCCCGAGGCCGCGTCCGCCGCCGTGGCCGCCCTGGACGAACTGGAGAAGCTGGCCCGCGAGGGAGGCTTCGCGCGCCTCCTGTCCTGAGCGCCGCGGAGCCGTCTCACACCGTCGCCAGCACCGCGTACCGCTCGTCGTCCACGTCCCTCCCCCACAACAGCGGGTCGTCGGACAGCCGCTCCACGCGGATGTCCCGGGCCAGCGGCCGGAGCAGGGCGGTGAGCCGGTCGGCGGGTATGCCGACCGGGGCGAGGGTCCCCCAGACGCCCTCGACCAGCAGGAACCGGCCCTCGGGGCGCAACAGGGTCCGCCAGTGCCGCAGCACGCGCGCCGGATCGGGCAGCGTCCACAGCACGTGCCGCACGAGGACGACGTCGTAGCGCCCCTCCTCCACGGGCGGTGCGGCGGCGTCGCCGTACAGCATCACGGCGTCCCGCCCGGCGAGCTTGGCGCGGGCCCGCTCGACCATGGCCGGGGAGCGGTCGACACCCGTCACCCGGTGTCCCTGTTCGGCGGCGAGGAGCGACAGGCTGCCGGTGCCGCAGCCGAGGTCGAGGACGTCGGCGGGGTGTCCGGGCAGCCAGGAGCGCAGCCTCCGCGCCCAGGCGGCACGCACCTCGGGGGCGCGCAGACCGTGGTCCGGCTCGTCGTCGAAGCCCTCGGCCTCCGCATCCCAGTCCACGCCGGCACCCACCGCGACCGTGTGCTCACTCTCGTAGGTCATCCCCCCAGAGTGACACCCGCCACTGACAGAGCGGCCCCGATGAGGAACGCTCGCGCAAAGGGTCTACCTCCGTGACACCACGGATTCCGGTAGGCGCTGAAGGAGGCAGCCATGCGCCGAACGACCGTGCAGAAGCCCCTGAAGAGGACCGAGAGCCGCCGGATCCGCGACGAGGCGGACGAGCGCCCGTCCGGACGCCCCGAGGTGCGCAAGGACATCGCCCGCACCTGGTGGCCCGACGGCTGACCCCACGGCCGACCGGGCCGGGATTCACCGCCCGTACTCCCTTGCCGTCCGCCACCAGGCCTTGGTAGTCGCCGAGGAAATAGCCCCCGGAGAACGGCGCCTGCAGCCAGTCGAAGACCCGCGAGATCCGTCGTTCGGTCCGGAGCTTCGGGTTTCCGTGCCGCAGCGTGGCCAGTTGGTAGGCGGTGGGCAGGGTGGTGTGTTGCCGGGCTTGGGCATCGCGTCCGGGCGGTGACTGGCCGGCCCCGGAGAGACATGACGTCACCGACCTCGACCGGCCGCATCGGTACGCCGCGTTCGCGTCGGCAGGAGCGGGGCGACGTCGATGTCCTTGGCGTCGAGACTGCCCACCGGGGCCGCGTCGTGTCCGGGCAGGCCGGGGGTTGAGGAGGAGACGGGCCGTACCTGCCTCCGAGCGGTGCCGGTGGGCGGCTGCCGCGCGCGGTGCTCTAACGCGGTTCGTGGGCCGCCGCCCGGCAGGCACCGGTCGCGGCGCCGCCCGCCACTCCGGCCCCGGTCAGCCCGGTCACACAACTCTGCAGGTCTCCGACCACGCCACGGCCGCAGGCCGCTGTGACGGAGTCGGAAGCGGTGGCACCGGCGAGTTCGGCCATCCGTGTGCAGGCGGGGATGTCCGCCCGGGCCGCGGGAGCGGCGAGGACCGCACCGCCGAGGGTGAGGGTCAGGCCGGTGAGGGCACCGGCGATACGGGTCGACGTGCGCATGGGACGCACCTGCCTTCCGGGTTGGTCGCGTGGTCCTGGTCCCGCGGGCCGGATCCACGCGGTAAGGCCGCCTGGCCGCGCTCGGTGAGTGGTGCCCCGGCCGACGGACTCACGGACTGACCGCACGATTCCGCGTCGCGTCCATCGGGCCGCACCGGGACGTGGTCGCCAGGCCGAAGGAGAGGGCCCCGGACCGGATGAGACGCACTCGGACCTCCACTCGCGGGCCCCTCACTCCAGCGTCGCATCCTCTCCCCCGCCCGTCCTGGGCACCCGAGGGACGGCCGCGCTGAGTAACCGCGATTGCGCGAAGCGCGGTAGCCGGTCCGGCCGGCCGATCAGGTGGATCGGACGGCCCAGCGTCCCGCCCGCTCTGTCCCCCGCACACCGCCGGGCACGGCTCGGCCGGGGAGGCGGCCGGCCTTCGTCCGCCGGCGAACGAACCCGAACCGACGCGGACACTCGCGCCGCTCGGGCGCAGGTGGGCTACGGGGTTCCTCCCCTCTTCCTGAGCCCTCGGTCAGTCCGGCCTTAACGCCGCCGTAAGAGCCCAAAGGCCCCTCAGAACAGCATTCCTGCAGTTCAGAGGCAGGCCTTTGGGCCCTCGTCTAGGCAAGGGGAGCCAAACGGGGAGCCACGGCCGCAAAATCAGGGGCCGTCTGGAGGATCATCCTCGACCGGGTCGTCATCGTCCCCGAAGATGTCATCCATGGCTTCCGCGCCCTCGGAGATGACCGGGCGCAGTTGCTTCCGATAGACCCTCTCGGTCGTTCCGCTGCCGTTATGTCCTACGAGGCGCGAGATGACTTCGATCGGGATCCCGTGATCCGACAGCACGGACACAAAGCTCGTCCGCAGCTCACGCGGAGTCCACTCCTTCGGGTTCTCGAAACCGGCTTCGCTGAGAAGACTGCGGAAGTTGCGGCGCACATTTAGGGTCACGGGGCGGGTAGTCGGCCTCACGGCCGTAGCGCGGTCGTATGAACATGAGCGAGCGAACAGGAAGCGACCCGGACGGAATGTCCGGGTCGCTTCCTGAGTTCTTGCTGGAGGCAGCCACACTGCTATCACGGGTGGGCACCAGTGCCGTCGACGATGTAGACAGTGTCCTTGCGCGGTCGGCGGGCCGGCGAGATGGCCAGCAAGGGCGCCAGGTGATCGAGGATGCGGTCGGCCGCAGACTTCGAGACCCCGAACAACGGCGCCACCTGCCGCAATGTCAGGTTCGTGCACTAGTACGTCGTGACCAGCAACCGTCGGTCCTCCACCGGCAGCCGCCTGTGGCGGCCACGCTGAACGTCACCACCGCGACGCCGCACCAACGGCACCAGCCTGGCGAACTGCACCTCGGTCAGCCCGGAGAACGGCTCGACACGCTTCGGATCATCCGCTGAGATAACCCCACCCCATGCCCAGCCAACGCACCAACCGTCCCACCGGTTACGGGACAACCATCACACGACGGGGTTCTATTCTTCGACTGTTGCTCCAGCTCGACGTATCGAGCTGATCTCTTCCTCACTCAGCTCGGAGCTGCCAGAGAACAAGGCTCCCACCAGGTGCGGGTTAAGCGACATGTAAGAAAGTGGTGCACCTTGAGGGAGTGAGTAGAGGAAGAATTCACCACTCTGGCATGCCACCAGAACACGAGATTCATCTGTCGATAGCGAAACCCGGCCGATATCGGCACCAAATTTCGCGGCCCAAACCTTCTCCCACGCCCCTGGCTTCGTTTCCCAGAATGACAAAACTTTCCCAGAATGCATCAAGATGTGATCAGCTTCACGAGTGAACTCATAGCCTTCACACTCGGACAGTTGCATGGAGGCTGGCTCTATGTCGCGTTCAGCGAAAGAAATAACTTCGCCTCCGCTGGTTGCGAAATACGCCCTACCCTCATTAATCAAGAGGTGGTCGTGAGTAATTTCCCTGCCCAACCTGTGGTCGCCGCCAGCAGGGAACTCGCCGATTTCTTGCCAGCGAGGCGAATCTGGGCCGAAGTGGAAAATCTTGGTCTCCTCATTGCTCCTTGCCCAGATGCGCAGCCCTTCATCGTGCTCAAAGTAAGTGAAATGCGTTGCACCCTCGACATCAACGTCTTCTACATCCGCCACCAGGGCATGCGTCCGGAGGTCCAGTACTCGCCACCCCCAACTCCCGGAGTTAGAACTAACTATGAGGGCGTCACGATCCCCCCATCTAATGACCCGCGAACCGCATCCTTCAAGGCGGTCGAGCAGCTGGCCGCCATTCGAAACGATGTAGGTGGCCACGCCGTCGCTGTAGCCCCACCAATCGGTCGTCGTGCCCAAGAAGTACCTGGCTCCCGAAAACAGAGCTTCGCGCTCCGTGGGGTTTCGCAGCGGAATCTCTACCGGATCCTCCCGAAGGTCACCATTCCGCCACTGCAGAATGGATCGAGACCCAGGCGAGCCAAAATGATCGCCCACGATCGCACCAATCATCCCCTGAGGGTGGATGACACCAGTAGAGACACGACGAGAGCTAACCAGGAAAGCGCTATTTTTCAGATTGGCACCCCTGAAGTCAGCGTCCCTCATATCTAGTCCAGCCAGGTTTACAGAACTCAACACACTGTGACGCAGACTTGCCCCTCGGAGGGACATTTTCGGCTGACCCGGAGCGACTCGCTGTCGGCTAAATCGTGTGCGCCGACGTGGGTTCTCGACTCGACGAAAACCGGTCAGGTCGACCCCATCAAGTTTTGCGCCTTCCAGAGATCCTTGTGCATACCCAATCAGGTTGGCACAGTTTCCTCCGAGTGCACCCGGGACGTCGAGTTCTTTTGTTGACTGGATGTGATCGATCAGTACTTTCTCAAAGTCCGAATGCTCTCGAGCCATGGTAGCGAGAAAGTCGTAAACCACTGGGTTGAATTCATCCATCCCGAACGTCCCGACGAGCTTCTCGGGTGACTCCGCGCGGATCGATGCAAAGGGGGGCAGCGCTCCATCCTTGCCCCGACTATCAAAGTACTCCCACCAGGAATAACTTTCCTCGCCAGCTTGGCCAGATTTCGGCATCAAGGCCAAGAAGTCGCCGGCGAGTAGACCAAGTTCAGCAGCATATTTGTAGGCCGTTAGGAACTCGAGAAGAGATTTATGAGACGGTCCGTAATCCCCCTCCGCATTTCGCACAAACATGCCCTGATTGCGCATGTCCTGTTCCCAATAATCCAGGTCTTTACTGCTCTCTACTACGGATCCAAAGCATGCCCGTAGCTTATCCGGGAAGTCTCGGTAGTTGAGCGTGAGTTGATTAGTGCGCAACATCTCCCAAGACACTTCACTGAGAAACAGTATCTTGTCGGCACGCGATGTGAAGGTCCTCTGCGAAGATACGTCCTTATCCATCTTCCGCTGAACGGCATAAAGGTAGATGCGAGTCAGGTTTACGGGAGCTCCGCCCTCGATCGCCGGCAAGGCATCCATAACCAACTCAGACATCACGGGACGCTGCATAAGATCCCGCACGTCCTCATTCCTCATTACCGATTGGACCTGGTCTGAACTGAGCAAATTGCCCAGCATCTTTTCGATCTGATCGTCATCAAAGGGGACCAGCTCAACGATCTCAAATGTGGGGCCATCCGTCGGAATCGCTGACGCGGAGGTAGAAATACGAGCCTCGAAGAGGTCGCGAGCATGCTTGGCTTCTGGGAAATGCTCAGTCCTGCTACTCAAGAGAACTTTGGCCCCCGGCTCGACCGCCTTCGCCAGTTCCCAAAAGTTCGCCACCATCGTGTTACGGTCAATACGCGAAGCCATCTCGTCAAAGCCATCAAAAATCAGCAAGAGACGACCCATGCGGTTCAACACGCTGAAGACGTCGTAACTCCGCATACCGATTTTGTGCTTGTTGAAGAAGAACTCTGACAGCAGGGCAGACACGGACGTTTGTTTGGCATAGTCGCGCAACGGAATGACCAATGGCACCCGCGGGCGAGGAACGCCCCGCTTCTTGGCGTCCTTCCACGCCTCCGCAAGCTCGCTAGCGAAGTGCAGCGAGAACCACGACTTCCCCATGCCGAACTCGCCCAGCAAAGACAGGTGCTTCTTAGCGGGATCCGTGAGCCATGTTTCGACGTATCGGTCGAGGCCGCCCTCACTCCAGTGATAGTTGCTGACATCAAGCGGTTTCCCGCTAACCGGGTCGACTTCTTCCTTCTTACAAGACAGCGGAATGTACCGAGTGTCGATCTTTCGGGTACTGACTTCATGCTGCAGCCAGTCAATATACGGTTCGAAGTCAACCTCCATATCGATTAGCTCGTCGAAAGAGAAGCAGGAATACTTATCCTGAGAATCCGCGGCCTTCCGTCGCGCCGCTTCGCTGATTCGTAGCTGAGCCACCCCCCACCCCTCAGCTGCTCCTTGCTCCTGAATCAAGTTCTCCAATACGTCAAGGTGGTACAGGCCCAACTCGCCATCAACGCAGAGAACGATCACTCGATCAAAGCGACCAGGTCGCCGAGTCGGTACGTTTACCAAGAGTGCCGAAGTGTTCTCGCTGGCTGCCCACGTATGTTCTACTTGATAGCCAACTGCGGTAAACCAGCCCCGTACATCGTCTCGAAGACGCATATCAGGGCGAGCGTCTGCACGACCTGGCTCTTCAACAAGACGATGAGCTTCCTCCGCGTTCCGCGTTCTCGTTACCTGCTCGAGCAACGCATCTACCTTTTGTTCGAGTCGGACATCGTGGGCGTCACGACTGCGGCTCACCAAGTCTTGGAACTTAGCAACGAAGCAAGCAAGCGTCTCATCCACGTCTACACCGAGATGTCCAAACTCATGACTCTCACGGTTGCGCTCAATTGCGAGATTGACCTCGCTGCTGATTTGCGACCAGTCTCCACTTTCAAAAGATCTCTGAAAAGCTCGTTGCACGTACTGGTCCTGAAAAAGCAACAGGACGGGGCGCGGACGGCCATAGAGTTCCTCAACTAGAGCGTACGCGTAGAGGCTCTCGAAGTCCTTTGGCGGTCGGCTTGGGTCCAGGCGAAGTCGCTTAAGCGCATTGACAACAGACGCTCGATGCATGGCCGCTGCCTTTACTGGCTCCGCAGCCATCTTACTGAGGAGACCTGCAGCAGCGGTGACAATCTCAGGGGGCATCATGAACCTCAGCCGTCAGATGTCTGGACACGGGCACGGCTGAGGATACCGATGCGGCGTCAGTTTGTACCTAGAAAAGACAATCTTGGCCGGACCAACCGAGGCGCAAGGGAGGCTCCCACTGGGCACCGGGCACATCCTTCGCCTCGTCCTGCCCGTAGCTGGCCTCCGGCTCGGTGTACCGCAGCGGGCCTTGGACGGGGCCCACCGTCGGCAGGAGGCTCTAGACCCCGGTACCGGCCAAGGGCTAACGAGGAAGCGGATTCGCTTCCTCCCGTGGATACGCGAGGAAGGACCACACCACTACCCCACGTCGCCTGCTCCAGCGCAGTTCAGACAGGGCCAGGAGAAGAAGATGGCACTCTCTTCTAAGCGCCTGCCCCCTCCTTCGAGCGCTAGGCGGATCGCCGCGCGTCGGGGAGCTCAAGCGGCTCGTGGTGATGCCACAGTAAGTGTCGATCACCCCGGCGCAGCTCTGCGTCTCCCCACTCAAGGCGCATGACTCCGGTGCTCATGGCGCAGGCGTAAGCCACGAGCACCAGGCCGACGTCAGGGTCCAACTGGCTCAGGTCCTTGTGGAATTCCTGTTCTTGCAGTTCCACGAGCCCGAGGTCCAACTCCCCTTGCAGAGGCTCGGGGCCATGGCGACGAATCAGATCTGCCCGCAAGCCGACTGCGCGGCGAAGACGAGCGACTGTGACCGGTACGTCTCGCTTGGCGTAGCGGATCGGGTAGAGCACCTGGCCGGCAACAACCATTACCATGCGCGCTTGCAGGCGCACTGCCGTAGCGCCCGGAAGGTCGGCGAGCCCAGCTGCTAGCTCCTCATACTGAGAAGCGTGGAGACCATGTCCGTACGCTTCCAGGGTCTGCGTTCCTACTTCCCGGTGGCCGTCGCGTGCCCGTTCATGGGCCCTGACGATGTATTCCGGGATCAGCTTTGACAGCGGCTCAGCCAGCTCACCGAAGACGCTCTTCGACCATGACGCGCTGCGCTCCACCATCCCCGTCCCCCTCGTACTCGTAGCACCGTCAGAGACAACTACGAGTACTGACGGTGATCCGCAGTGAGGCTCAGCGCAAGGGCGCATAGTGGGCGCGTCTGGCGCATGTCATCGGCAACAGCACGCTTGAGACATCGACTGGTCGGTTCCCTGGCAAGTTGACTGACCAGCACGTCACTCACTAGAGGAGGCGCCCTCCCGGAGCCATGTGCGCAGGTTCAGCGAGGCAGCGCCTACGCGCTGCCGGGAGCCAATCGGGGAGCCAACCGGGGCGTCCGCCGGCGAACGAACCCGAACCGACGCGGACAGTCACGCTGGTCGAGCGCAGGTGGGCTACGGGGTTCCTCCCCCTCTTCCTGAGCCCCCGGTTAGTCCGGCCTTAACGCCGCCATAAGGATCTCCGCCGCCCGCCCCCAGCAGGCGTTTTCGCGGTTTCCTGGTCATGTCTCCCGGGCTCGCTTCCCCTCGCTCCCGGCGCCTGTCCGGCGGCTCAGGCCGGACAGGTGCCGGTGCCGGTGCCGGTGCCGGTGCCGGTCAGCTGAAGGCCGACGCACAGGTGGTGGCGGTGGCGTGGGCCGGGTCGAGGGCGTTGGCCACCTCGTGGAAGGCGATGCGGTCGAACAGGCCGATCGCCACGTGCTCGGACAGGTCGAGCGAGCACAGGTCCTGGAGCAGGACGTTGTGGACGTCCGAACCGCTCAGGTACTGGTCGTGCCACGGGGTCGCCACCTCGTCGTACTTGGTGGAGATGACCGTGTAGTGCACTCCGGGGACGGTGTCGCCGCCCGCGTTGAGCCTGGTGAGGAAGGCGGAACCGACGATCTGGTCGGCGAGGCCGGGGGTGCCGGACTTGAGCAGGTCCTCGGCGCCGGGGAAGTACGGCAGCAGGTTGGTGAGGCCGTCCAGGTCGGTGCCGTGGTTGTCGGGGGCGATGCCGACGAGGGCGTTCACCTTGGCGGCGCCGCCGAGGAACTTCAGGTAGTAGCGGGGCATCATGCCGCCCTGGGAGTGGCCGACCAGGTCGGCCTTGGCGGCGTCGGTCGCGGCGAGCACCTTGTCGACGAAGGACGACAGCTGTTCGGCGGACTTGTCGATGGGGCCGAGGCCGTAGAAGACCGGGACACCGGGCAACTGGCCGTAGTCGAGGGAGAAGACGCAGTATCCGCGGTCCTTCAGGTAGGGCGCGAGGCCCAGCCAGTTGTCGACGGAGTTCCCGAAGGTGCCGTGGACCAGGACGACGGGACGGGGATGGGCGGCGGACGGCCGGCAGGTGTAGTCGTTCCACCCTCCGCCGCTTCCGGATGCGGTCGCGGCGGCCGACTGCACGCCGGGCGCGGAGGTCGACGCCTGTGCGGTGGCGGCGGGAACGGCGCCCACGGCGGCGGCCAGGAGCAGCGCGGCGAGGGGTCTGAGCACTCGCTTCCAGGGCAGCATCGTGTGATCTCCTTGCGGCTCAAGGGAGGTGCGACGGCCTAACCCTGTGATCCGGATCACGAGGATGCTGTTCACTCGTCAAGTTACGAGCGAGTAGCCGAGGTGTGAAGTTACGCGTCAGTAAAAACTTCCGGTAACAACAAGGGCGCGACGCCACTCTGACGGTCCGTCAGCATGTTGCCCGGGACCGCGCGTCCGGGCATGCGATCGGCGCTCGGCGTGTCCGCGCTGGTCGGAGAAGCGACCTGGGGCGGACGGCGACCGTGCGGAGTTTCAGGCTGCCGCGTGCCGACGGGGGCGGTGGCGGGAGGCGATGACGACGGTCAGGGCCTCGACGGCGTCGACGGTCGCCGTGCTCAGGCCGACGGCGCGGCTGACCGTGACGCCGCCGGAGTCGTCGGACGCCGCGGCCAGCAGGCCGGAGCGCACGGTGAAGGTGTCGAACACCGACCGCAGCGCCCCCGGGGCCACGGTCTCGGCGCCGGCCGCGGCGCGGGCCAGGGCGGCGAGGTGTTCGTGCAGCGGATCGGCCAGCTCGGTCAGCTCCGGCACGGTGTCCTGCGGGGTGCGCGGCAGGTGTTCGATGAGCAGGGTGGCGCATCCGGCGAGTGTGGTCACCTGGGTGCTGATCCGCTCCAGCTGTGCGATCGACCAGGAGCCCCGGTGTCCGGCCGGCTCGGCGTGCGCCTGCTCCATCGCGGCCTCCAGGTCCTCCCTGGCCTGCCGTGACCGCGCCCGCAGCGCGTCGACGGCTGCCTTGTCGGTCGCCCCGACGTCGGCGTAGCCGGTCAGCAGCTCGGGCAGCAGCCGGTCCTGCACCCGCAGCCACTCCGCCAGCAGGCCCGGCACCCGCCGGTTGGACCAGGTCGGCCAGAGCATGAAGATGAGCACGGCGAGTGCGGCGCCGACCACCGTGTCGGCCGCGCGCGCCCACGCCGTCGGGCCGGGCAGCCCGCCGACGTGGTGGATCAGGAAGACGATCCAGGTGGTCAGCCACAGGTTGAGCATCAGCTGCCCGGTCCGCAGGGTGAGGAACGACGCCGTGGCCAGCACCACCGACAGGACGGCGAGGCCGAGGGGCGACCAGTTCGGCAGGGACAGCACCCAGGCGAGGAGACCGCCGAGCACGGCCCCGGCCGCCCGTCCCCAGGCGCGGGTGAGGGTGTGTCCGTAATCGGGGAAGAGGACCAGCATGGTGGTCAGGGCCACCCAGAAGCCGTGCGCGGAGATGCCCAGCCCGCCCCACCCGCCGATCGACCGGCCGATGATCTCCGCGATCACCACGCCCACGGCGAGCCGCACCGCATGACGGAAGATCGGCGAACGGGGTTGCAGCTGCGCCCGGATCCGCCGGGCGGTGCGCGCCACGGACGGGGTGCCCGTGTACAGACCCGGCACCTCGGTGTGGGGTTCCAGCGCGTCGCCGAGGCGGTCGTCGGTCGCGCGCCGGGCCATCTGCTCTGCCGACCGCAGCCGCACGGTCAGGTCACGCGGGCCGCGCACGGGCGAGTCGGCCGCCCACGACTGCAGGAACCCGTCGGCCTCCTCGGACGTGCGGTGCTCGCGGCCGGAGCCCACCGTGCGGGAGATGTCGCCCAGCACCTGCGCGACGGCGGCCAGCGCCTCCTGGTTCCCGTCCCCTGCCGCCACGGGAACCGTCAGCCGCACGGTGTGCAGTGCGCGGCGGACGCGCTCGGCCTCACCCAGCAGACCGAACATGGCCGCGGCCGCCGGCCGGCTGAACTGCGGCAGCAGGTCCAGGGCCTGCCGGGCCGCCGTGAACGGAGCGACCCCGCTCAGGGCGGCGGAGTCGCTCGCCACGGATCCCGCGGCGAGCGACTGGTACACAGTGGCCAGGGCGCGGCGCTGGGCGGCGAACCGCGGGCCGTACGGCGGGAGCAGCTGCACCAGCACGACGAGCCCGGACCCGACCGCGATCCACCCGGCGATCACCAGGCCGCCGTGTACGCCGGGAGCGAGATCCGCCGTGATCATCAGCCCGATGACCGAGAGGCACCCCCGGATGCCGGGCGCGACGCCCAGTGTCCGCCACAGCCCGGCGGCGAACGCCGCGAGCGCGAGCAGCAGCAGGAACAGCCAGGTGATGCCGTGCACCAGGGCCCCCAGCACCGCCATGGCGCTGAAGGCCACGGCCATCCCGAGCGCGTTGACCACGCGGTGCCGCAGCGGGCTCAGCAGTGTGCCGATGCCGCAGATGAACGCACCGACGCTGGCCATGGCCCCGGCCACCGGGTCGTCCAGCAGCAGGCCGAGAACCGTGGCGAGCACCACGGCGAGGACGGCCCGTACGATCGTCGACGGCGCGGCGAACGCCCGTTGGATGCGCAGCCCGTCCCGGCCGATCGTGATCAGCGACGACCACCAGCGCATGTGGGGCCTCCTCGGCGGCACGGCACAGGAGCAGCCGTCTCATCCTCTGCCGACCCCGGCACGGCTGCCACTCGCTGCCCCCCGGACGCGCCGCCCGGGCCGGCGAGCACGGCGGGCCGTACGGCCTCCGGTCCGAAACGTCTGCGGGCCCGGTCGGCTGCGGCTTCGGCCGCGCGGGCGAGGGCGTCGGCGGGATCCATGGAGAGTTGGCCGTAGGACCTGTCGGCCGGCACCAGGTTGTCGGCGCGCAGTACATAAGCGCGTACGCGTGCTCGTTGCAGCCCAAGGCCGGTCAGCAGTCCCAGAGCGGTTGCCGCGAGCGCGGGTGAGTGGTCGGTGGGTTCCGGCAGCGTGCGCGTACGCGTGGTGGACCTGCGGTCGGCGTACCGCACCGTGAGGGTGAGCCGAGTGGTGATCTGCCGTTCACCGCGCAGGCGTTGGCCGATCTGGTCGGAGAGTCCCAGGACCGCTCGATGATGCTGTGCCGGGTCGAGGCAGTCCCGCTCCAGCGCCAGGTCGGCCACCAGACGCGCTTCCGGTTCCGAGGGGGTGACCGGGCGGGGATCGTGGCCGCGGGCACGCTCGGCCAACAGACGGGCCAGGCCCACCCCGAGCAGTCGCTGCAGGGTCTCCGCGGGCAGGTCGACGACCTGCCCGATGGTGTGCAGGCCGTATTTGTGAAGTGTCTCCGCGGTGCTACGGCCGATCCCGGGCAGTGCGGTGACCGGGCGGGGACACAGCCAATCGGCGGCCTGCTCGGCAGGGACCCAGGTGGTCTCGCCGAACGCGGACGCGTCGGCCGCCATGGCCGCGAGCATGCGGTTGCCCGCGAGCCCGGCGCTGCAGTCGATGTCGTAGTGGAGCATCAGCCTCATCTTCACCGCCTGGACCAGGTCGTAGGGAGACAGGTCGAAGTACCGGAGCGCCGACGTCAGATCGAGCTGCACGGCGTCGGGCGGAACGGCCTGCACGTGAGGCGTGATACCGGACATCAGTTCGATTATGTGGCCGTACTGGGCCTCGTTCGGCACACCGTGCAGATGAAGGTGCGCGATGTGCCGCTGACGTGGGTTCATCCCGCGCTCCCCGGACTGCGGTGGCCGAACTTCTTCAGGTCGGCCGAGCGGGTACCGGCGGGCTGGAGGTCGGCGTACGGATGCAGACGGGCGCCCGCCGTGCCGTCGACCAGGGTGCGCCGCGGCTGGGCGGGAGTCGGGTGCGGGCGGCTCCTGCCGAGGAGGGCGAGAGCTGCCTCGGGGCCGCTGTCACGCCGGGCCGCGGCGATCTCGTCCAGGTCCCAGGCCATCGCGCCGACGACGGTACGACGGGTGCCGCGCACCTGGACCGTGCCGCGCACCAGCAGCAGCCCGCTGTGGAACACGGTGTGCGCGCAGGCCGGGTGGGAGTCCTCGAAGAAGGCGAGGTCGACCAGCCCGGAGCCGTCCTCCAGGGTGACGAAGATGATCCGCTTGCCGCTCGCGATCGGCGGGGTCTGGGTCGAGGCCCGTACGCCCGCGACGAGCACCTGCTGCCCGGCCCGCATCCCCGCCAGATGCGCCGCGTCGGTCGCGCCGATCTCGCGCAGCAGCCGGTGGTGGTGCTCCATCAAATGCCTGGAGACGTCGATGCCGAGGGTGCTCAACTCGGCGCTCAGGGCCTCGCGGCCGGTCATCTCCGGCAGCCCGCTGGGCTCCGCGCCGCCGACGGCCCCTGCCACGATGGGCAGTTGGCCCGCACCGGCGGTCCGGTTGCGGGACTGCCGGTGGAGTTCGGTGATCTGGAGCAGCAGATCACGCCGGGTGAGTCGGCCGTCGTGGAGGGCGGCCAACGCGCCGATCTCGGCGAGGCGTTCGGCGACCGGGCGGCTGGGGCGGGCCCGCTGCCAGAAGTCCGACAGCGATCCGTACGGCTGCCCCTCCTCGATCCGCGCACACTCCTCCTCGCTGATGCCGTGCACCGCGGACAGCGCGAGCCGTACGCCCCATCGCTCCCCCTCGGTCATCTCCACGGTGTGCTTCACCCGGGACCGGTTGACGTCCATGGGCAGCACCGGCACCCCCCGCCGACGGGCGTCGGAAACGAGAACCCGCTTGGGCCACATACCGGGATCGTGTTCGAGCAGACCGGCCAGCAGGAAAGCCGGATAGTGCGCCTTGAGCCAGGCACTCTGCAAAGCAGGTACGGCGAAGGCGACCGCGTGGGCCCGGCAGAAGCCGTACGCCCCGAAGGCCTCGACGGTCCTCCACACCTCGTCCCGCACCTTCGCGTCGTACCCACGCGCGCGTGCCAGCCGGTGGAACCAGTCCTTGATCCTCGGCAGCGCGCTCTTGTCGCCGAGCGCCCGCCGGGTGATCTCCGCGAAGGCCCGGTCGCAGCCGGTCATCACCGACAGCGTCTCGATGATCTGCTCGTGCCAGATGGTGACGCCGTAGGTGTCGGCGAGCACCGGCTCCAGATCCGGATGGGCATACGACGGTCTGCCCCCGTGCCTGGCCGCGATGTACCGCTCGGGCATACCACCCGCGACCGGGCCGGGGCGGAAGAGGCTGATGTCGGCGATCACATCCTGCACGTCGCGCGGCCGCAACCGGGACAACAGGTCCTGCTGGCCAGGTGACTCGAGTTGGAACAGGCCCAGGGTCTGGCTCTCCTGGATGAGCTTGAACGCGAAGACGTCGTCGAGCGGCACCTGCTTCGGATCGTCCAGGTCGATGCGGTTGCCGGTGGTCCGTTCGATCTCCGCGACGGCATGAGCCATCGCGGACTGCATCCGCACACCCAGGACATCCAGCTTGATGTTGCCCAGCGCCTCGATCTCCTCCTTCGCCGCCATGGCCATCGGATAGTCGCCCTGCGGGGTCGGCTGCACCGGCAGCCGGTCCAGAAGAGTCGCGTCGCTGATGACCACGCCGCAGGGGTGCATGGCCATGCCGTGGACCAGGGAGTCGAGGCCTTCGGCGAGCTCCCACAGGGGCCCGTACCGGTGCGCCTCGCCGGCCAGTTGCCGCAGCTCGGGCAGCTCGGCGAGCGCACCGGTGATGTCGGAGGCCCGCAGGTGCGGGAAGCTCTTGGCGATCCGGTCGATGTCGGCGGGCGCGATGCCGAGTGCCAGGCCGGTGTCGCGCAGGGCCCGGCGTGCCCGATAGGTCTCGGGCATGGCGGTGACCGCCACCCGCTCCTTCCCGAACCGCTCGAAGATCGCGTCGTAGCACTCCAGCCGCCGGGCCGACTCCACGTCGATGTCGATGTCGGGCAGCGAGCCCCGGCGCACACTCAGGAAGCGTTCGAACAACAGGCGATGGTCGAGCGGATTGGCGGTGGCGATGTCCAGCGCATGGCAGACCATCGACCCGGCACCCGAGCCACGGGCCGCGACCCTGATCCCCTTCGCCCGGATATCGGCGACGACCTGCCCAACGGCGAGGAAGTACGAGTCGTACCCCAGCCCGGAGATCACCTCGAGCTCCCCCTCCAGCCGCTCCACCGCGGCACGGTCACGATCCAGACCACGCCGGACCAGACCGTCCTCACACCGCCGGCGCAACAACTCCGCGGCTCCTCCGGGCCCGGCACCGAAGAGCGCCGGCTCTGGGAAGTGCCGGGAACCGAGCCCGAGGTCCGCCCGCGGGTCGACGACGCACTCAGCCGCCGTGGCGGCGGTGTCCGCCATCAGCCGACGCGCCCGTCGCTCGTCCGCCCCGGCACACTCCGCGACCATCCGCGCCACGACCGCCATGCTTCCCTCGTCCTTGAGCCAGCGCTGCCCGCTGTCCAGGCGACGCCGGTCGATCGGCCGCAGCAGCCGCGCGGCGTCCAGGACGTCGGCGAGCCGATGCTGCTCGGGATCGGCATAGCGGACGGCGTTGGAGAGCACAGCGGTCACACCCGTCCGATCGGCCAGCGCCAACGTCCGAGCAGCCAGCCGAAGGGACCCCGCCCCCACGCCGAAACGTTTCTGCGCAACAACCTCCAGCCGGACCCCCCTCCCGAACACCGCCTTCCAGGGCGCCAGCAACTTCACCGCGACGTCCTCCCGCCCCACCGACAACGCCCGCACCGGCTCCGAGAGCGGCCCGAGCAGCACGACCAGCCCGGGACCGCCGTACTCGCGCAACGCCTCCCAGGACACCACCGGCGTCCCGCCCTCGACGGCATGAGCGGCCGAGGTGATACGACACAGCCGCGCCCACCCCTCCCGGTCCCGCGCAAGCAGCACGAACCGCAGCGGCGGCTCGACCACATGCGCACCCCCACTCACCGGAGTGCGACGCCGCTGCCTTGGCGGTGGAGGCGCGACAGCCTCCACCGCCAGGTCGACACCGAAGACCGGCCGGACCCCCTCCTTCTCACACGCCCGAGCGAATCGAACAACACCGGTGACCGTGTCCCGATCGGTCAACGCGAGCGCCGCCACACCCCGCTCCGCCGCCCTTCGGACAAGGTGCTCCGGATGAGCGGCGCCGTACCGGGCGGAATAACCGGAGGCGACATGCAGATGAGCGAAGCCCGCCATGCCACACCTCCACCACTCCACCCCTTTTCCGCCATATGCCCGATACGTTCATCGTACGCTCGTTCGATTACTCTAGCCCCATCATCCCCGGTCAAGGACCTAGATTCGAACACATCAGCGATTCTTTGCATGACCCACCCCACAACCGCAGGCGCGACCCCGACCCCCGCCCCACCGCGACAGGCCGCCGCAGGCACAAAAACGACGAAGCCCCGCCCCTCACACCCGGGGCGGGACTCCACAAAGCGTCTTCCGAACGTCAGCCGATCTGCGCACCGGTGGCCGACAGCGCCGCGGTCACCGGCTGGAAGAACGTCTCCCCACCGGCGGTGCAGTCACCACTGCCACCCGACGTCAGCCCGATCGCGCTGTTCCCGTCGAACAGCGAACCACCACTGTCCCCGGGCTCCGCACACACATCGGTCTGGATCAGCCCGCTGACAGTGCCCTCCTGGTAGTTCACCGTCGCGTTGAGGCCCGTGACCGTACCGTCGTGCACCTGCGTCGTCGACCCGCTCCGGGTCACCTTCTCCCCGACGGTCGCCTCCGCGGCCTGCGTGATCTGCTGCGAAGACCCGTTGTACAGATCGACCGCGCTCGGGTGCTCGACATCCGCCGAGTACTTGACCAGCCCGAAGTCGGTCCCCGGGAAGTGCGACTCCGCGTTCTGCCCGATCTCCTTCCCGCTGGAGTCCGACCAGCTGGAGATCGCCGCGGTGCAGTGTCCCGCGGTCAGGAAGTACGGCTGCCCGTCCTTGACCACGTTGAACCCGAGCGAGCAACGCCCACCGGACCCGGTGATGGCGTCACCACCGGCGACGAAGGGCTTGAACTCCCCCTTCGACCGCCTGAGTTCGACCTTGGACCCGAGCCCGTCGGTCACCTTCCCGAGCTTGGCAAGCTCAGCCCCGGACACCGTCCTGTCCGCGGTGACGACGACCTTGTTGGTGACCGGGTCGGTCGCCCACGAGGTACCGGGAATGGTCGCGTCCTTCTTCAGCGTCGCCCGCGCCCCGGCCAGCTCGGCGAGGGAGTTGGTGACGATCCTCGCCTTCGCGCCGGCCGCCTCGACGGTCTTCGCGGTGGCCGCGTCGAGCACGTTGACGACGAGGCTCTTCGTCCGCGCGTCGTAGTAGCTGCCGGCCGCGTCGGACCCGAGGTCCGGCGTCAGCCGCAGGGCGAGTTCTCCGGCCGCGGGTGCCGACAGAACCCGCGCCTTCGGAGCGGACTTCGCCGGCTCGCTGGCGTTCGCAGTCTGGAAGGTGACTCCCGCGGCGACCAGTGCGGCGATTCCCGCACCGGCCACGGCGGCCCGCCGCCCGGATATGCGTCGGTGCTTCAACTCATGTCCTCCTGTGGGGGGTCGGCCCGAGAGATTGTGGGGACCTCACGAACCGGAAGGCTGGTTGACGGGCGCCTACTCTTCCGAACCGCACAGGGGGCACACAAGGTCGACTTCAGGACGCGCACAGAAAACGCCCGCACACTCCACCCAACTTGACCGTGGTCAGTCATCCCAGGGAATTCGCACTGCAAACACTACGCGCGAGTAACGCGTAGGCGGACAGTGACGGTTACGAGTGTCCGAAACAAAACCTTCACCCCCGGACCCCCAACCCCATCCCACCCCTCACCCCCAGACCCCCAACCCCATCCCACCCCTCACCCCCAGACCCGAGTCCCCACCCGGAACAACCAAAAGCCCCCGCACGCAAGACAGCGCACGGGGGCACAGCACACCTCTTCAGCGGATCCCGTCAGTAGACGTGAACCCCATAGGCACTCAACGCCTCGGTGACCGGCTGGAAGAACGTCGTACCGCCGGAGGTGCAGTTACCACTGCCCCCGGAGGTCAGACCGTACGCGGTGGTGCCGCCGTACAGCGGACCGCCGGAGTCACCGGGCTCGGCGCAGACCGTGGTCTGGATCAGCCCGGAGACGACGTCTCCGCCACCGTAGTTGACCGTCGCGTTGAGCGCGGTGACCCGGCCGCTGTGGGTACCGGTGGTGGAACCACGGCGGAACACGGTCGTCCCGACGGACGGCGTGGCCGCGCTCGTGATGTCCTGGCTGCCCACGGTGCCCGACTTGGTGACCGACGAGTTCGTGTAGCGCACGATGCCGTAGTCGTTGCCGGGGAAGCTGGAGCCGGCCGTGGTGCCGAGCGTCGTGGTGTGCGAGGAGTTCGACCACCAGGTGCCCGCGCCGTCGGTGCAGTGCCCGGCGGTCAGAAAGTAGTAGTTGCCGCTGGCGTCCTGCACGTTGAAGCCCAGCGAGCAACGCCAGCTGCTCGCGTAGATGGCGTCGCCGCCCGAGATCAGCTTGTTGAACTTGCCGGCCGTGCGCTTGACGACGAGGGCGCCCGCGTCGCCTCCGGCCTGCCGCTTGATCTTGGCGATCTCGGCCTGGGAGACCGTGCTGTCGACGGTGACGACGACACGGTGGGTCTTGCTGTCCACCGCCCAGGCCGTACCGGGGACGTCGGCCTTGAGGACGGAGTCGCTCGCCTTGGTGAGCTGGTTGGCGCTGAACGTGTGAGCGTCGCTGGCATTCGCCGTAGGGGCGGCGAGCGCGGCGGCGGCCAGGAAGCCGGTGGCAACGGCGGTCAGTCGGGTCCGTCTCGCGATGCCACTGCGGGGAGTGGTGCGCTTGATCCTCACGTTTCGTTCCCTCCCAGGGGAATTCGGGGGCCCGCGTGGGGTCGGGGCCCGTGAGGCGCAGCCAGAGGAGTCGTACCGGATCCGGAGCCCACATGTCGCTAAATCCACATGCCGCTGAATCCACATGTCCCTGACAAGCGCTGGAGGCAGTATTCGACCGGACGACCGGTCGGCACAAGAGCGCCTTTCGGCCGTCAACCTTTGAACCACCCCGCCGTTGCGCCACCCGCCCAACCCACAACCGAGCCCGCACCCCGACCCCCGACCCGCACCCCGACCCGCACCCCAAACAACACTCACAACCCGCACTCACAACCCGCAGTCACAACAGGAACAGCACTCACAGCACTCACAGACCTCGCACGCCTGACAGCACGACCAGTCACAGTCGCAGTCACAGCTGGCACAGCACCCCTCGCGCCGCTTCCGCGACCAGGGCCCCTCGAACTCGTCCGCGCAGCACACCTTGCAGGTGCAGCACAGACCGAGGGCAGCCGCGCAACCTGCCCAGAAACCCCGCTTGTCCGGACGCTGCGGCAGCCCCCCGAAGACATTGCCGTGCGAGGGGCCGCCATGCGAGGGATCGCCGTGCGGGTACCCCGGAGCGCCGGGCGCGTGCTGCCCCGGCGGCGGTCCGAACGACGCCTCGGGCGCGTGTCCGCACGACGACGTGCCGAACGCCCGGTCCACCGAGCGCCGCAGCTCGTGCACCAGCAACAGGTGCACCAGCTTTCCGTCGGCCAACTCGGCCTCCCGCAGGGCGAGCCGGATGCCGTGCACGGCGTCGTCGGCGAGCCGGCGGGCCTCGGCCCGGGACGTACCCGTGGCCGTCAGCGGGTTCCACGCGCCCGACGCCGCGTCGGCGTCCTGGTCCTCCACAGCGTCCAGCAGATGCGCGAGCCGCCCGAAGAGCCGGCCGGCCTCGGCGAGCGGTGCGGCGTTGTCCGGCCGCCCGGCCAGCACCGCGGTGTGCGCGAAGGCGGCCGCGGTCGCGGTCTCGGTCGGCTCGGTCACCGTCAGGATCGGGGTGCCCGGACCCGCCAGGGTCTCCAGGCCGATCTGCCGGTCCACGGCCTCGACGAGGATGCCGGTGTCGAACCCGACCGCCGACCCGCCGCGTTCCCCGGCCCGCCCCCAGCCGGCCGCGACCCGGCGCGCCGCGGCTGCCACGGGCCTGCGGGCCAGCAGCCCGTCGCGGTCGGCGACATGGTCGCGGACCTTGGCGGAGGCGAGCACGAGCGAGACGGCCGCGGCGAGCCGCGCCCCCTCCCCCTGGGCGACGGAGGCCGTCCGCATGCCGCGCAGCGCGCAGGGGCCCGCGGTACGGCGGGACCCGCTCACCGCACCCGCCTGAGCCTCCGTCAGAACCGATATGAGCAGCCCGTCGTAGTTCGTCACGATGCGTGCGAACTGTCCGTGGTCCTTGCGCAACGCGAGGCAGAGGCCGCACAGATGCGCCATCCACTCGGTCCTGAGGCGTTCACCGAGCCGGTGCGAGCAGGGCCTGACGATCCCGAACATGACGATCCCCCGTGGTGCGACGTGGCATGACGCCGCCGCATCGTATCGACCGACTGTCGGCTTGTATCAGCCGATCCGTTCACTCGTGCGCACCGCGACTCACCCATCCGCCGAAAACAATCATATTTCACTCCCAGTCAGCAGCCCTGTGAGGCACGACCCTTGGGAGACAAGGGCTCTCGACGGATGGACTGTGCACCAGTACCGTCACAAACCCCCCGCGCGCCGTCTATCTCCTTGGCGCACTGTCAGCATCATGGATGACCATAGGGACGAGAAACGCAAGAAGACCGCTGTGAGAGGAGGCGTCCATGGGATCGGTACGCAAGGCGAGTGCGTGGCTCGGCCTCGTCGACGACAACGATGACGAGCGTTACTACGACGACGACTACTCCGAGGGCTCGGAGTCCGCAGACGCCTGGGTCACTGACCCTCGGGTGAAGGTGGCCGATGACACGGCCGAGGAGAAGGGCCGCCAGATCGGCACGGTCACCCCGGACAGCTTCCGGGACGCCCGCGCCATCGGCGAGCTGTTCCGGGACGGTGTCCCGGTCATCATCAACCTCACGGCGATGGAGCCGGCCGACGCCAAGCGCGTCGTGGACTTCGCCGCCGGGCTGATCTTCGGCCTGCGAGGCTCGATCGAGCGGGTCGCGACCCGCGTGTTCCTGCTGACGCCGGCGAACACGGAGATCGTCAGCGGTGAGACGTCCTCGCGCCGCGGGGACGGGTTCTTCAACCAGAGCTGAGGCAGGGCCGCCCACCGGCCCTGCCTCCTCGGGGGCTCACCGGAAGGCGTCGAGCCCGGTGAGTGCCTTGCCCAGCACGAGCTGGTGCATCTCGACGGTGCCCTCGTAGGTGAGCACCGACTCGAGGTTGGTCGCGTGCCGCATGACGGGGTACTCGAGGGAGATCCCGTTGGCACCGAGGATCGTCCGCGCGGTACGGCAGATCTCGATGGCCTCGCGGACGTTGTTGAGCTTGCCGAAGCTGACCTGTTCGGGACGCAGGCGGCCGGCGTCCATCCGCCGCCCCAGATGGTGGGCGAGCAGGATCCCCTTGTGCAGTTCGACCGCCATGTCGGCGAGCTTGGCCTGGGTGAGCTGGAAGCCGCCGATGGGCCGCCCGAACTGCTCCCGCGTCTTCGCGTAGCCGAGGGCCGCCTCGAAGCAGCTGCGCGCCGCGCCCATGGCGCCCCAGACGATGCCGTAGCGGGCGTGCGAGAGACAGCTGAGCGGTCCGCGCAGTCCGGTGACCTCGGGCAGGACGGCACCGGCGGGCAGCCGTACGTCGTCCAGGACCAGTTCGCTGGTGACGGAGGCGCGCAGGGACCACTTGTGCTTGATCTCGGGCGCTGAGAAGCCGGGGCGGTCGGTGGGGACGACGAAGCCGCGGATGCCGTCCTCGGTCTGCGCCCAGACGACGGCCACC
Organism: Streptomyces sp. NPDC002520; assembly: GCF_053595235.1. Taxonomy (NCBI): domain Bacteria; kingdom Bacillati; phylum Actinomycetota; class Actinomycetes; order Kitasatosporales; family Streptomycetaceae; genus Streptomyces; species Streptomyces sp. NPDC002520. Next base: position 10,227 of record NZ_JBSFXG010000018.1, on the reverse strand, counting down.
CCGGCGACCGACCCGTTGGTGATCCACATCTTGCGGCCGCTGAGGACCCAGTCTCCCCCACTCTCGGCTCCGCTCGAGCGGGAGGTACCCCCAGCGTCGCGCTTGGCGTGCGTGCGCATGGCGGAGGGGTCGGAGCCGTGGTCGGGCTCGGTGAGCCCGAAGCAGCCGATCACCTCGCCGGCGGCCATGCGGGGCAGCCACTCCTGCTTCTGCTCCTCGCTGCCGAAGCGGTGGATGGCGTACATGGCGAGCGAGCCCTGCACGGAGACGAGGGAGCGGATGCCCGAGTCGGCGGCCTCCAGTTCCAGGCAGGCCAGGCCGTACTGCACCGCCGACGCGCCCGCGCAGCCGTACCCGGTCAGGGACATGCCGAGGGCGCCGATGCCACCGAGTTCGCGGGCGAGCTCCCTGATGCCGGGCAGCTCACCCTTCTCGTACCAGTCGGCGACGGAGGGCAGGACGCGGTCGGCCGCCCAGCTGCGTACGGTGTCCCGGACCGCGAGGTCCTCCGGGTCCAGCAGGTCGTCGATCCCGAGCGGGTCGGCGGGGTCGAACGGGGGCAATTTCGCGGACGCGGACATGGGACACCCTCCGGAACACTGAGGAACGCGGCGACGCACCCGGAAACTAGCAATGCTAGTTAAGACGCTGACGTCGAGATTACGGCGCGGTGTCCTGTATGTCCAGGGCGGGAGTCAGCGCCGGCACCCTCGGCTTCTCGGCCTCCCGCGGGGAGGGCAGCCCCACGTCGGCGGCGCCTGCGCCGACCTCCACGGCGTCCTCGCGGGGGTCCGCGCACTGCATGATCCGGGGCAGCCGCAGCGCGATCACCGCGCCGAGCAGCAGCAGGCCGGCACTGACCAGCAGGGTCACGTGCAGCCCGTGCACGAAGGACTCCCGAGCGGCCCGGCGCAGCGCGTCCCCGCCGGCCCCGCCCAGGCGTCCGGCGATGTCGTAGGCCTCGCCGAGCGAGTGACCGGCGGCGCGCGACGCGTGCGCGGGCACGCCCGGCACCGACCTGAGGCCGGGCGCGTAGGCCGCGTTCATCACGCTGCCGAGCAGGGCGATCCCGATGCCGGCGCCCAGTTGGTAGGAGGTCTCGCCGATCGCCGCGGCCCCGCCCGCCCGTTCGGCCGGTGCCTCGCTCAGCATCGACTCATAAGCCCCGAACAGGGTCGTCTCCAGGCCGAAGCCGAGCAGCACGAAGCCGAGGAGCAGCAGGCTCGCGTTGTCGGCGGCGCCCATCGCGGTCAGGGTGAGGACGGCGGCGGCGGTGAGGCAGAAGCCGAAGCAGACCATCCGGCGGGGGCCGAAGCGGCGCAGCATGCGCGCGCCCGCGAGGCCTGCCGCCATCGCCGCGATGGTCAGCGGCAGCAGCCGCAGGCCCGTCTCCAGCGGTGACAGACCGAGCACCAGCTGGAGGTACTGGGCCGCGATCAGCTCCAGACCCACCAGTGCGAGCATCGCCAGCACGATGCAGCCCACCGAGGTGCTGAACGCGGGTCGCCGGAACATGCGCAGGTCCACCAGCGGATGCGGGCGCCGTCCCTGGCGTCGTACGAAGGAGAAGAGGAGTGCGGCGCCCGCCACGAGCGGCACCAGGGTGAGGGGGCCGGCCACCTGCTCGCCGCCGCCGAGCCGCTTCACCCCGAGGACGACACCGAAGAGGCCGGCCGCCGCCATCAGCGCGCCGGTCACGTCCCAGGGGCCATCGCGTTCACCGCGCGACTCGGGCAGCAGCATCCGGCCGACCGGAAGGCTCACCAGCATCAGCGGGATGTTGACCAGGAAGACCGAGCCCCACCAGAAGTGCTCCAGCAGGAACCCGCCGAGCAGCGGTCCGACCGCCGCGCCGACGGCGGCGACGGCGCTCCAGACGCCGATGGCCAGCGCGCGCTCGCGCCGCTCGGGGAAGACCTGGCGGAGGATCGACAGGGTCGCGGGCATGATCATCGCGCCGCCGACGCCGAGCAGCGCACGGGCGAGGATCAGGGTCTCGGGGCTGTGTGCGAGGGCGGCGACGGCGGAGGCGACACCGAAGAGGGCGTAGCCGAGCAGCAGGACGCGTCTGCGGCCGACCCGGTCGCCCAGCGTGCCGAAGAGGATCAGCAGCGAGGCGCAGACCAGCGGGTAGATGTCGACGATCCAGAGCAGTTCGACGGCGCCGGGCCTGAGGTCCTCGGTGACGGCGGGCACCGCCACGTGCAGCACGGTCGCGTCCAGGGCGACCAGCAGCAGGCTGGCGCAGAGGACGAAGAGGACGACCCAGCGGTTGGCACCGGCCCCGGCCGGCCGACGGCGCGGCCGCAGGGCGGCCGTGGTCGTCCCGGACATGTACGTACCTCCCAGATGGTCCCTCGCGTGCGGCGGATCGGCGGGGTGGGGACTTCCCGTCGTACGGCCGGAGAGGAGCGGGGGTCTCCGGCCCGCGCAACCCACGCGGGTGACTCGTCAGCGTACGCGAGTCCTCCGCGCGGACACGTGGCGGACCTCTCACACGCACGACCGAACCCGTGTGGCGTACGCCACTTCCTCCGCTCTTGACCACGCCCCGGCGAGCGGTCCGGTTCAATGGCCGGTCGATAATCGAGCCCGTGACCGATCTTGCGACGCGTGCGACCCCGTTCCGGGCCCCTCTTCCGCGCCGGGCGGCGCCGGCCCTCCTCGGGTACGCGGCCGTCCGTGCCCTGGGCCTGGTCGTGCTGGCCGCGTGGAGCGCCGCGCACGGGAAGAGCGCGTACACCTTGCTGACCGCTCGCTGGGACTCGCTGTGGTACTCGCGGGTCGCCGAGCTGGGCTACGGCTACCAGGTGCGGCTGCCGAACGGCGACGTCCACTCCAACCTCGCCTTCTTCCCGCTGCTGCCCTGGCTGGAGCGGCTGCTGCACACGGTGACTCCCCTGTCGTACGCGGACGCCGGGTTCGTGGTCAGCCTGCTCGCCTCGCTCGCGGCGGCCTGCGGGATCTTCGCGGTGGCGGAGTGGGTGTACGGCCGCCGGGTGGGGGTCTGCGCGGTGCTGCTGTGGGCGGTGCTGCCGGTCGGGATCGCGCAGTCGATGGCGTACAGCGAGTCCTTGTTCACGGCGCTGGCGGCCTGGTCGCTGTACGCGGTGCTGAGCGGCCGATGGGTGAGCGCGGGCGTGCTGGCGGCGCTGGCCGGGCTGACCCGGCCGGTGGGACTCGCGGTGGTCGCGGCGGTCTGGGTGGTCGGTGTGACCTCCTTCGTGCGAGACCGAAGCGCGCGAGGCACGAGCGGCGCTCGGAGCGGCGAACACGCCCCCACCCCGGCGAGCGACGCCCACGCCGAGCGCGTATTGAATACAGACGGCGCGCGCGAGACGACACGCGCCCCGTCTCTCACCACCAGCGCCCCCGTCTCCCGCCGGGTTCTCGGCATGCTCCTCGCTCCGCTGGGTGCCGCCGGCTACGTCCTGTGGGTCGGGCACCGCACCGGAAAGGGGCCGCTCGGATATCTGGACGTGCAGGCCGGGTGGCGCAACGGGTTCGACGGCGGATACGCCTTCGCCCGGTTCGTGGCCGACAAGTTCACGTCATTTCCGTCGGCCCTCGTCGGTGCGGGCCTCATGATCGGTGTCGCCCTGCTGATCTGGCTCTACGTCACCGGCGTTCGTCAGCGTCAGCCCGTCGCGCTGCTGGTGTACACGGGCGTCGTGCTGGCCCTCGCGCTGTGCGCGTCGAGCTACTTCGGGTCGAAGCCGCGGCTGCTGATGCCCGCCTTCCCGGTGCTGTTCCCGCTCGCGCGCGCCCTGGCCCGGCTGCGCACGTCCAGGTCGGCCCTGGTCACGGGCGGTGTGGCGGCGGCGACGGCGGTCTATGGCGCCTTCTGGCTGAACGGCTCCGGCCCTCCGTGATCAACGCCGGCGGCCCGATGACCGCACCCTGAATTCCATCCGATGCTGCGGTGAACGCATTTATGTGAGCCATATATCCAACCCCCGGCATGATCAAAGGAATTGCCGGAAGCGGCGCGCACAGGATTGCCGCGTCGAAGAATTCTGAGCACTCCTGAGAGGTTTCCCACATCACATCGTCATCACAAAGGTGCCGTTTCGACAGGGAACACAGCTCACTCGCTGTAACGTCGATTGGGTGCGTACCGAACGAAACCTGACCCGGCGTCTGGACCGGTTCTTCGCCAGGCTGGATCGTGAGCCGGAACGACCGGCTTTCATCGACATGCCGCGGATGAGCCGGCACCGGGTCGTGCTGTTCTCCGCGACCCTGGCTTTCTACCTGGCGATCGTGTGGGCCGTGATCACCACCTCGTGGCTGGTCCGCCTCGACTGGCAGGTCATGTTCTTCCGGCCGTACCAGCAGTGGCCGCAGATCCACGCCTTCCTCGACTACTACGTGGTGCTCGGCCAGCGCGGCCCCACCGCGGTGATGGTCGCGGCCTGGCTGGGCTGGCGCTCCTGGCGGCAGCACACGCTGCGCCCCCTGCTGACCCTGGCCGCCTCGCTTCTGCTGCTGAACATCACGGTCGGCGCCGCCAAGCTCGGGATGGGGCGCCTCGGTCCGCACTACGCGACCGTGATCGGCTCGAACGAGATGGGTCTGGGCGGCGATATATTTCCCAGCGGCCACACCGCCAACGCGGTGGTGACCTGGGGCATTTTGGCGTATCTGGCCTCTACCCCACGAGCGCGCCGCTGGCTGTCGGCGGCCTCCGCCATCACCTCGCTCGGCGTCGGCCTCACCACCGTCTACCTCGGTACGCACTGGCTGAGCGACGTGCTGCTGGGCTGGGCCGCCGGTCTGCTGATCCTGCTCGCCCTGCCCTGGTTCGAGCCGCTGATCGCCCGGACCGAGGACGCGCTGTTCGACCTGCGCGACCGCTGGCGCGCCCGTGGCGGGCGCCCGGCACCCATGCCGGCACCCGCCGCCCCCGTCGCCCCGGTGGTGCTCCGACCGACGGCCACGCCCGTCGAGCCGTCCACCCGGCACGCTCCGGCGCTCGAACCGGTGTCGTCGGGGCGCGGCTCCCGGGCCCCGATCCATCTGGCCCCCGGCCCCCACGCGGCCCGTTCGGAGCGCAGCCCGGTCACCCCGGCCGGCAGCCGCCGGCCGCCGCACGCCGACCGGCTCCCGCGCGGCACCTCCCAGCAGGCCCGTCCCGTGACCGGCGGCTGACACCCCACCAGGACGACGGGGTTCCGGTACGCACACCCGCCCCCGCACGGACAGAAGGCCCCGCCTCCCCTCACCGGGAAGCGGGGCCTTCGTCGTCCGGGCCCGCGGTGTCGGGCCCGGCGGCAGCCTGGGTCAGCCCTTCCAGGAACGGGTCACCCGGCCGTCGGTCACCTCGAAGTTGAGCCGGCCCACGCGGTACTCCATGGTGATGATCGCGCCGGGCGGCAGCGACCGTACCGTCGACCACCCTCGCTCCCGGGCGAGCCGCTCGGCGTGCTCGGCGTCGAGGCCGACGTACCCGTCGGGACTGTCCTTGGGCTCCGCGGGCGGAGTGGGAATCGGTGCCATACGGCCACGCTAGGCCGCATCGGGCGACGACGGAAGCCGGGCCCGGCAGGTATCAGGAGTTCCCGCGCCCGGTCACACTTCTGTCACAGCTTGCCGACGCGCGATTCCTTCGAACTCCGTCACACGTACGGGGGTTTCCGTTCGGCTTCCCGGTGCAATCGAACAGAATTCCCGCGTGTCGTGATGCCCCGCCGAATTACCCGGCGGAAAGTGCCCACGTGATGATCGGGGCGGGGTCCGGAAAGTGATTCCCGGCGGAATCCGGCGCGCCGAAGCGGGAGCTGACGCCGCATAGGAATTTCACGGATTCCGCACATGCCCGCTGTACACCCCGGTCGGAGCGCACGGCCGCGCGGGCATCCGAGGGCAGCTCGCGGGCGGGCGTGCCCCGGGCCGCAGCGGTCCCGGGCGCGACGAGCGAAGGGGCGAGCGAGCGATGGGGACCGACACCGTACGGGCGACGGCGCAGCCGGAGCGGCGCGGGCGGGCAGGGCGGCTGGTGGTGGACTGGCTCACCACCACCGACCACAAGAAGGTCGGCCATCTGTACCTGATCACGTCCTTCCTGTTCTTCCTGGCCGGCGGTGTCATGGCACTGCTGATGCGGGCCGAACTGGCCCGGCCGGGGCTTCAGCTCGTCGACAACGAGCGGTACAACCAGCTGTTCACGCTGCACGGCACGATCATGCTGCTGCTGTTCGCGACCCCGAGTTTCGCGGGCTTCGCCAACGAGCTGATGCCGCTGCAGATCGGCTCGCCGGACGTGGCGTTCCCGCGCCTGAACATGCTGTCGTACTGGTTCTTCCTGTTCGGCGGTCTGATCGTGCTGGGTTCGCTGCTGACGCACGAGGGGCCGGCCGCCTTCGGCTGGTTCGCCTACGCCCCGCTCAACGACGCCACGCACTCCCGCGGCATCGGCCCGGACCTGTGGATCACGGGGCTCGCGCTGGCCGGCTTCGGGACGATCCTCGGCGCGGTCAACTTCATCACCACGATCGTCGTGATGCGCGCGCCGGGCATGACGATGTTCCGTCTGCCGATCTTCACCTGGAACACGCTGTTCACGTCGATCATGATCCTGATGGCGTTCCCGGTGCTGGCGGCCACGCTGCTGTGCCTGGAGGCGGACCGGCGGTTCGGCGCGCACGTGTTCGACGCGGCCAACGGCGGGGCGCTGCTGTGGCAGCACCTGTTCTGGTTCTTCGGGCACCCCGAGGTCTACATCATCGCGCTGCCGTTCTTCGGGATCATCACGGAGATCATCCCGGTCTTCAGCCGCAAGCCGGTCTTCGGCTATCTGACGCTCGTCGGCGCGACCATGGCGATCACGGGTCTGTCGATGGTGGTGTGGGCGCACCACATGTTCGCCACGGGTGCGGTGCTGCTGCCGTTCTTCTCCTTCGTGTCGTTCCTGATCGCGGTCCCGACGGGCGTGAAGTTCTTCAACTGGACCGGCACGATGCTCCAGGGCTCGCTGTCCTTCGAGACACCGATGCTGTGGGCGACGGGCTTCCTGGCGACGTTCCTGCTGGGCGGTCTGACCGGGGTGATCCTGGCGTCCCCGCCGCTGGACTTCCACGTCACGGACTCGTACTTCGTCGTGGCCCACTTCCACTACGTCGTCTTCGGCACCGTCGTCTTCGCGATCTTCGCCGGCTTCTACTTCTGGTGGCCCAAGTTCACCGGGAAGATGCTGGACGAGCGACTCGGCAAGATCCATTTCTGGACGCTGTTCACCGGCTTCCACACCACGTTCCTGGTGCAGCACTGGCTGGGCGCGCAGGGCATGCCCCGCCGGTACGCCGACTACCTCGCCACCGACGGCTTCACCGCGCTCAACACAGTCTCGACCATCGGCTCCTTCCTGCTCGGCCTGTCCACGCTGCCGTTCCTGCACAACGTCTGGAAGACCGCGCGGTACGGAGAGAAGGTCGAGGTGGACGACCCCTGGGGCTACGGCCGCTCGCTGGAGTGGGCGACGTCCTGCCCGCCGCCCCGGCACAACTTCGTCGCCCTGCCCCGGATCCGCTCCGAGTCGCCGGCGTTCGACCTGCACCATCCGGAGTTCGCGGAGTACGCGGACAGCCGCCGTCCTCGCAGGAAGGAGGACGGCGGCCGTTCGCGCGTCAGGTGACCGGCACCGGTCGCCCGCTCAGAGCGCGAGGCGCTGGCCGGGCACGATCAGGTCGGGGTCGCCGCCGATGACCGACTTGTTGTCGGCGTAGATCCGCTGCCAGGTGGTGCCGTGCCGGGCGGCGATGAGGCTGAGGGTGTCGCCCTCGCGGACGGTGTAGTCGCCGCGGGAGGCACTGCGGCCGGTGTGGCCGGCCGGACGTTCCGGCGCCGTCGCGGGGACGGACTTCACGGGGGCGGACTTCACCGGGGCGGACTTCGTCGTCACGCTGCCCTTCGAGGCGGTCGTGCCCGAGGAGGCGGCCGCCGGTGCCGCGCCGGTGGCTCCGGCACGGGCCGAGCAGACCGGCCAGGCGCCCCAGCCCTGGGCGTGCTGGACCTTGGTGGCGACGGCTGTCTGGGCGCTCCTGGAGGCCTGGTCGGCCGTCGGGGCGTAGGCGGTGCCGCCGTACGCGCGCCAGGTGCCGGCGGAGAACTGGAGCCCGCCGTAGTAGCCGTTGCCGGTGTTGATGTGCCAGTTGCCACCGCTCTCGCACTGGGCGATGCGGTCCCACACTCCGTTGTCCGCCGCGGCGGCGTTGCCGGTCGCGGCCAGCAGACCCAGCGGGGCCAGCAGCGCCGCCCCGGCGAGGGCGGCCGTCGTACGGCCCTTGCGGGCGCTGTCGCGACGTTCGGTGTTGCGGGTGGTATCGGCACACTCGGACATGTAATTCCCTCTCCACGAACCCGGGATCCCCCAAGGCGTGGCGCGACTTCCCGCGTAGGACCGCGGTTCCTCGCGCCTGCCCCGTCCGCCGTGACCGTGCGTCGATCGTGCTCTGCCTGGTGCCGGCCGGCGAACGTACCCGAGCGGTGCTCGTTGCACACGGCGGAGGAATGTAGGGAGATAGGGCGGTCGATATCAACCAACTCACCGTCATTCCAGGCCAGTTCACTGTTACCGCGAGTATCGGCGTTTTCCGGCCAACCACTTTGTTCGCTGATTTCGTGATTTTCCGACCAGTCGCCAAGACGACATGTGACTCACTTCACCCAATCAAGTTCCTTGACAGGAAACAAAGTTGACGGTGAGTGGTCGATTCCGAACCGACGGTGACGCTGCGCGGTGGGCGGTTCGACTCGGTTCCCCTCCGAGCGTGACCACCACCACAGCACGTCCGTTGTCTTCTTCATGAGCCCGGAACCCCGGGGCTCAGCGGACGGGAGCCACCCGGCCGCCCCCAGCACCGCATTCCGAGGGAGCCACCGTGCCGCGCATGCTCGACGTCAGTGACGCCGTACGCGCCGAGATCGGCGACGAAGAAGCCGACCGGCTGCTCGCCGGAGAGAACGCCCCGGGCAGTTACGACTGCACGTCCTGCCGCACCCCGGGCGACTCCGAGCAGGAGCGCACCAGCACCGTTCTGTTCGTCGGCGACGAGACCGCCGTGCTCGCCTTCGCCCATGCCAGCTGCCTGCCCTCGCAGGTCGTCCAGGTGACCGAGGAGCAACTGCAGGGCGCCGTCCGCTCCATCGGCGGCGACATCGCCACGGACGCCGGCCCCGGCAGGGCCGTGCCCGAGCCGGCCGTGCTGGGCGTGACCAGCGGACTCGTCCTGATCGAGGGCGAGTTGCACCCGGCGCTCGTGGTCGAGCCGACCGGGCCCATCGCACGTCCGGGCTCCACCGGGCCCGGCGACGACTTCCTGCCGCTGCTCATCGAGCAGGGCTACCTGCCGGTGACCGAGCTGGCGACCGTGCCGCCGGTGCTGCACGGGTGGTCCGTGCTGCTCGCCGTGGGCCAGCTGCACGCGGTGCTCCAGCCAGGGGTGAACGGGGGGCAGCCGGTGGCCTGGTGGCAGGCGCACCAGCCGCTGCAGGTCACGGAGGGGTGGCGGTCCGCCGCGAACAAGCACCAGCAGGTGCTGATGTTCGCGGCGCCGGTGGGGTCCATCGGGCGGCAGCCGCGCGAGGACCTGCTGCGGAACGCGCTCGACAGGGCCGCGGCGAACGGGCTGTTGGTGGCGGCGGCGCTGCCTCTCGCCGGTACCTGAGATAGCCCGAGGGAGACAGACTCGCGCCCCAAAAGCCCGGCACCGGCCGCATCCCTTCACGACTGCCGTCGTTTGGACATACGTGCACGCATACGACACCTCTCCTCCCCGCCGGTCCGGCTTCTCCCCCATTCCCTCCGCGCGAAGGGGGCAGGAGAGTTCCGGCAGGGCTTCGGCCACGCCGATCTACGACTCGCTCTCCGCGGAGTGGATGAGGTCCTTCCGGACGCTGCCGGGGGACCGCAGTGGTGAGGAGGAGCTGGACTTCGTCGCGTTCGGGAGCCTTCCGCAGAGCACGGGCGCGTACGGGGGCTACCGTCCTGGGTCGTTCAGCAGCTCGTACAGCGCCTACAGCGCGGGGGCCTACAGCGCGCGGCAGCAGTCGCAGTGGCAGCGGATCGGCACGATCGGGCGGCCGCAGCACGAGACCGGGGCGCAGCCCGTCCCGGCGGCGCTGCCCCCGGCCCCGCGCCGCGGCGCCTGACATGCCGAAGGGCGGCTCGTCGAGTACCAGGTCCAGGCCGTCCAGCGCCGGCGTGGCGCCGAAGGAGCGGCGCAGGCC